>NZ_JBITCO010000022.1:0-133044 GCF_044453265.1 Kitasatospora sp. NPDC051705 | reverse complement strand
CTCACAGCGCCGATGGTACTGCAGGGGGGACCCTGTGGGAGAGTAGGACGCCGCCGAACAATCATTCACGAAGAACCCCTGATCCGTTCCGGATCAGGGGTTCTTTGCGTTTCCGGGTTTTTCCCTCTGCGATCAGCGCCGCCGGACGGGCCGTAGCAGATCGGCCTGATCATGACGATCAAGTCGATCAAGCCGCGCGGGCTGCCGGCCGGAGGTCGGGACGGCCGGAATCGACGGAGAACGATCAGCCTCCCTGCCCGGACGGCAGTGGCCGACAGCGCCGCCACGAGGCGGTATGACCCACGTCACAGTGCCGAACCCTGGCTGTGCGCAGAACGTTCACATAATCTCCCGGAGCGAGTTGCCGAAGCGTGCGGTCGCGGACTGCCGGATTGCCGGTGTCCGCAACGGGGGGCCGGAGAGGGCATCTGCACATGTCGATGTTCATCGAAATCGAAGTCGAATCGGCATCCCCCTGTCCCTCGTGCCGGCTGATCCGCCGCACTTGAGGAAAACGATCCACCTGGCGAGCCGAGGCCGACCCGTCCGTCGGCCCCCTCGGTCAGGTGCTGCGTACACAGAATGAAATGTCCGCGAACGACTTCATTCGGAGGATCGACGTGAACCTGGGCAGATACGTCGCGTCAGGCGACCGTGTGGCCGCGGAACTCCTGCTCGCCGGCAACGGTGACCCCGTGGTCGACCAGGGAGTGTCCGGCATCGGGGGAGTCCCCGCACCCGACGGGGCACCGTCCGGCCTGCGGGCGGTACTCACCGCCTACGCGACCAGCGGGCTGGCCGAGGCGGTCGCCGTCCTGGGCACCGTCCGGGACGAGGGTCTCGCGGTGCGCGACCGGGTGCAACTGGCCTGCCTGGCTTCGGTCTGGTACCGCAGCTGGGGCGACGTGGACCGCAGTGCGGCCTGCGCGCGCCGCGCGGTCGCGGAGGGCCGCGGTCTGGACGCCGCGAGCCGGGCGGCCGGGCACCGGGCGATGGCCCTGCACGCCGGCCACACGGGCGACGAGGCGCTCGGCGACGAGCACCGTCGATTAGCACTGGACCTCGCGCCGTCCGGCCACCCGGCACTGCTGGGGCTGATGACCAGTCTGTACCGCGCCCGGCACGCCATCGACCGCGAGGAGTTCGGCGTGGCCCTCACGGAGGCGGAGGTCGGGGTCCGGTTGTGCCGGACGGGCGGGCACCTCGGCCTGGAACCGTTCGCGCTGAGCGTCGGTGCGGACGCGAAGTCCCGGGCGGGCCGGCTCGACGACGCGCTGGTGGACGCCGTGCATGCCGCAAGACTGCGCGAGACCACGGGAGTCCGGCACGACGAGGCCTACGGCCTGCTCGTCCTCGGGGCGGTGCACCGCCGAAGACGGGACTTCGGGCAGGCCAGGGCGGCGCTGGAGGCGGCGGCCAAGGAGCTGCCGCCCGGGCCCGCGGCCCGGGCGCTGGACGCCGCGATCCACGGCGAGCTCGGCCGGGTGGTCGTCGCCGACGATCCGGTGCTGGCCCGGCAGCACGTCCAGTCGGCCGTGGCCGGTGCGGACGGCGCGGGGCGGGCCGCCGCACTGCTGGCCCGGGCCTGGGTGGCGCTGGTCTGCGGGGACACCGGTACGGCGATGGCGGACGGCGAGGAGGCGAGGCTGATCGCCGAGCGGCGGGAGCAGCCCGCGACCGGCGCCGAGGCCATGGAGCTGTTGGGCCTGGTCGCGGTGGATCCGCGGGCCGCCGCCGCCCTGTTCGAGCAGGCCAGGCTGGGATACCGCGCGGTCGGGGACCGCCCGGGTGAGGCGCGGGTGCGGACGGTGGCGGCGGCCGAGCGCGGCGCGACGGGGAGCCGGACGGCCCGCTCCGAGGAGGAGACCCTGCGTCACCGGGGGGTGTCGCTGGCCCCCGGGGTGGCGGACGCGCTCACGGTCGTGGCCCGGCGGACGCCGCTGATCGCCGTGCTCTGCCTCGGCGGGTTCCGGGTGCTGCGGGCCGGATCCGGCATCGCCCCGAACGAGTGGCAGTCGAAGAAGGCCCGCGACCTGCTGAAGATCCTGGTCTCGGCCCGCGGCCGCCCGGTGCCGCGTTCGAGGCTGATGGAACTGCTCTGGCCCGGCCAGTCCCCGGCCGCGGGCGGCAGCCGTCTGTCGGTCCAACTCTCCACGCTGCGAAGGGTGCTGGACCCGGACCGGCGGATCCAGCACGCCAGCCTGATCGACGCCGACCGCTCGGCGGTCGCGGTCAACCTCGACCTGGTGCACGTGGACGTGGAGCGCTTCCTGATCGCCGCCTCCGACGCGTGCGCGGCGCACCGGCACGGTGACGCCGCCGCCGACGAGCTGCTGGTGGCGGCCGAGGCCCTGTACGTCGGTGAGTTCATGCCCGACGACCCGTACACCGACTGGACGCAGGAGCTGCGCGACGAGGCCCAGACGGCCTACGTCAGCGTCCTGCGCGCCCGGGTGACGCGCTCCTCCGACGTCGACCAGCGGGTCTCGTGCCTGCTGCGGATCCTGCGCTGCGACTCCTACGACGAGGAGGCGCACATGGAGCTCGTCAGGGTCCTGCGGGGTGCCGGCCGGCACGGGGAGGCGCGGCGGCGCTACCGCTTCTACGCCCGCTGCATGCAGGAGATCGGCGTCGCCCCGGCCGCACCGCACGAGTGGGCGCCGGAACCCGCCTGACGCGGAGCTCTCCCCGGGCCGGCCGGCGGGCCCTCGAAACCCGCCCCCCGGTACCGCTCCCACCCCTCTCCCCACCCTCTCCCGGTACCTCTCCCCACCGTTCTCCCCACCGTTCTCCCCGGCGTCCTGCGGTCGGCCGTCAGGGCCGTGACCAGCCGTTCCAGGCCCGCCGGAAGGCGACTCGAAGGAGACTCGAAGGCCACTCGAAGGCCGCTCGAAGACTGCCTGAACCGCCCCTGAAGAAAACCGGAAAGCCCCCTGGCGAGACTGGCCGCGCACCACCTCGACAGGGAGGAACGACGGTGAGCGACCGGCGTGATCAGGAGCGGTCCGACCGGACCACGGCGAGCGTGTCGCCCTACCCGGGCGACCGCACCGTGCACGGACTGCTGGAGGACTGGGCGGACGGGACGCCGGACGCGCCGGCGCTGCGCTACGGCGAGGCGGCGCTGACGTACCGGCAGCTGGACGAGCGGGCGAACCGCCTCGCGCACCACCTGCTCCGCAACGGGGCCGGTGCCGAGGCGAGGGTCGGTCTGGCCGTCCGCGACGAGAACTGGGTCGTCGGCGCGCTGGCCGCGCTGAAGGCCGGCGCCTGCTACGTGCCGCTGGACCCGGAGTACCCGGCCGAGCGGCTGGCGTACATGGCGCGGGACGCGGGGGTCGACGTCGTGCTGAGCACCCGCCGGCACGACGTCGACCTGCCCGGGCGGCGGATCGACGTCGACGCGCCGGACCTGGCGGCCGAACCCGCCACCCGGCCGGACGTCCGGGTCGGCCCGCAGTCCCTCGCGTACATCATGTACACCTCCGGCTCGACGGGCGGGCCGAAGGGCGTCGCCGTCACCCACCGGAACATCGTCCGGCTGGTGCGCAGCGCGGACTCGATCGAGGTCCGGCGTACGGACACCGCGGCGCAGGCGGCCACCATCTCGTTCGACGCGGCCACGCTGGAGACCTGGGGCGCCCTGCTCAACGGGGCCCGGCTGGTCGGGCTGGCCAGGGACGACGTGCTGGTGGCCGAACGGCTGCGCGGCGCGCTGGCCGCGCACGGCGTGGACGTGCTCTTCCTGCCCACCGCGCTGCTGCGGCAGGTGGCGGCGGAGGACCCGGCGGTGTTCCGCGGGCTGCGCAGCCTCTCCTTCGGCGGGGAACAGGCCGACGCCCGCACCCTGGCGAGGGTGGCCGCGCACTGCCCGGACACCGAACTGGTCAACCTCTACGGCCCCACCGAGATCACCACCTACGCCACGGCCCACCGCTGCGGGGACGTGACCGGCGCGGACCGGACGGTGCCGATCGGCCGGCCGGCCGCCAACAGCGCCGCGTACCTGCTGGACGAGGACCTGCGGCCGGTGCCCGCCGGAACCCCGGGGGAGCTGTTCCTCGGCGGGGACGGTGTGGCCCGCGGCTACCTCGGGCGGCCGGGGCTGACGGCCCGGCGGTTCCTGCCGGACCCGTTCGCGGCGGAGCCCGGCGCGCGCATGTACCGCACGGGCGACCTGGCCCGGAGGCGGGCGGACGGCGCCCTGGAGTTCCTGGGGCGGGTGGACCGGCAGGTGAAGGTGCGCGGGCACCGGGTGGAGCCGGCGGAGGTCGAGGAGGTGCTGCGGGGGCTGCCCGGTGTGGTCGAGGTCGTGGTGTCGGCCGACCGGGACCCGCACGGTGGCCTGCGGCTGGTCGCCCACGTCGTCCTGGACGGCGTCGGCCCGGCGGACGTGCGGGCCGGACTGGCCGGGCGGCTGCCCGGGTACCTGGTGCCCGCGGTGTTCGTGGTGCTGCCGCGCCTGCCGTTGAACGCCAACGGCAAGGTCGACCTGGCCGCTCTGCGGGTCCCGTCCGCCGACGGGGGCGACGACGGGAGGTCCGACGCGGACCCGGACACCGGGGCGACGCCGGCCGAGCGGGAGCTGCTGGCCATCTGGCGCGAGTCGCTCGGGGTCCCGGTCCACGGGGTGGACGCCGACTTCTTCGACCTGGGCGGCAACTCGCTGGCCGCGGCCCGGGTGCGCTCCCGGCTGTCCGCCGCCACCGGGGTGGAGGTGCCGCTGCACCTGGTCTTCGACCACCCCACGGTCGCCTCGCTCGCCGCGGCCGTGGCCGCGCTGACGCCGCCGCGGGGCCCCGCGGGCCCGGTCGCCGCCGAGGCCGCAGCCGAGGCCACCCCCGCGGTGGAGGGAGCGCAGCGCGACGTGGCCGACCTCCTGGCGGAGTTCGAGGGCCTGGATCCCGTCGGCCCCGAGCCCGGGGGCCCGGAGGCCGCGGCGGCCCCCGTGTCCGTGCGTGCCGGCCGCCCGCGAGCCGAGGAGACGATCCGATGACCGCGCCCGACCCGCTCGACCGGCTGCGCGCGCTGCCGGACGACCGCAGGACCGCCTTCCTGCGCAGGCTGCGGCAGGAGCGCGCACAGTACGACCTGCACCCGCTGACCGCCGCCCAGCGCCGGATGTGGCTGCACGACCGGCTCTGGCCGGGCAGCCCGATGTGCCAGGTGCACTTCCGCTTCGAGCTGGCGGGCCCGCTCGACGAGGACGCCCTGGTCGAGGCCTTCGACCGGGTGCTGGCCCGTCACCAGGCGCTGCGCACGGTGTTCCTGGAGATCGACGGCGAACCGTGGCAGTGGGTGCTCCCGCGGGCGCCGGAGGGCGCACGGCTGCGGCTCGGCGCCGACCACGAGGGTGGGCCGTTCGACCTGGCCGCCGCACCGCCGGTGCGGGCGACGCTGGTCCAGGACGGAGCGGAGCGCCGGGTGCTGCACCTGGAGCTGCACCACATCGTCTGCGACGGCTGGAGCATGGGCCTGCTCTTCGACGACCTCTCCCGCGCCTACGGCGGCGCGCTCCCGGGGCCGGCGCCACGGCACGTCGACGTGGCGGCCGAGTCGGAGGCCGAGGAGCTGGTGGAGTTCTGGCGCCGGCACCTCGACGGGGCGCCGGCCGCGATCGGCCTCCCGACGGACCTGCCGCGGCCGCCGGTGCTGGACGAGTCCGGCGCCGAGCTGTCCTTCGACTGGCCAGCCGAACTCGCCCACGGTACGGCCGGGTTGGCCGCCGAGGTGGCCGGCACGCCGTACATGGTGCTGCTCGCGGCCTGGCAGGCCGTCCTGTCGCGCTACGGCGGACCGGACTTCGTGGTGGCGACGCCCGTCGCCGGGCGGACGACGCTGGCGGCCGAGGGTGCCGTCGGGCTGTTCGCCAACACCGTCGCGCTCCGGGCCGCGGTGCCGGGCACGCTCACCTTCCGCGGCCTGCTGGAGCGGGTCCGCGGGACCACGCTCGCCGCGCTCGCCCACCAGGAGCTGCCGTTCGACTCCCTGGTGGACAGGCTGCGGGTGGAGCGGGACCCGGGTAGCACACCGCTCGCGCAGGTGATGTTCGCGATGGAGAGCGGCTGGGCGGAACGCCTGCGGCTGCCGGGCGTCACCGTGCACGGCGTCGAACTGCCCACCGGCACGGCGATGTTCGACCTCACCCTGACCCTGACGCCGGGGCCGGACGGCATCGCGGGCCGGCTGGAGTACCGCACCTCGCTGTTCACCGCCGCCACCGCGGCCCGGATCGTCGGGCACGTGCGCACCCTGCTGACGGCGGCGCTCGCCGACCCGGACCGCAGGATCGAGGACCTCCCGCTGCTGACGGCGCAGGAGCGGCGGACCGTCGACGCCTGGAGCGGGACCCGGCCGCCGGTGGCGCCCTGGCGTCCGGTCACCGAGCTGATCGCCGCCGTCCCGGCGGAGCGGATCGCCGTGGTCCACGGCGGCCGCCCGGGGCCCGGCACCCCGGGAGGCGACGGACCCGGCCGGGAGGGAACCGACGGCCACGGCACCCGCGAGCGGCTCAGCTACGGCGAACTCCGCGCCCGGGCCGAGCGGATCGCCGCCGCGGTGCGCGCCGCCGGAGCCGTCGACGAGACGCCGGTCGGGGTGTGCCTGCGGCCCGGGCCGGACGCCGTGGCGGCGTTCCTGGGGATCCTGGCGGCGGGCGCGGTGTACGTCCCGCTCGATCCCGACCTGCCGGCCGAGCGGCTCCGGTACCTGGTCGAGGACTCCGGCACCGCGCTGGTCCTCGCCGAGCCCGGCACGTTCGCGCTGCTGCCCGAAGGACCGACCGTGCTGACATCCGGCCCGGAGTCCGGCCCGGCCCGCGACGGTGCGCGCGACCCGCAGCCCGCCGCGTCCCGACCCGCCGTCACCCTGCGCCCGGACCAGGCCGCCTACCTGATCTACACCTCCGGGTCGACCGGCCGCCCCAAGGGCGTGGTCAGCACGCACCGCGGACTGACCAACCTGGCCGACGCGATCCGCGACCTGCTGGCGATCGGACCGGACGACCGGGTGCTCGCCTTCCACGCGCCCGGCTTCGACGCGGCCGTCTCCGACCTGCTCACCGCCCTGTGCGCCGGCGCCGAACTGCACCTCGCGCCGCGCGCGGAGCGGATGCCGGGCCCCGACCTCGCCCGCACCCTGCGGGAGCGGCGCATCACGATGGTCGACGTCCCGCCGATCGCCCTGCAGGCGATGGACCCGGCGGAGCTGCCCGACCTGCGGGTGCTGACCGTCGGCGGCGAGGCCTGCCCGGTGGACGTCGCCGAGGCGTGGCGCGCCGGACGCGCCTTCCACAACACCTACGGCCCGACCGAGGCCTCGGTGATGGTCACCGGCGGCCGCTACCGGGGCGGTCCGACGGTGCCGATCGGCCGGCCGCTGACCGGCACCCGGATCCACGTGCTGGACGACGCGCTGCGACCGGTGCCGATCGGCGTGGTCGGGGAGCTGTACCTCGGCGGGGCCGGGGTCGGGCGCGGCTACCTCGGGCGCCCGGGGCTCACCGCCGCGGCCTTCCTGCCGGACCCGTTCGCGGGCGGCGGTGCCCGGCTCTACCGATCCGGGGACCTCGCCCGCTGGCGTGACGACGGCACCCTGGACATCCTCGGCCGCCGCGACGGACAGGTGAAGATCCGCGGCAACCGGGTCGAGCCCGGCGAGGCCGAGGCGCGGTTGCGGGAGTGCCCCGGGGTCGCCCGGTGCGCGGTGGTCGTCCGGGAGGACGAGCCGGGGCGCCGGCGGCTGGTCGGCTACCTGGTGCCGGACGGCGCCGGTGCGCCCGGCGCCGACTCCCTGCGCGAAACCCTGCTGCGCAGCCTGCCGGACTACCTGGTGCCGGAGGCGTTCGTGGTCGTCCCGGACCTGCCGACGACCCCGAACGGCAAGCTCGACCACCGCGCACTGCCCGTGCCGACGACCGCCCGGCCCCGGCTCGGCACCCCGTACCGGGCGCCGCGGGGGGCCACCGAGACGGCCGTGGCCGCGGTCTGGCGGGCCGTGCTCGGCCTGGACCGGGTCGGCGCCGACGACAACTTCTTCGACCTGGGAGGGAACTCGATGCTGGTGGTGAAGGTCCACACCGGGCTGCGGGAGGCGCTCGGCGTGCGGCTCGCCGCGGTCGACCTGTTCCGCTACCCGTCCGTCGCGCGGCTGGCCCGCTTCCTCGACGCCGACGGGGGCACCGGGCGGGACACCGCCGCGCCCGCCCGTCCGGCCGCGGCCGCCACTGCCAGCACTGCCGCCACCGCCACGACCACCGCCCCCGGACGGCGGGCCCTGGCGGCCCGCACCCGGCGGCTGCACGCGGGGGAGGGGGAGTCATGACCGAGGACGGTGGACTGGACATCGCCGTCGTCGGGCTGGCCGGCCGCTTCCCCGGCGC
Organism: Kitasatospora sp. NPDC051705; assembly: GCF_044453265.1. Lineage (NCBI taxonomy): Bacteria > Bacillati > Actinomycetota > Actinomycetes > Kitasatosporales > Streptomycetaceae > Kitasatospora > Kitasatospora sp. NPDC051705. Next base: position 124,664 of record NZ_JBITCO010000022.1, on the reverse strand, counting down.
CGAGGACGTGACGGCCCTGTGGCGGGCGCTGCTGGACGGCCGCCCGACGACCAGCCGGTTCACGCCGGAGGAGCTGGCCGGCTCGGTGCCCGCCGCGGAGTACGGGCGCCCGGACTACGTGCCGGTGTTCGGCGTCCTGGACGGCGCGGACCGCTTCGACGCGGGCTTCTTCGGCTACTCGCCGCACGACGCCCGGCTGATCGACCCGCAGCAGCGGGTGTTCCTGGAGTGCGCGTGGCAGGCGCTGGAGTCGGCCGGGCACGTCGCCGACGTCGACGAGCTCGCCGTCGGGGTCTACGGGGCCACCGGGATGAGCGGCTACCTGCTCCACCACCTGCTGCCCGCGGGGGAGGCCGTCGGTTCGGAGTACGAGATGTCGGTGGCCAACGACAAGGACGCGGTGGCCACCCGGGCCGCCTACCACCTCGGTCTGCGCGGCCCGGCGATGGCCGTCCAGACGGCGTGCTCCTCCTCGCTGGTCGCGGTGCACCTGGCCGGGCAGGCCCTGCTCGCGGGGGAGTGCGACGTGGCGCTGGCGGGGGCCGCGCACGTGCGGCTGCCGCTGCGGGCCGGCTACCGGTACGAGGCCGGCGGCATCATGGCCCGCGACGGGGTGTGCCGCCCGTTCGACGCGTCGGCCACCGGGACGGTCGGCGGCAGCGGGGTCGCGGTGGTCGTGCTGCGGCGCCTCGCGGACGCGCTCGCCGACGGCGACACCGTCCACGCCGTGCTGAAGGGCTCCGCGGTGAACAACGACGGCCGCGCCAAGGTCGGCTACACCGCGCCGAGCGTCGAGGGCCAGGTGGACGTGGTGCGCACCGCCCATCTGGCGGCCGCCGTGGACCCGGCGACGATCGGGTACGTCGAGGCGCACGGCACCGGCACCGACCTCGGCGACCAGGTCGAACTCGCGGCCCTGCGCGAGGTGTTCGGCTCCTCCGGGGGGCGGCGCGCGCTCGGCTCGGTCAAGGCCGTCACCGGGCACCTGGACGTCGCGGCCGGGGTCACCGGCCTGATCAAGGCCTGCCTCGCCGTGCGGCACGGCGTCGTCCCGCCCAGCCCGTACTTCGCCACCGCCCACCCCGACCTGGCCGGGGACGCCTCCTTCCTCGTCGGCACCGCGCCGGCGCCGTGGCCGGTGGTGGGACCGCCCCGGCGGGCCGGCGTCAGCTCCTTCGGGATCGGCGGCACCAACGCCCACGTCGTCGTCGAGCAGCCGCCGGAGCCCGCGGTGCTCCCCACGGCCCGCACCGAGCACGTGCTGGTGCTGTCGGCCAGGACGGCGCCGGCGCTGGACCGGGCCCGGGAGGAGCTGCGCGCCCACCTGGCCGGGGCCGGGGCGGACCTCGAACTCGCCGACGTGGCGCACACCCTGAGCCGCACCCGGCGCCGGTTCGAGCACCGGCTCGCGCTGGCCTGCCGGAGCACCGGGGAGGCCGTCGACGCGCTCTCCCGCCCGGCGGCCCTGGACACGGCCGACGGCGAGGACACGGACGGCACGGTCGCCTTCCTCTTCCCGGGCCAGGGCGCGCAGCACGCGGGCATGGGCGAGGAGCTCTACCGGACGGAGCCGGTCTTCCGCGAAGAGCTGGACCGGTGCGCCGACACGCTCGCCCCGCTGCTCGGCCTCGACCTGCGCGACGTCCTCCACCGGGCCCCCGACGACGACCTGCTGCGGCAGACCCGGATCACCCAGCCGGCGCTGTTCGCCGTCGAGTACGCGCTGGCCAGGCTCTGGGAGCACCGCGGTGTGCGGCCCGCGGCGGCCGCCGGCCACAGCGTCGGCGAGTACGCGGCGGCCTGCCTGGCCGGGGTGTTCCGGCTGCCGGACGCGCTGGCGATCGTGGCCGCCCGGGGGCGGCTGATGCAGTCGCTGCCGCCCGGCGCGATGCTCTCCGTGCCGCTGCCGGCCGCCGAGTTGGCGGCCCGGCTGCCGCAGGGGGTGGAGCTGGCCGCGGCCAACGCGCCGGCCCTCTCCGTCGCCTCGGGTGCACCGGGGCCGGTCGCCGAACTCGCCGCGAAGCTGCGCGCCGAGGGCCTCGACTGCCGGGAGCTGCGCACCTCGCATGCCTTCCACTCGGCGATGATGGAGCCGGTGCTGGGCGAGTTCGCGGAGTTCGTCGGCCGGTTCGAGGCGCGGGCCCCGCGCTTCCCGGTGCTCTCCGGCCTCGACGGGGAGCCGCTGTCCGCCGCCGACGCCGCCGATCCGGCCTACTGGGCGCGGCAGTTGCGCGAGCCCGTCCGGTTCGACGCCTGCGTCCGGCGGCTGCTCGCCGGGCCGTCCGCGCTGCTGGAGGTCGGCCCCGGCGCCGCCCTGACCACCCTGGTGCGTCAGCACCGGGCCGGCGGGGGGCGGAGCACGCCCTCGCTGCCCGGGCCGAGAGAACAGGGCGGCGAACGGCTGGCGATGGCCGCCGCGACGGGCCGGCTGTGGCTGGCCGGGGTCGACGTCGACCTGCACGGGGGCGGGCCGCCCGAGCGCCGCCGCCGGGTGCCGCTGCCGACCTACCCCTTCGAGCGGGAGCGGCACTGGGTCGAGCAGCCCGGCGCGGCCGCGCCGCGGACCGCGGAGCCGGCCGCCGCACCCGGGCCGGCCGGGACCCCGGAGGAGGTCGTCCGGCGGATCTGGAGCGACCTGCTCGGCATCCCCGAGATCGGCCCGGACCAGGACTTCTTCGGTCTCGGCGGGCACTCGCTGCTGGGCACCAAGGTGGTCGCCCGGATCCGTGAGGCGCTCGGCGTCGACCTGCCGGTCGGCGCGCTGTTCGACACACCCACCCTCGGCGGCCTGACGGCCACCGTCACCACGCTCCTGGCCGGGCGGGACGGGCCGCAGGAGCCCGCCGTGCAGGACCCGCCGCGCCGGCCCGCCGGGCCGGACCCGGTGGCGGACGAACCCGGCGTGCCGGACTCCGCCGCGCAGGAGCCCGCAGCGCCGGAGCAGCCGGACGGCCTGGCCGGGCTGCTCGCCGAGATCCGGGCGATGACGCCCGCACAGGTCAGACAGGAGCTCGGCGGCCAGGCCCCGGGCGGGACACCGAGGGAGGACCGGCCGTGACCGGGGACCAGCACTACCGGGTCGTCGTCAACGACGAGGAGCAGTACTCGATCTGGCCCGCCGACCGGGAGGACGCGCCGGGCTGGCGCGACGCCGGGTACCGCGGCACCCGGGCGGACTGCCTGGAGCACGTCGAACGCGTCTGGACCGACATGCGCCCGCTCGGCGCCCGCTGACACGACAGGGAAGAGGAAGGGGTACGGACCGATGGCACAGGACGTGTCGGCGCAACTCGCCGACCTGACACCGGACCAGCGGGAGCTGCTGCGGTTGCGGCTGGCCGGGCGCGAACGGCGCCCGGAGCGGTTGCCGCTGTCGTTCACCCAGGAACAGCTCTGGTTCCTCGACCGGATGGACCCGGGCACCGCCGTCTACAACGTGCCGTTCGCCCTGGAGCTGGACGGGCCGCTGGACCGGGACGCGCTCGCCGCCGCCCTGAACGCCGTGGTGGCCCGGCAGGAGGCGCTGCGCCTGGTCTTCGCCGAGGACGACGACGGGCCCCACCAGTACGTCCTGCCCGCGGCCGAGGTCCCGCTGCCGGTGGTGGACCTGCGGGGGCTGCCCGCCGAGGAGCGCGCGGCGCGGGCCGACCGGACCGCCGCCGAACACGGCCTGGTCGCCTTCGACCTGACCCGCGGCCCCCAGCTCGCCGCCTGCCTGCTGGCCCTGGCCGACGACCGGCACCGGCTGCTGGTGACCGTCCACCACATCGTCTACGACGCGTGGTCCGGCGACGTCTTCGCCACCGAACTGGTCGAGCACTACCGCCGGTTCGCCGAGGGCACGCCGGTGGACCTGCCGGTGCTGCGCACCGGCTTCGCCGACCACGCCCGCGGCCAGCGCGAACCGGCCGCGCTCGCCGCCCTGGAGGAGCACCTGGCGTACTGGCGGGAGCGGCTGGCCGACGCCCCGCTCACCAGCACGCCGCGCCCGGACCGCCGCCGCCCGCCGGTGCAGACGCACCGCGGCGGCCGGCACGTCCGGGCCTTCCCGGCCGAGCTGACCGCGGCGATGACCGCACTGGCCCGGGAGGCCGGGGTCACCTTCAACGCCGTCGCCCTCGCCGGGTTCGGCGCTGCGCTGTCGCAGCACACCGGCCACCGCGACCTCGTCCTCGGCACCCCCGCCGCCGGGCGGCCGCGGGTCGAACTGGAGCCGCTGATCGGCTCCTTCGCCAACATGCTGGTGCTGCGGATCGACCTGTCCGGCGATCCCTCCGTGCGCGAGGCCGTCCGCCGCGCCCACCGGACGACCGGCGAGGCCTACCGGCACCAGGACGTGCCCTACGCGCGGGTGGTCGAGGAGGTCGCGCCGCCCCGCGACCCCGGCATCAACCCGCTGTTCCAGGTGCTGTTCACCGTCACCGACGCCGGCGCCGCCGAGCTCTCCGCGGCGGGCGTGCGGTTCTCCCCGCTGCCGGTGGACAACCGGCTCACCGACTTCGACCTGTTCGTGACGCTGTCCCGGCGGGCGGGCCGGGACGAACTGGTCGTCGACTACAACGCCGACCTCTACCTCGCCGGCACCGTCGAGCGCCTCGCCGAACGGGTGGCCGCCGTGCTGGCGGACATGGTGCGGGCGGCCGACGAGCCGCTGCACGCCCTGCCCTCGACGGCCCGCGCCACCGTCGCCGTCGGCGCCACCTTCACCGCCGACCTGATCGCCGACCCGCTGCGGCTCTGGCTGGACCTGCGGCAGGCCCCCGCCGACGTCCGGCTCGCGCCCTACGGCCAGCTCGTCCAGCACCTGCTGACCCCGGACGACGCGGCCGCCACCGTCGGTCTGCTGCGCTGGGAGGACTGGCTGCGCCGGTCCGCCGGGGACGCCGATCCGGCCGCGGTGCTGGACGCGGCCATGCGGGACTTCGAGGCCGCCGTCGCGGGCTACCGCCGCCGCACCGGCGCACCGCTGGTCCTGCTGCGCTGCCCCGCCTCCCCGGCCGCCGCCGAACGCGGCTGGAGCGGCCTGTTCGCCCGGCTGGACGACCGGCTGGCCGCACTGCGGCACGCGGTGCCCGGGGTGTCCGTCGACTGGGCCGAGGAGCACCCGTACCCGGTGCCGCACGACCCGGTGACCGACCGGATCGGCCACATCCCCTACCCGCCCGAGTACTTCGCCGCGCTGGCCGGGCTGGTCGCGCGGCGGCTGCCGGCCCCGGAGCCCGAGCCCGAGCGGGCCGCCTGCGCGGCCGCCCTGCTGGACGACCCGGCCGAGGCGGCCGCCCGGGTGGCCCCGCGCGCGGTGCGGGCCGGCGACGGCGCGGCGCCCGGCCGTGAGCCGGGCACGCCCACCGAGGTCAGGCTGGCGCAGATCTGGCGGGAGGTCCTGCGGGTCGCCGAGGTCGGCGCCGACTCGGACTTCTTCGCGCTCGGCGGGCACTCCCTGCTGGCCACCCAGTTGCTCTCCCGGCTGCGCCGCGAGTTCGGCCGGGAGGTGTCGCTGTACTCCCTGTTCACCCACCCGACCCTGGCCGGGCTGGGCGCGGTGCTCGACGCCGCCGAGGGCGCGGCGGCGGAGGTACTGGAGCCCGCGCCGCCCGGGGCGCAGCCCGTCGCCTCCTCGATCCAGCAGCGCCTCTGGGCGACCAGCCGGCTGGACAGCGAGGACGCCCGGCACAACACGATGTCCGCGATGACGCTGCACGGCCCGCTGGACGTCGCGGCGCTGGAGCGGGCGGTCGAGGAGGTGGTGCGCCGGCACGAGGCGCTGCGCACCACGTTCACCGAGCACCGCGGCCTGCCGGTGCCGGTGGTCCACCCCCGGCTGCCGGTCTGGTGCGAGCCGGTCGACCTGACCGGCCCGGCCGGCGGCGACCGGGAGCGGGCCGTCGCCGAGCGGATCGAGCGGCTCGCGGCGCACCCGTACTCGCTCGCCGACGGCCCCCTGGTGCGGGTCGAGCTGCTGCGCACCGCGCCGGAGGAGCACCGGCTGCTGATCGGGATGCACCACATCGTCTGCGACAGCACCTCCTGGGGGATCCTGCTGGACGAGCTGTCGGTGCTCTACGGCGCGTACACCGCGGGGCGGCCGTCCCCGCTGCCGGAGCCCGTGCTGCAGTTCGGCGACTTCGCCCACGACCAGCAGCGGTGGCTGGCCGGGCCGGAGGTCGAGACCCACACGGCGTTCTGGCGGGAGCGGCTGCGCGGCGCGCCGGCCCCGGTGGAACTGCCCGGCGACGTCCCGCCCGGGTCCGCGGGCACCGGGGCCGCCGGAGCGGACGGCACGGAGGAGGGCGTCGCCGGGCGGGCCGGGCGGCTGTTCCCGGCCGAGCTCGGCACGGCCGTGCGCGACCTGGCCAGGGCCGAGGGCGTCACCCCGTACAGCGTGCTGCTCACGGTGTTCGCGGTGCTCCTGCAGCGCGAGTCCGGCCGGAGCGACCTGGTCATCGGGATGCCGACGACCGGCCGGGACCGGGCCGAACTGCAGGGCGTGGTCGGCTGCTTCGCCGACCTCCTGCCGCTGCGTCTGGACCTCTCCGGCGACCCGGCGTTCCGCCGGCTGGTCCGCCGTCTGCACGCGGGCGTCAAGGACGCCCAGGCGCACCAGCGCCTGCCCTTCCCGAAGATCATGGAGGCGCTGCGGCTGCCCCGCGACTCCTCCCGGCACCCCCTGCGCTGCGTGCTCAACTACGCCGACGCCCCGGACGAGCCGCCGACGCTGCCCGGCCTCACCGTGGAGCCGCTGCCGGCCGGCCCGGCCGGTGCGGACTTCGACGTGCTGTTCACCGTGGACTGGCAGGGCGACCGGCTGGAGGCCGACTTCACCTACTCGGCCGAGCTGTTCAGCCACGGGCGCGCGGAGGCGGTGGTCGCCCGGTTCGGCGAGCTGCTGGCCGACCTGGTCGCCGCGCCGGACACGGTGATCGCCACGGACCGCCAGCCGGCCGCCGACCGGCCCGTCCAGCGGATCGGCGTGGCCTCCTCCTTCCCCACCGGGGAGCTCGGGGCGACCCTCGGCTTCTGGTCCGGGCTGCTCGGCGAACCCGCCCTGGAGGTGTCCGCGGCGCCGCCGGGCCAGGTGCGCCGGCCGCTGCTCGACCCCGACGGGCCGTTCCGGGCGAACGGGCTGGACGTGCTGCTGCTGCGCTGGGAGGACCTGCTGCCCGGCACCCCCGCCCGGCCCGACGGCGCCCCGGCCCTGCCGGCCGGCGTCGCCGCCCTGGAACGGGCGCTGGCGGAGCTCGCGGCGGCGGTCGGCGCCCACCGGGACCGGACGGACGGCGAGCTGGTGCTCGGCCTCTGCCCCGCCTCGGCGGCCTACGCCGACGACCGCTGGGCCGGGGTGTTCGGCGGCCTGTCCGACCGGCTCACCGCCTTCGCCGCGACCCTGCCTGGCGTGCACGTGCTGACGATGGACCGCTGGGCCCGCCGCTACGGCCTCGGCGCACCCCACCCGGGACGGGACGGCCTGCCCTACTCCGCAGCCTTCGAGACGGTGCTCGGCACGGTCGTCGCCCGGCTGGCCGGCCGGCAGCGGCACCGGCCGGTGGACACGGTGGCGGCCGACCCCTGCGCCTTCGGGCCGGAGCTCGTCCCGCTGCTGCGCGAACAGCTCGGCCACGGCCGGGAGGTGGTGCTGACGGCGCCGCCGTCGCTGCCGGAGCTGGACGCGCTGGTCGCCGTCGGCGCCGTACGGGTGGGCGGGGCCCCGGAGGGCGCCGTGCTGCTGGACCCGGCGGTGGCCCCGGCGCACCTGTGGCCGCTCGACGCACCCTTCCCCGGCCCCTCGGGGCGGCCGTCGCAACGGCTGTCGCCGGGCTTGGGGCAGGGCCCGTCGCAGGGCCTGACACCGGGCCTGGCGCAGGGCCCGTCGGGAGGCCCGTCGCCGCTCCCGCCCCTGCCGCCCGAGCTGCTCGCCGACATCGCCACCGGGCTGGCCACGGCCGAGGACGTCGCCGACGCCGTCCGCACGGGAGCGCGCCGCCCGGCCCGGCGCACCGCGGCCGCCCCGCGCACCGAACGGGAGCGGGCCCTGGCCGCGATCTGGGCCGAGGTCCTGCACCTGGGCGAGGTCGGCATCCACGACGACTTCTACGAGCTCGGCGGGGACTCCCTGCTGGCCATCACCGTGGCCTTCCACGCGGCGGAGGCCGGCATCCGGCTGTCCGCCCGGCAGCTCACCGAGCGCCGCACCATCGCCGAACTGGACCTGGACGCCGCGGCGCCCACCACCGGGCACGAGGTCGCCGAGGGCGAGGTGCCGCTGACGCCGGCCCAGCTCTGGTGGTTCGAGTCGGTCGCCACCACGATGGCCGAGCCCTCCTGGTTCAACCACCCGTACTACCTCGACCTGCTGCGGCCGGTCGCGGTGGAGCACCTGCGGGAGGCGGTGCGGCTGCTCGCCGACCACCACGGTTCGCTGCGGCTGCGGTTCCGCCGCACGGAGGACGGCACGCTGCGCCAGCACCACGCCGATCCGGCCGACGCCGTCCCCTTCGCGAGCCACGACCTGTCCGCGGCCGCCCCCTCGGAGCAGGACGAGGCGATGCTCGCGCTGGCCGCCGCGGCGCAGCGCACCCTCGACCTCACCGAAGGGCCGACCTGCCGGGTGCTGCACTTCGCGACCGGCCCGGACCGCCCGGACCGCCTGCTGATCATCGCCCACCACCTGGTCGTGGACGCGATCTCCCGCGACCTGCTGCTCGGCGACCTGCGGACCCTGTGCACCCGGCTCGCGAACGGCGAGCCGCCGCGGCTGCCCGCCCGGACCACCGCGTACAGCACCTGGGCCCGCCGGCTGTCCGCGCACGACCTGAGCGGCGAACTGCCGCACTGGCTGGCGCAGACCTCGGCGGCGGCCACCCTGCCGCCGCCGGACCACCCCGACGGCGTCACCACGCTCGCCGCCGGCGCGATGACCAGCACCACCCTGACCACCGAGCAGACCGACGGCCTGCACGAGGCGGTCCGCCGGCTGCGGGTCAACGTCCGCGACCTGCTCGTGTGGAGCGTCGCCGAGGCGGCCGCCGCCCGCGCCGGGACGGACGAGTGCCTGCTCGCCACCACCGGGCACGGGCGCGAGCACCTCTTCGCCGACGTCGACCTGAACCGGACCACCGGGTGGTTCCAGGTGATGTACCCCGCGCTCCTGCGGCTGCCGGAGACCGCCGACCCGGGAGCCCGGGCGGCGGCCGTCGCCCGGCAGCTGGCGCGGGTGCCCAACAACGGCATCGGCTACGGCGTCCTGCGCTTCGCCGGGCCGGACCGGGAGGTCCGCGCGCGGCTGGCCGCACTCGTCCAGCCCCGGATCGCCGTCAACTACATGGGCAACTTCGGGTTCGACGAGGTCGCCCGGGCCGACGACCTGTTCGAGGTCTGTGACGCCCCCTACGGCGAGACCGACGACGGCGTCGGCCGCTGGCCCTACGACCTGGACGTCGGCGGCGTGATCGTCGGCGGCCGGCTCCGGCTCGACGTCGGCTACGCCACCACCGTCTACGCGGCCGGGACGGCGCGGGAGTTCCTCGACGAGCTCCGCGCCCGCCTGGTCGGCCTGATCGGCCCGACCGGCTGAGCCCTCCGACCAACACCAGTGGAAGGACCTGCACGACCATGCGACGTCCAACCGGATTCGCGGCATTCGCCGTGCTGTGGTGCGGTCAGTTCCTGTCCGTCGTCGGCACGCGGATGACCAACTTCGCGGTCAGCGTCTGGATCTGGGACCGAACCGGCAGCACCACCCAGTTCACCCTGAGCCTCTTCTTCGCCTTCGCCTCGACGGTGCTCTTCAGCCCGGTCGCCGGCGCGTTCATCGACCGCTGGAACCGCCGGGTGACGATGATGATCTCCGAGCTCGGCTCGGCGGTCGCCACCGGGGCGCTGCTGATCCTGTTCCTGAGCGGGTCGACCAGCATGTGGCCGCTCTACCTGGTCAACTTCGTCACCGGCGCGTTCGTCGCGTTCCAGGTGCCGGTGTTCCAGGCCACCATCACCCTGATGATGGAGCGCGGGAACTACGCCCGGGCCAACGCGATGATGTTCGCGGTGCGTTCGACCCCCGAGCTGTTCGCCCCGCTGCTGGCCGCCCTGCTGCTCACCGTCACCAGCATCAGCACGATCCTGCTGGTGGACACCCTCTCCTACGCCTTCGCCATCGGCACCGTGCTGCTGGTGGCCCTCCCGGCCACCCCGGACCGGCCCGACGGCGCCGCGTCGACCTTCTGGCAGGACTGCCAGTTCGGCTTCCGCTACATCCTGCGCAGCAGACCGCTGCGCAACCTGGAGGCCTTCCTGGTCGTCATCAACGTGCTCGCCTCGACCGGCTACCTGCTGCTGCGGCCCATGGTGCTGGCCAGGACCGGGGACAGCGCGGACTCGCTGGCGCTGGTGCTGTCCACCGGGGCCATCGGCGGCATCGCGGGCACCGTCCTGGTGGCGGCGCTGAAGTCCCCGCGGGACAAGATGATGTTCGTGCTCTGGGCCACCGTCGCGTTCAGCGTCGTCGGCCGGATCCTGTACGGCATCACCGACCTGGTGCTGTTCCTCGGCGTCGCCCTGATCGTCGTGCACCTGTGCATCCCGATCATCGACGGCTACACCAACACGGTCTGGCAGGAGAAGGTCGAACCGCACGTCCAGGGCCGGGTGTTCGCGGCCCGGCAGTTCGTCGAGGAGCTGTCCATCCCGATCGCCACCCTGGTGGCCGGACCGCTCGTCGACCACGTCCTCGGCCCGTGGATGGAGCCGGGGGCGCAGGGCGCGCGGATCTTCGGCGGCCTGGTCGGCACCGGGCAGGCCGGCGGCATCGGCCTGGTCTTCGTCGGCATCGGCGTGGCCGGCACCGTGCTCGCGCTCGGGGCGTTCCTGATGCCCAGCATCCGGCGCATCGAGAGCGTCCTGCCGGACGCCGCGGCGGAGCCCGCGCTCGAACCGGCCGGCGGCCCGGCCGGGGACGGCGCGGACCTGGCGGTGGCGCCGTGACCGCCGCCGCCGAACCCGCCCGCCTGCACGCGCTCGTCGCCGAGGTCCTCGACCTCGACCCGGCGGCCGTCACCGACGAGGACGGCCCCGCCACCCTGCCCGAGTGGACCAGCCTGCGCCACCTCCAGCTGGTGGTGACGCTCGAGGAGGTCTACCGGGTCTCCTTCGCCTACGAGGAAGTGAGAAACGTGCCGACCATCGGCCGGCTGCGCACGGTGCTGCGCGCCAAGGGGGTGCCGGCATGACCGCGCCCACCCCGTACCGCATCCGCACCGCCTGGCGGGAGCTGTCCCGCACCGGCCCGGCCCCGGTGCTGCGGATCGGCCTGCTCGCCAGCTACACCGTCGACCAGCTGCTGCCCTACCTCGGCGTGCCGCTGCACGAGGCGGGGCTGCCGGCCCGGTTCCGGGTCGGCCCGTTCGACCAGATCGTCCGCCAGTGCCTGGACGACCGGGGGGAGACGGCCGCCGGCGAACCGGACGTGCTGATCCTGGCGCCCCGCTTCGAGGAGCTCGGCCCGGCCGGACCGCGGTGGACGACGGACCTGCTGGCCGTCGCCGACGCCGCCCGCACCGCCGCCGAGCGCTGGGCGGGCACCGTCGTCCTGGTGCTGCCCGCGCTGCCGGACGAACCGGACCTCGGGATCGGCGACGCCGGCTCGCCGACCGGGAGCACCGCCCTGGCCACCCGGGCCAGGGAGGCCGTCCGGGCCCGGCTGGCTGCCCTGCCCGGCGTGCTGGTCGCCGACGCCGAGGACGCCGTCCGGGAGGTCGGGGCCGGGCAGGCGCACCACCCCACGATGTTCCGGCTCGCGAAGGTGCCCTACACGGAGGAGCTGTTCGCCCGGCTCGGCGCCCGGATCGCCCGGCTGCTGATCGGCCGCTTCGGTGCCGGCGTGCGCGCCGTCGCGCTCGACGCGGACGGGCTGTCCGGCGGGGCGGCCGCGGCCCTGCGCGGCCCGCTGCGGGCGCTGCGCCGCGCCGGCACCCGGGTGGGCCTGTGCGCCACCGACGAGGCCGTCTGGCCGGCGCTCGCCAAGGAGTGCCCGGAGCTCGTCGCCGCGGTGGACGCGGCCGTGATCGGCCCCGGGCCGATCGACGAGCGGCTGGCCGGGGTCGCCGCGGCCCTCGACCTGCCGGTGCGGGCGGTGGCGCTGGTGACGACGGACGCCGGCCTGCGCCCGGGGGCGTCGGTGCTGCTCGGCGAGCAGCCCGACGGCTGGGCCGGCACGCTGGCCGCGGCCGGGCTGTTCGACCGCCCGGCACCGCCGGCCGTGCCGCCGGTCCCGGAGCCGCTGGGGCCGGAGGAGCCGGTGGCGGGCTCGGCGGCCGGGTCGGTGGCGGCCTCGGGGGCCGGGTCCGCGGCCGTGTCGCTGGAGGGGTTCGTGGCCGGCCTCCAGGTGGTCGTGGACGTCCGGCCGGTGGCCGGGCAGCTGGACGCGGTGGCCGAAGTGGTCGCCCGCGCCAAGGACTTCACCCTCGGCAACGAGCAGGACGCGGAGGACCTCGCCGGGTACGCCGGGGAGCTGCTGGCCGTGTCGGTGCGCGACCGGTTCGGCGACTACGGCCTCAGCGGCGCCGTCGGGCTGCGCCGCGCCGACGGCGTGTGCACGGTCGACCTGTTCTCGCTCTCCTGCCCGGTGCTCGGCCGGCGCGTCGAGGACGAGGTGCTGGGCGAGGTGGTCCGCCGGGCCGAGGGCGCCGACGTGGTGTTCCGCTACCGGGAGACCGGGCACAACGGCGCCGCGGTGGCCTTCCTGCGGGCGCTGCCCGGGACCGGCGGCACCGGCGCCGGGCAGTCGGCCCGGCTGCACGCCCTGACCTGGGACGCCCCCGCACCGGCGGCCGGACCGGCGGCGGCCGGCGTGCGCTTCGGCGTCGTCGCCCTCGGCGAGTCGCTGCCCGAGGCCTGCTCCGTCGCCGAGCTGGCGCCCTCGTACACCGCCGACCTGGACCGGATCCGCGGCTGGGGCTACCGCTCCTTCCACCGCGCGCCCGACGGGACCGGCCTCACCGACCTCGCCGTCGAGGCCGGCGAACGCGCCCTGGCCGAGGCCGGGGTCGCCGCCGAGGAGGTCGACCTGGTCGTGCTGGCCGTCGCCGACCTCGCCGAGTACCTGTACTGGGACCCGGCGGCCGCCACCCAGGCCCGGCTCGGCGCGCGCCGGGCCGAGGCGGTGCTGGTCAACCAGGCCTGCGGCGGCGGCGTCGCCGCCTTCGACCTGGTCGCCGGCCGGTTCGCCGTCCACCCGGACTACCGGACGGCCCTGCTGATCGGCGCCAACCGGGTCTGCGAGCCGTACTGGAACCGGATGGAGATCAACACCAGCGTCTACTCCGACGGCGCGGCCGCGGCCGTGCTCCGCCGCGACCACGGCGGCTGCCGCTGGCTGGCCACCGAGACCATCACCGACGGCGACTACGCGGACTTCATGCGGATGGACGTCGGCGGCGCGGCCGAGCCGTTCCGCGCCGGGGCCGCCGAGCAGCCGGGCGTGCGCAACCCGCAGGACCGGCTGGACGACTTCTTCCGGGGCGACGTGCGCGCCATGTACCGGTTCGTGTCGATGATCCGCAGCCGCGGCCGCGAGGTCGTCGACCGGGCCTGCGCGAGGGCCGGCGTCGACCGCCGGGACCTGCGCCGGGTGATCCACTTCAACGACAACGGCCGGCAGCTCGCCGACCTCGCCAGGGACCTCGGCGTCCCCGTCGAGCGGACCAACGTGGACTCCGCCCTGGACCACGGCCACATCGGCTGCGCCGACCAGCTGGTGACGCTGCGCCGGCTGCTCGCCGCGGGCGAACTCGCCACCGGGGACCTGGTGGCCCTGACCAGCACGAGCAGCGGCATGCACTGGGTGTGCACGCTGCTCCAGGTGTGAGAGACGGAGACGACATGGACACCGACGAGACCGTCCTGGCCCGGATCCGCGCGCTCCGGGACGAGGACGCGCCGCCCGACCCCGGGCTGCCCGCCGCCCTGGCCGCGCTGAGCGCGCCCACGGCACTGCGCGACGCCGGCCGCCTGCTGGCCGGTGTCGCCCCGGAACGGGTCGTGCCGCCCGGCCGGGCGCCACGGCCGCTGCGGATCGCGATCGCCGCCACCTTCACCGCCGAGAACGTCGAACCGCTGCTGCGGGTCGAACTGCTGCGGGCCGGCATCGCGCCGGAGATCCACGTCAGCGGCTACGACCAACTGCTCGTCCAGCTCACCGACCCGGGCTCCGAGCTGGCCCGCTTCGCCCCCGACGTCACCCTGTGCCTGCTGCACGACGAGGCGCTGCTTCCCGCCGACTGGGACCCGTCCGACCTCGCCACGCTGACCGGTCCGGCCGGCGAGCGGCTGGCCATGCTGGAACAGGCGGTGACCGGCTTCGCCGAGTCCTCCGGCGGCGCCGTGGTGCTGCACACCGTGCCCCTCGCCCGCTCCCGGCAGCGGCGCGTGATCGGCTACTCCGCCCGGGCCGGACTGGGCGCGGCCTGGCGGGACGTCAACCGCCGCCTGCTGGAGCTGGCCGGGCGCCACCCGGCCGTCCACGTCCTGGACTTCGAGGCGCTGCTGGTCGACCACCCCGGCCCGGTGCGGGACGAGCGGCTGCACCGCTTCGCCGGCATGGCCTGGACCTTCGGGGTGGAGGCGGAGTACGCCCGGGAGGCCGCCGCGCTGTGCCGGGCGGCGGCCGGCCTCGGCCGCAAGCTGCTCGTGGTCGACCTCGACAACACGCTGTGGGGCGGCGTCCTGGGGGACGACGGCCCCGAGGGCCTGCAGATCGGCGGCGGCTACCCCGGGAACTGCTACACCGAGCTGCAGCGCGGCCTGCTGGCGCTGCGGCGCCAGGGCGTGCTGCTCGCCGTGTGCAGCAAGAACGAGCGGTCCGCGGTGGACGAGGTGCTCGCCACGCACCCCGAACTCCTGCTGCGGCCGGACGACTTCGTGGCCAGGGCCGCCAACTGGGGCCGCAAGGACCACAACATCCGGCAGATCGTGCAGACCCTCAACCTGGGCCTGGACAGCGTCGTCTTCGTCGACGACAGCCCGTTCGAGTGCGACCTCGTCGCCCGGGAGATCCCGGAGGCCCGGGTGGTCCGGCTGGGCGGGGATCCGGCGGGGCACCTCGCGGCCGTCCTGGAGCCGCAGTTCTTCGGCGCGCTGACGACGACCGCGACCGACCGGGAGCGCACCGGCCTGTACCGGGCCCGTGCCGAGCGGGAGGAGTTCGCGGAGTCCTTCGCCTCCGCCCACGACTACCTGGCCGGCCTCGGACTGCGGGTCACCGTCACCCCGGCCGACGAGTTCGACCTGCCCAGGATCATCCAACTCGCCGCCCGGACAAACCAGTTCAACCTCAACCCGGGAGCGCACGGCGAGCGCGGCACCCGGGCGGCGGCCGCCTCGCCCGACCACCTGCTGCTCGGCTTCGAGGTCGCGGACCGGTTCGGCCGCGAGGGGCTGGTCGGCGCGGCCTGGATCGCCACGGGGCCGGACGCCTGGCTCGTCGAGAACTTCGTGATGAGCTGCCGGGTCTTCTCCCGCGGGGTCGAGCACGCCGTCCTCGCCCACCTGGCCGGCCTCGCCCGGGCCGGCGGCGCCACCACCCTGCACGCCGACTACCGCCGCGGCGACCGGAACGGACCGGCCGCCTCGCTGCTGGAGTCCTTCACCCCGATCGGCGGCCCCGCGGCCCCCGGTGACGCGACCCGCTACGCGCTCGACCTCACCGCGGCCGACGTGGCCGCACCCGACTGGATCGTCCTGGACGGAAGGGAGCCCTCCCATGTCTGAAACCACCGGAACCACCGGAACCACCGGCACGGCCGGCAGCACCGCCGGCACCACCCGCACCACCGACGTCACCGGCGCGCTCGTCGGCCTCGTCGAACGGGTCACCGGGCTGCCCGGCCTCTCCCCGGCCTCGCGCTTCCAGCAGCTCGAGAACTGGACCAGCCTGGCCGCACTGCGGCTGCTCACCGACGTCGAGGACGCCTTCGGGGTCCAGCTCGACCTGCGCACCTACTTCGCGGTCGCCGACGTCGCCGGACTCGGGGGCCTCGTGACCGCCGCGCTGGCGGACCGGTGATCCGCCGCATCGACCACGTCGGGATGGTGGCGGCGGACCTCGGGTCCGCGGCCACCGGCCTGCGGATGCTCACCATGAGCCCGGACGCCACCGACGCGGTCGCCACCTACGACGTCACCTGCCAGTTCTGGCGCCGCGCGGGCGACCCGACCGCGATCGAGATCGTCACCCCGTCCGGCCCGGCCAGCCAGGTCACCGGCCACCTGGCCCGTAGCGGGCCGGGCCTGCACCACGTGGCCTTCGAGGTCGACGACATCACCGCCGAACTGGCTGCGCTGAGCGCCCGCGGCGCGGTGCTGGTCGACGACGAGCCCCGCCCGGGCGGCCGGCCCGGGCTGCGCATCGCCTTCGTCCACCTCGGCCCGGCCACCGGCCTGCTGGTCGAGCTGGTGGAGTACGCGGACCGCCGGGAGGTGCGGCCGTAGGGCCCGCCGTCACCGCGAGGGGCGGCCGCCGCCGGCCAGGTCCTCCAGGACGGCCCGGGCCGCGTTGTGGCCCGGGATGCCGCTGACGCCCCCGCCGCGCACCGCCCCCGCCCCGCAGAGCAGCACGTCGGGGCGGGCGGTCGCCACGCCCCAGCGGGCGGCGGCGGTGCCGGCGGTGTCGGCGGTCTCGGTGCGGTACGGGAAGGCGAGGTCCCGGTGGAAGATGTGGCCGCCGGGCAGGCCGAGCTCCCGCTCCAGCTCGGGCGGCGTCCTGGCCTCCAGGCAGGGGCGGCCGGCGGAGTCGGTGGCCAGGCAGTCGGCGAGCGGTTCGGCGAGCACCTCGTCCACCTGGGCCAGCGCGGCGGCCAGGGCA
Source organism: Kitasatospora sp. NPDC051705 (assembly GCF_044453265.1). Taxonomy (NCBI): domain Bacteria; kingdom Bacillati; phylum Actinomycetota; class Actinomycetes; order Kitasatosporales; family Streptomycetaceae; genus Kitasatospora; species Kitasatospora sp. NPDC051705. Next base: position 107,812 of record NZ_JBITCO010000022.1, on the reverse strand, counting down.
CGGTCCTTGGCGGCCGGGTCGGTGAACAGCCGGGCGGGCAGGTGCAGGCCGAACAGGGTCAGGGTGTGCAGGCCCTGGCGGAGCGCCTCGGGGCCGAGGACGGAGGGGTCGGTCAGGGTGTGGCAGTAGATCTCCGAGGGCGGTGCGCCGGGCATCCGGCCGGCCGCCGCCTCGGTGTGGGCGGTCTCCAACTGCCGGTAGCCCTCGGCGATGTGGAAGGTGCCCGCGAAGGCCTCCCGGGGGTCCGCGGCGGGGTCGCGCAGCCGGGGCAGCCGGCGGAGCACCATGTTGACCTTCAGCTGGGCACCCTCGGGGGCGGGCCCGGGGTGTTCGCCGAGCAGCCGGGCGAGCGTCGCCGGGGCGGCGTTGACCAGCACCCGGCGGCCCACCGCGACCGCCTCGCCGCCCTGGTGGCGGTAGCCGACCTCGGCGTCGCCGCGGCCGTCGGTGGCGATGCCGGTGACCTCGCAGCCGGTGCGGATCGTGGCGCCGGCCGCCAGCGCCGCCCCGGCCAGCGCCCCGGTGACGGCGCCCATCCCGCCGACCGGGACGTCCCAGTCGCCGGTCCCGTTGCCGATCACGTGGTAGAGGAAGCACCGGTTCTGGCGCAGTGACGGGTCGTGGGCGTGGGTGAAGGTGCCGATCAGCGCGTCGGTGAGGACGACGCCGCGCACCAGGTCGTCGGCGAAGGTCCGCTCGATCGTCTCGCCGAGCGGCCGTTCGAACACGGAGGTCCAGGCGTCCTCGTCGGCGACCCGCCGGCGCAGTTCGGCGCGGGTGGGCAGCGGCTCGGTGAGGGTGGGGAACACCCGCCGGGCGAGCCGCCCGGTCGTCTCCTGGAAGCGCTGCCAGGCCTCCCACTCCCGGTCCGTGCCGGTCAGGGCCCGGAACGAGTCCCGGGTGCGCCCGGGGTCGGACGCGTCCACCAGCAGCCCGGTGGGCTTGCCGTCCCGGACGGCGGGCGTGTACGAGGAGATCCGCCGCCGCCGCAGCTCCAGCCGCAGCCCCAGGTCGGTGACCACCTTCCGGGGCAGCAGGCTCACCAGGTACGAGTAGCGCGACAAGCGGGCGTCCACGCCCGCGAAGGCGCGGGTGGAGACCGCGGCCCCGCCCACCCGCGGCAGCCGTTCCAGCACGAGCACCCGCAGCCCGGCGCGGGCCAGGTAGGCCGCCGAGACCAGTCCGTTGTGCCCACCGCCGACGATCACGACGTCGTACCGGGGTGACGCGTTCGTGTTCATCCGGCCACGCTACGCCACCCCGGCGGCCGCGGACAGGGTGCCCGGCGACGCGACCGGGCTCCCCCGCGGAGGTGCGCGGGGGAGCCCGGTCGGCGGGGGGAGCCCGGTGCGGGCCGGCCGGTCAGCGGCCGCCGCGGACGATCTCCACCGAGAACCCGCGGTCGGTGGGCAGGGAGGGCGTGCGGATGTGCGTCACCCCGGTCGCCGGGTCGTGGTACCAGCCCGAGGGGGCGGCGTCGAGCGCGGCCGCCGAGTCCAGCCGGGGCAGCGGGCCGCCCCGGGTGACGACCAGGCGCGGGGCGTCCTGGCCGTGCACGGTGAAGCGGTAGGAGCGGGCGGCCGGCTTGCCGGCGTACGTCCCCGTGCTGGCGCCGACCCGGACGCTGGTGACGGCGCGGTCGGCGTGCACGTCGACCCGCTGCGTCGCCGAGGAGCCGGCGGCGAACTGCCGGGTGACGCCGTCGTCCTCGTACAGCGTGTACGAGGAGTCGCCCTTCGGGTAGAGGTCGTAGTCGAGCTCGCCGCGGTCGCGGTCCTGCCAGGAGAGCGTGCCCTTGGGCCACATCGGGACGATGGCGCCCCCGCGGACGAACAGCGGCAGGGTGTCCAGCGGGGCGGCGTAGCCGTCGATCGTGGTGGGGCCCTGGTAGGTGCGTCCGGTCCAGTAGTCGGTCCAGGTGCCCTCGGGCAGGTAGATGCCGTTGCGCACCGAGGTGTCGGAGTAGACCGGGGCGACCAGGAAGTCCGGCCCGGCGAGGAACTCGTAGGTGGCGTTCGGGCCGAGGGCGGCCGGGTCGTGCGGGTACTCGAGGGCGAGCGGGCGCACGGCGCCGACGCCGGTCCGGGTGGCCTCCGCGGACAGGGTGTACATGTAGGGCAGCAGCCGCTCCTTCAGCTGCAGGTACTTGCGGTTGATCGAGGTGTAGGGCTCGCCGTCCAGCCAGGGCTGCTGGTCGCGCTGCTCCTTGCCGGTCATGTCGCGGGCCCAGCCGTCCATGGTCATGACGGTGGGCAGGAAGGCCTTCCACTGCAGGTCGCGGGTGTACATCTGCGGGTCGCGCCGGAAGATGGAGCCGATGTCGCCGGTGTTGTAGGCGATGCCGGACATGGTGGCGCCGGCGTAGGTGGGGATCTGCCAGCGGATGTAGTCCCAGGACAGGCTCTGGTCGCCGCTCCAGAGCACCCCGCAGCGCTGGGCGCCGGCCCAGGAGACCGGCAGCCAGACGAAGCCCCGGGCGTCGCTGCTGTCCTCGATGCCGGCCTTGGCCTGGTCGCAGGCGTTCAGGGCGAAGTCGTAGCCGTTGCCGACCCAGGCGACGTCGAGCTTGCGCACCCGGACGCCGGCCTTGACCTCGGCGGCCTGGTCGGGAAGGCCGTTCTGGGTCCAGAGGCCGAGCTGGGCGTGGTCCTTGCGCAGGCCCTCGCCGGTCCTGGCGAGGTCCTCGTAGCCGCAGCCGTAGCCGTCGTTGACGAGCATCCAGCCGAGCGGCATGCCGTGCTGGACGTAGCCGTCGGCGACCTTGAGCGCGTCCAGGGTGTGGCGCTCGCCGCGGTTGGCGTTGTGCAGGTAGCAGTCGGAGTCGCCGGGTTCCAGGCCGTAGACGGGCGGCATGAAGGGCTTGCCGACGAGGGCGGTGTAGCGGCCGATCACCGACTTGATGTCACCGGTGAAGTAGTAGGCGTCCAGGCGGCGTTCCTGCTGCCCGGTGTGCACGGGGGAGCCGAAGTCGTAGGTGCCGGGGGCGAAGGTGTTGCGGAAGACGCCGTAGCCGGCGGTGGAGACGTAGAACGGCTGGGAGTTGTTGTAGCCGCCCTCGTTCCAGTTCGAGCTGTTGGCGACGTGGATCGTCCGGTCGCGGTGGGAGAAGGAGCCGTTCTGCTCGCCGCCGCCGAAGAACTGCTCGTCGGGGCCGCGGACGAGGCTCTGCCGCAGCCCGCCGGTGCTCCAGCGCAGCGGGGCGGCCTCCTGCCAGAGGGCGGTGCGGTCGTCGGCCTTGTACAGGCCGAAGCGCAGCGGGTGCTTGTAGACCCGCAGCACCAGGCCGGGGGAGCGGATGCCGTAGTACGCGCCGGCGTCGAAGGTGCTCGTGTTCCGCTGGGGTGCGGGCTGGGTGCGGACGATGGTGCGGCCGGCCGGGTCGGTGAGGACGCCGTCGGGGGCGGCCTGCAGCCGGAGCTGGTCGTCGGCGAGGAAGTCCACCCGGGCCCTGAGCGCGCCGGCGGCGATGTCGTAGCCGCCCTGGGAGCCGGTGAGGGAGGTGAGGTCGCCGGCGTCGGCGGTCTGCGGCAGGTAGGCCCGGCCGGTGAAGGAGCCGCCGTGCACGTCGTAGGGGACGACCAGGACGTGGTAGGTGCCGGAGGCCTTCGGGATGACGGTGGCCTCGGGGTCGGCGGTGCCGGCGCTCTGGGCGACCTCCTTGCCGGCGTCGTCGTAGACGTACAGGTCGAAGTCGTCGGTGGGGTTCTGCCACTGCACGGAGACCGGGACGCCGCCCTCCGGGTTGTCGTCCCAGTAGCCGGCGGGGACGGTCACGGTCAGGTCGAAGCGGTCGCAGACGGCCCCGCCCGGGTCCTGGCCGGCGGGCGGGCAGGTGCCCGGGCCGCCGAGCGTCCCCTTGGCGTACTGGGCGCTCTGCCAGGTGACGCTCTGGTGGTCCTGGTCGAGGACGGCGGAGCCGGGGGTCGCGGCGCGGGCCGGCAGGGCGGGCCCGGCCACGGCGGCGATGCTGGTCAGGGCCACGCCGAGGGCGGCCCGGCGTAAGCGCTGGCGAACCTGGCGCACGGTGGGTTCTCCCGTCGATTGCGCAAGAGATGTTCACTTGCTGCGCGAAGTTGCTTGAAAGTAGGCAGTTTCAAGCAGCTTCACAGCTATCGCCGGGACATGTCAATGGCGGCGCCGCCCGTCGGCCCCGGGTCTGACCGGGGTCGGCGGACGGCGTCCGGGGCCGGGCGGGTCCGTCAGGCGCTCACGCCCACGGTGTGGCCGAAGGTCTCCGGGGCGGCGACGAGGTCGAGCATCGCCCGCGCGACGTCGGACCGGCTGACGGAGCTGGTGGGCGGGCCGGAGTCGACGCTCCGGCGGTAGTGGCCCCGGCCGGGTCCGTCGGTCAGTCGCGGCGGCCGGACGGCCGTCCAGTCCAGACCGCTCGCCCGCAGGACGCGCTCCATCGCCTCCAGGTCGGTGTAGACGTCCCGCAGGAACGCCCGGAGCAGTGGCGAGAGGATCCGGCCGGCGAGCACGGACTGGCCGGCCCCGGTGCGGTTGAGCGGCGCCGCGCTCACCGTGAGGATCCGGCGCACCCCGACCTCGGTCATCGCCGCCACCACCGCCCGGGCGGAGGTCGAGGCGGGCTTCAGCGGGTCCGAGCGGCCGTTCGCGCCGATGCCGGAGAGCACCGCGTCGGCCCCCTCGACCACGGGCTTCAGGGACGCGGGGTCGAGGGCGTCCGTCCGGACGACGGTCAGCCGCTCGTGGCGGAGCGGCAGTCGCGCCGGATCGCGGACCGCCGCCACGACCTGGTGCCCGTCGGCCAGGGCGTGGCCGACCAGATGGCGTCCGACGCCTCCGGTGGCGCCGAGAACAGTGAGTCGCATGACTGCTCCCAGGGGGTGAGTGAATGCTTACTTCGATGGTGGGTGAGTGCTCACCCACCTGTCAAGGTAGGCTGGCGCCCGTGAACCGAGACGGCGCGGATCGAGACGGCGGCAAGCGGGGCGACGGGGGCCCGGGCGACGCGGGCCCGGGCGGGCCGGCGGCCGCCGCGCCGCTGACCGGCGGGGCCCTCACCCGGGCGCGGGTGCTCGACGCCGCGGCCCGCCTGATCGCCACCGTGGGGCTCACCCGCACCACCACCAAGGAGATCGCCCGGGCCGCCGGCTGCTCCGAGGCGGCGCTGTACAAGCACTTCCGCGACAAGGAGGAGATCTTCGTCCGGGTGCTGCGCGAGCGCGCCCCGCGCCTCGCCGACGCGGTGGCCGACCTGCCGGGCCGGGCCGGCCTGGGCTCGGTCGGCGAGCACCTGGAGGAGGTGGTCCGGGTCGCCGTCCCGTTCTACCGGCAGTCCTTCCCGATGGCCGGATCGCTGTTCGCGAGCCCCGAGCTGCTCGCCGCCCACCGCGGCAAGCTGGGCGACGCCGGCCCGCACAACGTCAGTGCCCGGCTCGCCGACTACCTGCGCGCCGAACAGCGGCTGGGCCGGGTCTCCTCCGCCGTCGACCCGGACGCCGCCGCCATGCTGCTGATCGGGGCCTGCTTCCACCGGGCCTTCCTGGAGCTCTTCTACGCCGCCGAGGCCCCCGCCGAGGCGCTCCGGCCGGCCGGGGCCGAGGAGTTCGCGAGGGCGACCGTCCGGGCCCTGCTCGGCGGGGTGCTCCCGCCCGGCCCGTCCGGCCTCGCGGACGCGTCCGGCCCGTCCGGCCCGTCCGACCCCGGCGAGGCGCCCGGCCCGTCGGGCGCCTCCGACGCGCCGTAGGCCCTGCGGACCGCCGGCACCCGCCTGTGGGCCGGGATCCGCCGACGGGCCGTCAGACCACCAGCCGCAGCCGGTTCTCCGCCACGCCGACCCGGACGCTCTGCCCCCAGGTCAGCTCTAGGGCGTCCGACTCGACGCCGTCGCCGAAGGCCACCAGCCGGTCCGACTCGACGGTCAGCACCAGCCCGCGGCCGTCGTCGAGCACGCCGTGCACCCGGCTGGTGCCGGTGGTGGGCGAGGGCCAGGCCTCGCGGACGAACCAGGCGAGCGACGGCGCCACCGCCTCCGGCAGCGGCACGGGGCCGCCGCGCTCCAGCCAGGCGGAGCGGCACCAGCCGGTGGCCCCGGTCCCGGTGCCGATCAGGACGCCCGAGGAGGCCTGCGGCTCGGCCTCCTCCCCGTCCACCGCCAGCCGGTACCGCGCGGTCTGGTGGCCGGGCTGACCGAGGTACACCTCGTTGAGCGCGAGCAGCCGCTGGGTGTCGTCCGCGACGGCCTCGACCATGGTGCGCTCCTCGACGTGCCGGTCGCCGCCGCGGGAGACGGCGGCCGCCAGCAGGACGGGCAGTGCGGAGGCGCGGTGGCGGACCAGGATGCCGGGGTTGCGGCCGGGATCGGCGTCGACCCCGATCACCGGCTGCCCGTCGAGGTACTTGGCGGCGTTGGCGACCAGCCCGTCCTGGCCGACCACGACCACCACGTCCCCCGGTTCGAACAGGAAGCGCGGCAGGTCGGCGCGCTCGACCCGGGTGCGCCGCCAGTCCAGCGGGACGGCGGCGGCGGCCCGGGCCAGCGCGGCGGCCTGCCGGTGGTGGCGCTGCTCCACCTCCTCGACCGAGCGGCCGCGGGAGGAGAGGAAGAATGCGGCCTGCCCGGGCGTGCCGTGGTGGGCGAGCAGCTCCTCGTACTCCGTCCGGCGGTGCACCAGCACCGCCCGGGGGGCGAGGCTCACCGGTCCGTCCCGCCCGCGGGGCCGCCGAGCTTGGCCAGCAGCCCGGTCAGCACGTCGGGGGTGAGCGTGATGCTGTCGATCTGCGGCAGGTGCTCGGCCAGCCGCATCAGGGCGAGGGCCCGCAGCACGGCCGGGTCGGCCTGCTGGTGGGCGGTGAGCCAGGCCGCCTCGGCGGCGGCGCGGGCGTCGCCGAGGGCGCGGGCGGCGTCCGCCTCGGCGCCGGCGAGCCGGATGCGGCGTTCGGCCTCGGCGTCGGTGCGGACCCGCCCGGCGACGGCCTCCTCCTCGGCCTGGAGCCGGCTGTTGGCGCCCTGCTGGGCGAGCAGCTGTTCCTCCCGGCGGGCGAGTTCGATCCGGTTGGCGAGCTCGTTCTCGGCGATGCCGCGCTCGTGCTCGACGGCGACGGCGCGCCGTTCGAAGGTGGCCCGGTCGGCCTCCTGCTGGACCAGCTCCCGGGCGGGCGTGCGCAGGGCCCGCTCCACCTCGGGTTCGGGGCGCAGGGCGACGACCCGGACGGCGATCACGGCGAGGCCGGTCTCGGCGATCCGGGGTTCGGCGGCGAGCCCCTCGGCCATCCGGTCCCGCACGGCGCTGACGCCGTCGACCAGGGCGGCGGCGAGGGTGGTGCGGGCGAGCAGTCCGAGCGCGTGCTGCTGGGCGGTCTCGGTGAGCAGGGTGGCGAGCTGGTCGAGCGGGGCGGCGCGCCAGGCGCCGGTGTCCGGGTCGATGCCGAAGTCGACGCGGCTCGCGGCGACGGCGGGTTCGGTGATCCGGTAGGTCAGCGTGGCCTGCACGGTGACGTCCTGGAAGTCGGAGGTGCGGGCGTGGAAGAGCATGGCGAGCTCGCGGTCGTCCACGGGCACCTCGGAGAGGGCGGCGGTGAGCGGCCGGAACCAGAACGCCAGGCCGGTGCCGTCGTGGACGACCTTGCCGCGGTTCAGGTGGCGGATGTGGGCGGTGGGGACGGCGCGCAGGTGGCGCAGTCCGAAGCGTCTGGTGATGTCGGCCATGGGGAGGAGCACCTCTTCTCGTCATGAGGACGATAAAGGTCCCGGGTGCATCTCGTCAAGATGACGAGAAGGGGTGGTGAGGGCCCGTCGCGCACGTCCGCCAGGCCCGCTGACGAGCGATAACCTGGGGAGGCCGGGGCAGCGAGCAGGCCGGCCGACCCGGGAGGAACGAGAGTGGTGGACGAGACGCGGGGCCCCGCCCTGATCGGCCGGCGGCGGGAGACCGGGCTCCTGGAGGCCGCCCTGGTCCGGGCGGCCGGCGGCGCCGGCGGCACCGCCGTGCCGCTGCGCGGCGAGGCCGGGGTCGGCAAGAGCACCCTGCTGGCCTGGACCGAGCGGCAGGCGCGCGGACGCGGCTTCACCGTCCTGCGGGCCGTCGGCGCCGAAGCGGAGACCGACTTCGCGTTCGGCGCGCTGCACCAGGCCGTCTGGGCCCTCCTGCGGCGCTCGGACGGCCTGTCACCCCACCAGCGGGACACCCTGGAGAGCGCGCTCGGCGTCCGGGCCGGCACCCCGAGCGGCTTCGCCGTCGGCGCCGCCACCCTCGCGCTGCTGGGCGACGCGGCGCGCACCGCCCCGGTCCTGCTCCTCCTGGACGACCTGCACTGGGTGGACTCCTCCAGCGCGGCCGTCTTCGCCTTCCTGCGCCGCCGCTGCGCCGAACTGCCCCTGGTGATCGTCGGGGCCGGCCGCCCGGCGGGTTCGGCGGCCTCGAGCTGGTCGGACGAGCCGGTCGACGTGCGCGCGCTCGACCGGGCCGACGCGGCGGCACTGCTGGCCGACCGGCACCCGGGGCTGGCCGCGACCACGGCCGACCGGGTGCTGGCCGAGGCCGTCGGCAACCCGCTGGCACTGGTCGAACTGCCCCGGCAGCTGGCCGGCGCCCAGCAGCGCGGCGCCGCCCCGCTGCCGGACCACCTGCCGCTCGGGCGCACGCTGGAGCGGATGTTCGCCGAGCGGCTCGGCGGGACGACCCCGGAGGCCGGCCGCCTGCTGCTGCTCGGCGCGCTGGCCACCGGCGCGGACGCCGGTAGTGGGTGGCTGAGCGCCCTCGCGGACGAGGACGCCCGCCGCAGCCTGGAGCGGATCGAGGCCGACGGGCTCGCCCGGCTCGACCCGGCCGGCCGGCTGGTGTTCCGCCACCCGCTGGTGCGCAGCGCGGTGGTCGCGGGCGCCTCCGACGCCGACCGGCGCGCGGCCCACCGCACGCTCGCCGCCGCCCTCGCCCCGGACGACCCGCGTCGGCTGGTCCACGAGGCCTCGGCGGCCCTGTTCCCGGACGCCGCCCTCGCCGACCGCCTCCAGGAGGTCGGCCGCCGGCTGGCCCGCCGCGGCGGCGACGCGGAGGGCGCGCTGCTGCTGGAGCGCGCCGCGGCCCTCAGCCCGGACCCGGCCGACCGCGCCCGCAGGCTCACCTGGGCCGCCGTGATGGCGGCCCGCGGCGGGCAGCTGCGGCACAGCGCCGAGCTGGTCGCCGGGCTGTCCGGCGCACCCGTCCCGGCGGACGTCGCCCCGCTGTTCGCCTACGCCCGGGTGTACGTCGACCAGAGCCACCGGGTCGACTTCGCGTCCTCCGCGGCGCTGCTGCCCGCAGCCCTCGACGCGATGACCGCGCCGGGCGCCGACACCTTCGGCGGGCTGGTCGAGCAGGTCTACTTCAAGCTGCTGCTGTCCGCCACCCACACCGACGACCCCTGCGCCTGGCGGGCCCTGGAACGCCACCGGGGGAGCGTCTCCGAGGCGGGCCGGCTCTGCCTGCGGGCCTGGACCGACCCGGACCCGGCGGTGGCCGGGGAACTGCGCGCCGTCGCCGACGGGATGACCGAGGAGCAGGAGGCGGGCGCCTCCTGGCTGCTGCTGTGGACCGCGTCGGCGCTCGACTGCCCCGGCGGCGACCTCTGGCAGCGGCTCACCGGCCTGCACGGCTTCGCCACCCAGGGCTCGGTGGCGAAGGCCAAGTGCCACGAGGACTTCCTGCTCGGCCGCTGGGAGCAGGCCGCCGTCTGCCTGCGCGAGGCGGCGGTCGCGGACGAACTCGGCTACCACGCCAACGCGCTGATGTTCCGCTACTACCACGCCCAGTTCCTGGCCGGCCGCGGTGACGAAGAGGGGCTGCGGGAGGTCGAGCGGGCGATCGGGCCGACCGCCACCCGGGCCAGGATGCGTTTCGTCCTCGACCGGCTCGCCCACCTGCGGGGCCTCGCCGCCCTCGCCCACGGGCGGTACGAGGAGGCGTACGCGCAGCTCGCCCCGGTCGCCCCGGGCTCCGCAGTCCCCCCGGCGGCTCCGGCCGAGCGGCCGCCCGTCGGGCCGCCCTGGCGGCACGCGCTGGTCCTCGACCTGGTGACGGCCGCCGTGCACACCGGCCGCCACGCCCAGGCGCGGGCGCACCTGGCGGCCGCGCGGGCCGTCGGCGCGGCCGGGATCTCCGGCCACCACGCCTTCCTGGTCGCGGCCGCCGCCGCGGTGGCCGCCGACGACGCCGGTGCCGACGAGGCGTACCGGGCGGCCTTCGCCGTACCCGACGCCGAGCGGTGGGTGTTCGACGCCGCCCGGCTGCGGCTCGCGCACGGCTCCTGGCTGCGCCGGCGGCACCGGCCGGGCGCCCGCGAGGTGCTGCGCGCGGCGTACCACGCCTTCCGCCGGCTGCGGGCCGACCCCTGGGCGCGGCGCTGCCAGGAGGAGCTCCGGGCCGCGGGCGAGCAGGTGGCGCCCGAGCCGGGCGGCCCCGCCGCGGCCGCCGAGGAGGGCGCAGGCCCCGCGGCCCTGACCGGGCAGGAGCTGCGGATCGCCCGGCTGGCGGCGACCGGCCTGACCAACAAGGAGATCGGCGGGCTGCTGCAGCTGTCGCCGCGCACCGTCGCCGCGCACCTCTACAAGGTCTTCCCGAAGCTCGGCATCACCTCGCGGGCCGCGCTCGCGCACGCCCTCGGCCCCGGCTGACCGGCCCGGTCCTGTCCTCCCCGTGCACCGTGCCCGGCCCCGGGGCGCACCGCCGCGACGGGGCAGTCAGATGACCTAACCCGGCGTCCGACCCGCGGAGCAGGCTGGCCGCGCAGGGCTTCGGGGAAAGGGCGGCCGGGTGGGCTGGCAGGTGACGACCGCGTCGGTGGCGGACGGTGAGAAGGCGGCGTTCTGGGGCGAGGCGGTGTCACGGACGGTGGTGCCGGTGGAGGTGGTCCCGCTCGCCGCGCGGCCGTTCGACGGCCGTCTGGCGTCGCACCGGCTCGGGTACGTCCGGGTCTCCACGCTGGAGGCGGACGCGGCGCGGGTGTCCCGGACCGCCGGCCTGATCGCCCGGTCGCGGACCGAACCGCAGGTGGGCGTCGGGGTGCAGGTGTCCGGGCGGGCCGTGCTGGAACAGGACGGCCGACGGGCCGAGGTGGCCGGGGGCGGGCTGGTGCTGTACGACACCGCGCGGCCCTACTCGCTCGACTATCCGGAACGCTTCCGCACCCACCTGTTCCACCTGCCGCGCCGGCTGCTGGGGGTGTCGGAGGGGGAGCTGCGGCAGGTGGCGGGCACGGCCGTCACGCCCGGCGAGGGGTGCGGCTCCGTCCTGCTGCCCTTCCTGGGCACGCTGGCGGCGTCCGCCCACTCCTACCCCGCGCCGATCGGCGACCGGCTGGCCGGCAGCGTGGCGGACCTGCTCAGCACGCTCGTCGGGCAGCTGACCGGCCGGGCGGTGGAGGAGCCGGAAGCCCCGAACGACCACCTGGTCCGCCGGATCCGCGCGCACATCGACCGCCACCTGCAGGACCCGGGGCTGTCGCCGGAGAGCGTCGCGGGCGCCCACCACATCTCGGTGCGCTACCTGCACCGGCTCTTCGAGGGCGAGGGGCTGACGGTGAGCAGGTTCGTCCAGCGGCGCCGGCTGGAGGCCTGTGCCGAGGAGCTGGCCCGCCGCGGGCGCACCGCGCCGACCGTCTCCTCCGTGGCCCAGCGCTGGGGCTTCGTCAACCCGGCGCACTTCAGCCGGGCCTTCCGCGCCGCCTACGGGGTGTCGCCGCGCGAGTGGCGGGCGACCGGGGGCGGCACGGCCGGCTGACCGGTCGCACGCCGACGGCCGCCCCCCGGTCCGCCCCGGCGGGAAATCCGTGCGCGGACAGACCAGGCGGGGCGGCCCGCCCGCAGTACGGTCGAGCGGCGCGTCGGCGGCGGGGGCCGCGGGCCGACGCCCCGCCCGGTGCGCACCGGGCTCCGGCCGTGGCGCCCGTCGGGCGCGGCGGCGTCCATCCGTCCACGCCAGGAGATCAGCGTTGTCCGACACCACCACCCCCTCGCACGGCGGCCGACCGGTGCTCGACCGGGCGCTCCAGGAGTTCCTGGACGCCCGGGCCGGGCGCCCGGCGGCGGAGCTCCCGGACCTCGGATTCCTGGCCGTGGCGGACGGCCCGGCCCCGACGCCCGGTCCGACGGCGGGGCCGGCGTCATGGCCGGGGGAGCCGGCCGGGCGGCTGCCGGGGGACGGCGGAGCGGACGACCCGTACGGCACCACCACCCGCTGGTTCGAGCTGCCCTGCGGGCCGACCGGGCGGGTGCGCGTCCAGGTCACCAGACCGGCCGGCACCGTCGAACCGAGCCCGGTGGTGCTCCTCCTGCCCGGCCTCGGCTGGGCGCTCGGGGACGCCGCCTCCTACCGCCGGCTGATCACCGAGTTCGCCCTGGGCGCCGACGCCGCGGTGGTCTACGTCGACTACGCCGCCGCCCCGCTCGCCCGCTACCCGGTGGCCGTCGAGCAGTGCCACGCCGTCGTCCGCTGGATCCACGCGCACGGCGACCTGCTCGGCCTGGACGGGCGGCGGATCGCCGCGGTGGGGGACTCGGCCGGCGCCAACCTGGTGGCGGCGCTGACCCTGCTCGCCCGCCGGCACGGCGACGCCCCGCTGCTGCACCAGGTGCTGGTCTGCCCGGTGACCGACGCCGACCTGGACACCCCGTCCTACCACCGCTACGCGACGGGCTACTTCCTGCACCGCGACCACATGCGCCGCTTCTGGGACGCCTACGTCCCGGAGCCGGAGCGGCGGCTGGAGCCCACCGCCGCCCCGCTGCGGGCCGGGCTGGACCAGCTCGCCGGGCTGCCCCCGGCGCTGGTGCTCACCGCCGAGGCCGACGTCCTGCGGGACGAGGGGGAGGCGTACGCGGCCAGGCTGCGCGCGGCGGGCGTCCCGGTGGTGGCGACCCGCTACCAGGGCGCGGTGCACGGCTTCCTGCTGCTCGCCGGCCACTGCCCCACCGGGACGGCCCGCGCGGCGCTGATCCAGGCCGTCGACACGGTGCACGTCGCCCTGCACCGGCACTCCTGGTGACGACCCGCCGGGCCGGCGGGGGCGTTCCGGTCCGGGCGGCGGGCGAAGTTCCTCCTGTTGTTCCTCCTGGTCCGGGGCACCGCTGCGGGGTGTGATGGAGGAGCCGGCGGGCGCGGTCCCCGCGCCCGCCGCCCTCCCCGCCCGTGCCGCCGGACCGGCTGGTCCGACGTGCCCGACAGCCGTCGTAGGAGCGTTGATGACTGTCGTCCTCGACACCGCCCCGATCCCGCCCGCCGAACGCGCCGAGTACTGGCACGAGGCGGTCTCCCGCACCTTCATCCCGCTGGACGTGTCCCTGCTCGAGGCCGAGCCCGCGGCCGCGACCATCACCAGCCGGCGGCTGGGCGCACTGCAGGTCTCCCGGGTGCGGGGCGGCCCGCAGCGGGTGGTGCGCAGCGCCGGCCTGATCGCCCGGGGCGGTGAGGACCACATCACGCTGGCCCTGCAGCACCGCGGCCGGGCCCGGCTGCTCCAGAACGACCGCCAGGTGCCGCTGGACCCGGGCACCTTCGCGATCTCCGACGCCGGCCGGCCGTTCGTCAAGGAGCTCCCGGAGCACTTCGAGTTCACCGCCTTCCACTGGCCGAGGACGGCGGTCGGCGTCTCCGACGAGGACCTGCGGGTGCTCACCGCGACGGCCTTCGACGGCTCCGCCGGCACCGCCGGGCTGGTGGCCGCCTACCTGGAACGGCTGGCCCGCTCGGCCGGGGAGCTGGAGCCGGCGGTGGCCGGCCGGCTCGCCACCACGGCGCTGGACCTGCTGGCCGTGCTGGCCCAGGAACGCCGCGGCCGGTCGGCCCCGCCGGCCCCGGAGGCGGCGCTGGCCACCCTGGCGCGGATCAAGGACCACATCCTGCGCCACCTGGGGGACCGCGACCTCGGGCCGGAGCGGATCGCGGCCGCCCACCACGTGTCGGTGCGCTACCTGCACAAGCTCTTCCGCTTCGAGGGCGTCACGGTGGTCCGCTGGATCCAGCGCCAGCGGCTCGACATGTGCCGGCGCGACCTGGCCCGCCCGGCCGCGGGGCGGCCCACCGTGGCGGCGGTCGCGGGCCGCTGGGGGTTCGTCAGCGCCAGTCACTTCAGCCGGGCGTTCCGGGCCGCCTACGGCGTCTCGCCGAGCGAGTGGTCGGCGAGTACGGCGGCGGAACCCGCCCTGCGGGCCGGGCTGCCCCGCCCGGTGGCCGGGCCCGGCGCGCCCACCCGCCGGGACGGCGCTTAGGGACGGTCGGTCCAGTCGGCGAGCAGGGCCGTGGCCTCGGCCTGCCGGACGGTGTCGCCGGCGGTTTCCGCGGCCGCCCGGGCCTCGCGCGCCGCGGCGACCGCGCGGTCCCGCTCGCCGAGGGCGTCCAGGGCCCGGGCCTGCCCGACCGCGGCGATGCCGGTCAGCATCGGGACGCCGACGCGGTCGCTCACCCGGCGGGCCTGCGTGAAGGCGGCCTCGGCCTCGGCCGGTCGGTCGAGGCCGAGCAGCGCCCGCCCCTTGCCGATCAGCGCGTTGGCCGTGGTGAAGTCGACGATGTGCGCCGCGCCCGGCGCGGTGGCGGGGTCGGCCAGCAGCCCGAGGATGGTGTCGGCGGTGGCCAGCGAGTCCGCCTCCGCGCCCTGCCGGTGCTGGGCGGCGGAGAGCGCCATCAGCGCCTGCGGGTGGCCCTCGCGGTCGCCGGCCGCGGCGAACAGCTCGGCGGAGTGCCGGGCCCGCCGGACCGCGGTGTCGAGGTCCCCGAGCCGGTTGGCGGCGCTGGCCGCGTAGAAGCGCGCCCAGGCCTGCTGGACGGTGTCCCCCGCCCGGTCGGCGAGGTCCGCGGCCTGGCCGGCGGTGGCGAGCGCCTCGCGGGGGCGGCCCAGGCAGGAGAGTTGCGCCCAGGCGAGGTAGTTGGTGTGGGTCGCCTCCGCGGCGGTGTCGCCGAGCGCGCGGGCGGCGGTGCGGGAGAGACCGAACACCTCGGGCCAGTGCCCCCAGTACGTCCAGCGGTCGGAGAACCAGTGCATGGACTCGGCGGTCCGCACCACCTCGGGGTGCCGGCCCTCCACCGCGGCCCGCCGCAGTGCGGCGAGCCAGTTGGCGCTCTCCGCCTCCAGCCACAGCTGGGCGGCCCGCGGCGTGGCGAAGGCGCTGCCGGGCCGGGGGCCGTCGGGCTGGAAGCACTGGCCCGCGGCGGCGGCGGTGTCGAGCAGCCAGCGGTGCAGGGCGGTGTCGGCGGCCAGGCGCTCCTGCGCGCCCTCCTCCTCGTCGAGCCGCTCGCGCGCGTAGAGGCGGAGGAGGTCGTGGAACAGCATCCGGTCGCCGGCGGTGGTGCCGAGCAGGCCGAGTTCGAGCAGTTCGTCCAGCATCTCCTCCACCGGGCCGGGGCGCAGACCGGTGAGCACGGCGCCGGCGGCGGCGTCGAAGTCCGGGCCGGGGACGAGGGCCAGGCGGCGGAACAGACGGCGCTCGGGCTCCCCGAGCTGCTCGTAGGAGAGCCGGAAGGCGGAGCGGATCCGCAGGTCGCCGGCGGCGAGGCGGTGGAGCCGCAGGTCCTCGTCGTCGAGGCGGTCGGCGAGGTCGCGGGCGTCCCAGGCGGGCCGGCTGAGCAGCCGGTTGCCGGCGATGCGCAGGGCCAGCGGCAGGTGTCCGCACAGGTCGGCGACCCGGGCCAGGGCGGCGGGGTCGGCCGGGTGGCCGCCGCCGGCCGGCCGGTCGTCCCGGGCCGGGTGGTCGTCGCGTTGGGCGAGGATCGCGCCGAGCAGGGTGGTGGCGGACTCGGCGGGCAGCGGCTCCAGGACGAGGCGCCGGGCGTGTTCGATGCCGGTGAGCGAGCGGCGGCTGGTGACCCAGACGGTGCCCCGGCCGGGCCCGGGCAGCAGGGCGCGCAGCTGGCCCTCGTGCGCGGCGTTGTCCAGGACGACGAGGGCGTCCCGCTCCCGCAGCAGGCCGCGGTAGAGCGTCTGGCGTTCGGCGGTGTCGACCGGGAGGTCGCGTTCGCGCACCCCCAGGGCCCGGAGCAGGCTCGCCAGGGCGTCGTGCGGGGGGACCGGGTCGGTGTCCAGTCCGCGCAGGTCGAGGAAGAGGCAGCCGTCGGCGAAGCGCTCGCCGAGGGCCCGGCCGGCGTGCAGGACGAGTGCGGTCTTGCCGAGGCCGGGGGCGCCGGAGACGATCGACACCCGGTGCGCCCGGGGGTCGGTGGTGGTCCGGGCGAGCCAGTCGGTCTCGGTCGCACGGCCGGTGAAGTCGGGTACGGCGGGCGGGAGTTCGCAGGGCCGGGCGGTGACGGCCGGCTGCCGCCGGCGGCCGGAGCGGGCGGCGGCGAGCAGGGCCGCGGCGTCGTCCGGGGGGAGGCCGAGGGCGGTGGCGAGGGCGTCGACGGTGCGGGGCTGGGGGCCCCGGCTGTGGCCGCGTTCCATGTCGCCGATGGCTCGCGCACTGACGCCGGAGCGCTCCGAGAGCTCCTCCAGGGTCAGCGTGGCGGCGTGCCGGTGGGCGCGCAGCAGCGGCCCCAGGGCCTGCGGCGCCTGCTGGTCCATGAACCCCCCAACTGTTGAAAGATCATCATACAGAGGGGTATGGGCGGTTGTGCCGCGGCGACGACGGGGGCACACCGCTGAAGGACCGCCGCCTGGCGGCCCTTCAGCGGTACCGACCCGCGGCTCAGGCCACCGGCGGCGCCCACGGGGCGTCGGGGGCCGAGACTCGGTGGGCCGTCACGGCGGTGGCCAGCAGCAGCGCCGAGGCGAGTCCGAGGGCCGCCACCAGCAGCCCGTGCAGGACGAGGACCCCGCCCGCGACGCCGCCGAGCATCATCGCCAGCGCGGAGAGGATCCGCCGGCCCGGGCGGGGCGCGCCGCCCCCGGCCGGAGCCGAGTCGGCGGCGAGCCCGGTCAGCGTCAGGGTGAGCACCGTGGTCGTCAGGTCGGGCACGCCCAGCCGCCGGGCCACCGCGTTCTGCAGCCCCATGCCCAGCCCCAGCAGCACGATCAGCGCGTACCCGGCGCCGCCGGACGCGGTGGCCCCGGTGCCGGAGGCGGCCGCCGTGGCGGTGGCGGCGGCGGCCAGGACGGCCTGGACGGCGGCGGCCCGGGCCAGCAGGCGCCCGCGGTGCGCCGCCAGCCGGGTGCCGAGCCGGCCGCCGGTGAGCGCACCGGTCAGGAACGCCGCCAGCGAGACCAGCGAGGCCGGGACGGACAGCCCGGAGGCCCCCGCCAGGGCGAACCCCAGGAAGACCACGTTGCCCGTCATGTTCGCCACGAAGACGTGCCCGAGGCCGAGGTAGCTCACCGCGTCGACCAGACCGGTGGCCACCGTCAGCAGCAGCATCAGCGGCGGCAGCGGGCCGTGCCGGTCCGCCCGGGGCGGCCGCACCGTCCGCAGCGCGTCAGCCAGCAGGGCGCGCACCGGCGGCCGCCTCCTCCCCGGTCGGGGGGCGGTGCAGCACAGCCCGGGTCAGCAGGCCGCTGGCGAGGCCGAGGGCGACGGCCAGGGCGGGCAGCCAGAGCGGCCACCCGGGCAGGCCGAGCGCGTGGTCGGCGGACCACCGGCCCGGGCCGGTGAGCGCCAGCGAGCCCGTGACCACGACCAGCACCAGCGGGTACTCGTAGCCGTCGTCCTGCACCCAGAGCCCGTTCGGGCGCTTGACGGTGATCGCCACCGTCATCACGCCGATGGCGACCATGGCCGCCAGGGGCGTGAGCGCCCCCAGGGCCAGGAACAGGCCCGAGCCGATCTGGCCGGCCCCCGCGGCGAGCGCGGTGAGCGGGCCGCCGAGGAAGCCGTCGTGCCGGAACTCCTCCGTCCCGCCCGCCAGGCCGTGGCCGCCGAGGCGGTGGCTCACCTTCTGTACCCCGTGCCCGGCGATGAGCAGGCCCACCACCAGCCGGAGGACCAGCAGTCCGGTATCCATCGTGTCCGCTTCCTGTTCCTGTCCCTGGTTCCTGATCGGGTGTCGCGCGCCGGCGGGGCTCAGCCCGCCGCGTGCGCCCCGATGACGGTCTGCGCGTAGACGACGCCCAGGCCGTACGCGCCGGCGTGCTCCTTGACGACCTCCATGACGGCGCCGTACGTCTCCGCCCGGGCCCAGTCGCGCTGCAGTTCCAGCAGCACCTGCACCCAGGTCACCGGGACGGCGCCGCCCTGCGTCATGCGCTGCACGGCGTGCTCGTGGGCCTGCGGGGAGACGCCGCCCGAGGCGTCGGTGACGACGTACACCTCGTAGCCCTGGGCGAGCATGGAGAGCACCGGCAGCACCAGGCAGACCTCGGTCCACAGGCCGGCGATGACGACCTTCCCGCGGCCGGTGGCCTTGACGGCGTCGACGACGGCCTGGTCCTCCCAGGCGTTCATCGAGGTGCGGTCGAGGACCTCCGCGTCGGGGAAGACGGCGGCCAGCTGCGGCAGCAGCGGGCCGGAGAAGGACTCGGCGGCGACGGTGGTCAGCACCACCGGCACGTCGAAGGCCCTGGCGGCCTTGGCGAGGCCGACCGTGGCGTTGATGATCGCGGTCCGGTCGCCGCTGCCGGTGCCGAAGAACATCTGCGGCTGGTGGTCCACGAAGAGGACGACGGCGTTGTCGGGGGTCAGCAGGTCCGGGCTCGGGGTGGCGCTGACCTGGTTCGCGTCGAACATGGGGGTTTCCCTTCGGTCGGGGGAGCCTCCACGCCGGTGGGGTGGAGGAGGTCGGGGTGGGGCGGTCCGGGGAGCCGGACGGCGTCAGAGCAGGAAGCAGGGGTCGAACGGCTGGGCGTGCTCCGTCAGGTCGCCGCGGTCCGCGCGCCACCGGCGCTGCAGCTCCGACTCGGCGACGACCTGTCCGAGC
Source organism: Kitasatospora sp. NPDC051705 (assembly GCF_044453265.1). NCBI lineage: Bacteria > Bacillati > Actinomycetota > Actinomycetes > Kitasatosporales > Streptomycetaceae > Kitasatospora > Kitasatospora sp. NPDC051705. The sequence continues at coordinate 89,036 of NZ_JBITCO010000022.1, read as the reverse complement.
AGCTCCGCCTGGCGGGCGCCCGCGCCGCTGGTGCCCGGGTGGTGGGCCTGGTAGCCGCCGAAGCGGGCGACCGGGCTCCAGTCGGGGCTGACCGGCGGGAGCTCCTCCGCCATGCCCTCGTACTCGGCGGCGGCGTGGACGATCCGGCCGCCGACGACGGTCAGCACGGACTCGATGTGCGGGATGTCCGGCTCGGGGACGGTGAAGTAGTCCGCGGAGAGCACCGCGAGGTCGGCGTAGCAGCCCTCCCGGAGCACGCCCTTGACGTCCTGCTCGCCGGTCAGTTCGGCGCCGGCCCTGGTGTACAGGGCGAGCGCGGTCGCACGGTCCACCCGGTTCCGCGGCGGGCGCGTCGCCTGCCCGCCGACGGTGCGCCCGGAGACCAGCCAGTGCAGGGCGACCCAGGGGTTGTAGGAGGACACCCGGGTCGCGTCCGTCCCGGCGGCCACGGTCAGGCCGCGCTCCAGCATGGCTCGCAGCGGCGGGGCCCCGGCGGCGGCGTCGGCGCCGTACCGGCGGGCGAACGCCCCGCCCTGGAAGGACAGCCGGTTCTGCACGGAGAGCGAGCCGCCGAGCGCCGCGATGCGGTCGAGGCTGTCCGGGGAGACGGTCTCGGCGTGGTCGAAGAGCCACCGGTTGCCGGCGGGGAAGAGCCCCTCCGCGGCGAGCCGTTCGAACACCGCGAGGTCGCGCCGGATCGTCTCGTCGTAGGTGGCGTGCAGCCGGAAGCCCCAGCCGTGCTCCATGAGCAGGCGGACGGCCTTCTCGAACTCGGCTTCGTAGGGGCCGAGTTCGGGCCGCGGCTCGGCGAAGTTCTCGAAGTCCGCGGCGGCCCAGGTGAGGTTCTCGCCGGCCCCGTTCAGCCGCAGCCAGGCGTCGCCCTCGCCGGGGCGCACGGTCGCGACCCAGCGGGCCAGGTCGTCGAGCTCCTGGCCGGGGGTCTGCGGGAACAGGTGGTAGGCGATGCGCAGCGACAGCAGGCCGTCCCGGGCCAGTTCGGTCACCGTGCCGTAGTTCTCGGGGAAGTTCTGGAAGCCCCCGGCCGCGTCGATCGCCGAGGTCAGCCCGAACCGGTTCAGCTCGCGCAGGAAGTGCCGGGTGGAGGTGCGGCGGTCCTCGCCCTCCAGGGCCGGGGCCTTGGCCAGGGTGGAGTAGAGGACGAGCGCGCTCGGCGCCGCCAGCAGCACGCCGTTGGGCTCGCCGCCCCGGCCGCGGACGATCTGGCCGCCCCTGGGGTCGGGCGTGTCACGGGTGTACCCGACGGCCCGCAGCGCCGCGCGGTTGAGGATCGCCGACTGGTAGAGGTGCAGCACGAACACCGGGGTGTCCGGCGCGGCCTCGTTCAGTTCGGCGGGCGTGGGCAGCCGCTTCTCGGCGAACTGCTCGGCCGACCAGCCGCCGACGACCCGCACCCACTGGCCCGCGGGCGTGCGGGCGGCCTGCTCGCGGAGCATCGCCAGGGCCAGGCGCAGCGAGGGCACGCCGTCCCAGCGCAGTTCCAGGACGTAGTTGAGGCCGCCCCGGATCACGTGCAGGTGGGCGTCGTTGAGGCCGGGCACCACCCGGCGGCCCAGCGCGTCCACCACGACGGTGGACGGCCCGACCACGGCGGCGACGTCGGCGTCCTCGCCCACGACGGTGAACAGCCCGTCGCGGACGGCCAGGGCGCCCGCCTGCGGACGGCGGGCGTCCCCGGTGTGGATCCGCGCGTTGCGGACGACGACGTCCGCGGCGGCCTCGACGGCGCGCGGGACGAGCCCGCTGACCGGCATTGCAGGCACCTCGACTACCTCCTGTGGTGGCTCCGGACCGCCGGCCCGGGCGCGGGCGGCGGTGGTGGCGGCCGGACGGGCCGGGATGTACGGGGGCGGCCCGTCCGGCCGCCTGACTTGACGTTAAGTCGGCTCCGCACAACGGAGTTGGCGCTCCGTGCACCGCCCCCGTCCCCGGAGCGCACCGGTCCCGGCCGGGGTGCGCGGGCCGGCCCGTGGGAGCCCCGGGAACGCGACGGAGCCCCGTACCGGGCGTCCTCGGGGGGACGTCCGGTACGGGGCTCGGGGCTCGGCCGGTCGGGGTGCGGCGGGGGCGGTCGGCGGGCCCGCCCGTGCGGTGACGGGGCCGCGGGGGAGTCACCCCGCCGCGGCGGTCACTTCGCCAGGAAGGCCAGCAGCGCCGCGTTGACCTCCTCGGCGTGGGTCCAGAGCAGGCCGTGCGGCGCGCCCTCGATCTCCACGTACTCGGCGGAGGGGAGCGCCCGGTGGAACGGGCGGCCGGTGTTCTCGACCGGCAGGATGCGGTCGCCGGTGCCGTGCAGGATCAGGGCGGGCACGTCGACGCGCGGGATGTCCGCCCGGAAGTCGGTGTACCAGGTCGAGGGCGCGGCCGAGGCCGCGAAGGAGCCGCCGCTCGCCGCGGTGTTCCAGCTGTTGCGGACGGCCTCCTCGCTGATCCGGCTGCCGAGGTTCTCGTCGAGGTTGAAGAAGTCCTGGAAGAAGTCGCGGTAGTAGGCGTAGCGGTCGGCCTTCACCGCTGCGACGACGCCGTCGAAGAACTCCTTCGGGGCGGCGCCGTCCGGGTTGTCGTCGGTCTTGAGCAGGCAGGGCTCCAGGGAGGCCAGGAAGGCGACCTTGGCGATCCGGTCCGAGCCGTGGGCGGACACGTACCGGGCGACCTCGCCGGTGCCCATCGAGAAGCCGACCAGCACGGCGTCCCGCAGGTCCAGCGTCTCCAGCACGGTGTGCAGGTCGGCGGCGAAGGTGTCGTAGTCGTAGCCGGTGGTCGGCTGGGAGGACCGCCCGAACCCGCGGCGGTCGTAGGTGACGACCCGGTACCCGGCGTCGAGCAGGGCGGCGCTCTGCCGCTCCCAGGAGTGCCCGTCGAGGGGGAAGCCGTGGATGAGGACGACCGGCTGACCGGAGCCGTGGTCCTCGTAGTAGAGCTCGATGGCGGCGGTGTTCTCCTGGCCGACGGTGATGAACGGCATGGTGCGTGCTCCCTCGGGGACGGGGTGGGGTGGTGACGCGCTCCACGCTAGGAGCGGGCGGGCCGGGCGGTTTGCCCCTGAGGGAACGGCCTGTGCTCCCGGAGCGCCGTGCTGCCGGGGCCGCCCGACGCTCCGTCGGCCGGCGTCGGAAACGGGTGTCGCCCGGGGCGCCGGAACTCCAGAATGGGAGTCGGCTTCGAGGCGGGGGGACCTCTGTGGAGTGGTGGTTGGGGATGGGCGGGGCACTGCTGCTCGGGGTGGTGACCAACCTGGTCTACGACTTCGCCAAGTACGGGGGCTCGCGGGTGCCGCTGGCCCGGGTGCGGCGGGCGAGCCTGACACCGGGGGCGCGGGCGCACGACCCGGAGGCCGACGGGCTGGTGCCGCTGATCACCTGGTCGGCGACGCGGCCGCTGTCGCCCGCGACGCTGGTGACGGACTACGGCGGCCGGGTGGAGCGCCCGCACGCGCTGTCCACCCCAGCCTGGCGGGACGAGGTGGACCGGCAGCGCGCCGCCGGGGCGGCCGGGCGGACGGCGTACGTCTCGCGGCTGACGGTCGATCACGGCGAGCACAGCCGGGCCCGGGTGTGCGAGGTGCGGATCGCGGAGAGCGACTACGCGGAGTGCATGGCCACGACCCGGCTCGGCCGGGAGGACGCGGACTCGGCGCGGCGGGTGCGGGAGGCCCTGGAGCTCGGCCTGACCGGGTTCGTGGCCGTCGCCCCGCCGACCATGGTCAGCGCCTGCGTCGCGGTGCGGGACCGCGCGGGCCGGTTGCTGCTGCTGCGGCGCTCGCTGGCGGTGAACACCTTCCCGGCGCAGTGGACGGTCGGCATCAACGAGACGATGAAGTACCGGGACGAGCCCGGTGCGGCGGAGGACTTCTACGGCCTGGTGCACCGCGGGCTGGAGGAGGAGCTGGGGCTGCGCCCGGAGGACGTCGGGCCGCCGGTGATCAGCTGGCTGGGCTGGAGCGCGCCGGCGTCCTGCTTCACCCTGGTCGCCACCGTCCGCTCCGGGCTCGACGCCGCCGAGATCGACCTGCGCCGCGAGGCCTGCCACAGCACCTTCGAGCACGACATGGCGGCCTGGGTGCCGTTCACCCGCAAGGCCGTGTCGGCGCTGGTGGAGGGCGGCGAGTGCCCGGACGGCTCGCGGCGGTGGTCCTACCTGGCGCCGTTGGTCGCCCGGGAGGCGTGGCGGGCCGCGTCGGTCCGCTGAGCGCGGCCGCGGCCCGGGTTCCTCCTCGAACGCAGGCCCGGGCGGCTCAGACCGGCCGGAAGTCGGCGGGGCCGACGGCCGGGAGGTGCCGGGGCAGGCCGGGCGTCCAGCGCTTGGTGCCGTCGGGCAGCACGGCCAGGGCTTCGACGCCGGGGCGTCGCCCGGCCCAGGCGAGGGCGCGGTCGGGGCCCATCGCGAACGCGGCGGTGGCCCAGGCGTCGACGCGGGCGATGCCGGTGCCGGGGGAGCCGACCAGGGTCAGCGAGGCGAGGCCGGTCGCGGGGCGGCCGGTGTGCGGGTCGAGGACGTGCGCGCCGCGTTCGGCGGTGCCGGAGGTGGCCACGGCCAGGCCGTCGCCGGCCAGGACGGCGGCGAGCCGGCCGGTGCGCAGCGGGTGGGCGACGCCGATCCGCCAGGGCCCGCCGGCCGTCTGCACGTCCCCGCCGCCGCTGACGCAGTACTGCCGGGCCCCGGCGTCGCCCAGCATCCCGGCGGCCTCCTCGACGGCCCGGCCCTTGACCCAGCCGCTCGGGTCGAGCCGGCCGCCGGGGCGTTCGGTGAAGTAGCCGTCGGTCTCGTCGGCGACCTCGCGGCAGGCCGCCAGGGCGGCACGGACCTCGGGGTCGCAGTCGTCGACGCCGAGCTCGCCCCGGTCGAGGCGGCTGATCTGGCTGTCCGTCCGGTAGGGCGAGAAGACCGCGTCGATCCGGTGCAGCCGCCGGGCGATCCGGCGCAGCACGTCGGCGGTGTCCGGGCCCGGGTCGCGGACGGCGAAGGAGAAGACGGTGCCCATGACGGGCTCGGCGTGGCGGAGCACGGCGGCCTCACCGCCCGGCGCGGTCGAGCGCGCTCTGCAGGGAGCGGGCGTAGCCGTCGCTGGTGAAGGTGGCGCCGCTGACCACGTCGACGTGCGCGCTCTGGGCGGCCAGCGCCTCCTGGTTGAGCAGCGGCAGCGCGGAGCTGTTGATCTCCCGGTCGCGGCGGTCCTCGGTGGGGTACTCGACCACGTCGACGGCGGTGATCCTGCTCCCGCTGAGGGTGACCGCGACCTGGACCGGCCCGTAGCGGGTGTTCACGGCGTCTCCGGTGACCTTCCGGACGGTACCCGCGCCGCCCGTCCCGCCGGCCCCGGTGGGGGAGGTGGACGGGGCCGGGGTGGCGTCGGAGGCCCCGGCGGCGGACCCGGCCGAGCCGGACGCGGAGCCGTCGGAGCCGGCGGCCCCGCCCGAGCTGATCACCGGGGCGGGCCCGGCGGCGCCGTGCGGTTTGAGGGAGAGCAGCAGGACCACTCCGGCGGCGGTGGCGGCGGTGCTGACGACGGCTCGGCGCATGGGCGGGCCTCCTCGGGGTTCGGTGGTTCGGCGGTTCAGTGGTTCGCCGGGACGACGACGGCCGGGACGCGACGGCCGGGACGACGACGGGCAGGACGGCGACGGGCGGGACGGCGGCGTGGCCGGGCCGGGCCGGTGGGGGCGGGCTCAGAGGGCGAAGGACTCGTGGTGGATCCGCCCCGCCCGCACCCCGGCGGCCCGCAGCGCCCGCACCGCCTCCCCGGTCAGCGCCTCCGGCCCGCACAGGTAGACCTCGTGCTCGGCGAGGTCGGGGACGAGCCGGGCGAGCGCGGCGCCCAGGTCGCCGACCCGTTCCCGCGGGCCGACCAGTTCGTGCACCGTGCCGCCGCGCCGCCGGGCGACCTGCGCCAGCTCCGCCCGGAACAGCAGGTCCTGCGGCCGGGCGGCCCGCTGGACGAGGGTGAGCTCCCCCGGCAGCGTCTCGAACAGTGCCCGCAGCGGGGTGATGCCCACCCCCGCCCCGAACAGCAGCACCCGCTCGCGCCGCTGCAGCCGCCCGGTGAACGCCCCGTACGGGCCCTCGGCGCGCACCGGGGTGCCGGGGCGCAGCGCGGCCACCGCGGCGCTGTGCCCGCCGAGGTCCTTGACGGTGAAGCGCAGGAAGTCCGGGTGCGGCGGTGCGGACAGCGAGTACGGGTTGGCGGCCCAGCGCAGCCCGGGCGCCTGGAACTGCAGCCGGAAGAACTGGCCGGGCTCGGCCCGCAGGAGGTCCAGCCGCCGACCGGTGACGAAGAGCGACACCACGCCGGGGCCCTCCGGCCGGACCTCGGCCACCCGCAGCCGGTGGCGGCGGTCGAGCAGCCACGGTCCGGCCAGCCGGTACCAGCCGATCAGGGCGGCGGTGCCGAGGTAGAGGGCGTACCAGGCGGCGCGGGCCGGGCCGTCGCCGAGGTCGGCCCCGGTGGCCAACTGGTGGCCGAAGGCCAGGGCGACGGCGAGATAGGTCGCCAGGTGCAGGTAGTACCAGGTCTCGTAGGAGAGCCGGCGGCGGGCGGCGCGGGCGGACACCGCGCCGGTGCCCAGCATCAGCAGGGTGGCCAGGGCGGCCTTGAGCATCTCGGGGAAGTGGAGGACGATCTCCACGCCCTCGGCGAGCGGGCCGCGCCCGTCGGTCAGCGCGTAGCCCCAGACGACGGACAGCACGTGCACGGACACCGCGGCCACCAGCCAGCGACCGCCGAAGGCGTGCCAGCGGGCCAGCCGGTCGGCACCGACCCCGCGTTCCAGCGGCGGCAGTCGGGCCATCAGCAGGAGCAGCACCGGGGCCGCGTAGCCGGCGAGCAGGCCGGTGATCCGGCCCGCTCCGGTCAGCCACCCGGCCGGGCCTGCCACCACCGGGGTGTCTGACCACCAGAGCGCGAGGACGCCGAGCGCGCCGGCGGCGACCAGGGCGAGCACCAGGCGGGGCGGGGCGGCCACGGGTGGGCGGCGCGCCGCCCGGTGGGCCGGGCCGGCGGGTCGCGGTGGTGCTGCGGTGGCCATCGGGGATCACTCCTTCCGTCCCGGCGGCGAGCACCGCCGGGGCGCACCACGATCGCACCGCAACCTCTGAGCCGCCTCTGAACCGGGGCCGCTCCCGGCGGCCGCCCGGGCCGCGTTCCCGCAGGTCGGAGCCGGTGCGACGGGGTGCCCACCGGGCCCCGCGGTCTCAGGACTTTCTCATCGCGGGCGGTCAGAATGAACGCCGCCGACCGCGTACCGAGGGAGCACCGTGGACGACACCGCCGAGCGGCAGGAGTGGAGGGTCCTCGTCGTCGACGACGAGCCGGACCTGGTCGAGGTGGTCTGCGGCGCCGTCCGCTACGAGGGCTGGCAGGCGCGCGGCGCGACCACCGGCGGGGCGGCCGTGCGCGCCGCGGCGCTCTGGCGCCCGCACGCCGTGGTCCTGGACATGATGCTGCCCGACCTCGACGGCATGGAGGTGCTGCGCCGGCTGCACGCCGAGCGGCCCGAGGTGCGCGTGCTCTTCCTGACCGCCCGGGACGCCGTCGAGGACCGGATCGCCGGGATCGCGGCGGGCGGCGACGACTACGTGACCAAGCCGTTCAGTCTGGCCGAGGTGGTCGTGCGGCTGCGCGGGCTGCTGCGCCGGGCGGCCCCGCCGGGTGCGGCCGGTCCGCCGCCCGCGCACGCCCTGGTGCTCGGCGACCTGGTGCTCGACGAGCGGGCCCGCGAGGTCACCCGCGGCGGGGAGGCGGTCGACCTCAGCCCGACCGAGTACGCGCTGCTCGTCCACCTGATGCGCCACCCCCGCCAGGTGCTGAGCAAGGCGCAGATCCTGGACGCCGTCTGGTCCTACGACTTCGGCGGGCAGGCGCACGTCGTCGAGCTGTACATCAGCTACCTGCGCAAGAAGCTGGACGCCGGCCGGCCCCCGATGATCCACACCGTGCGCGGTGCCGGGTACCTGATCAAGGCCGCGCCGTGAGCGGCGGGCCCGCCGGTCGCCGGCGCCGCGGTCTGCGCCGCCGGGCCGCCCGGCTGGTGCCGCGGACGCTGCGGGCCCGGCTGATCGCCGGCCTGCTGGTGCTGCTGGTGGTGACCTGCGCGGCGGTGGGCCTGGCCACCACGGCCGCCCTGCGGCACTTCCTGGTGGACCGGCTGGACCAGCAGCTCACCGACTCGGGCGGTCGCTACGCCGCCAGCCTCGAACACGCCGGCCAGGGCGGCGGCGGCACCGACACCCGGGCGCAGACCCCGGGCACCCTGGGCGTGCGGCTGCTGGACGGCCGGGTCACCGCGGCCGGCGTGGTCGACGGCGACGCCGACGACGCGGACGGCCTGGGCGACGACGACAGGGTGGCGCTCTCGCCCGCCGAGCAGCGGGCGCTGGCCGCGCTCCCGGTCGGCGGGTCGGCGGGCACCGTCGACCTGGGCGGGGCGCAGGGGCGCTACCGGGTCCGCGCGGTCGCCGGCCGGGACGGCGACGTGCTGGTCAGCGGGCTGCCGCTGCGCCCGGCGGAGGACACCGTGGACCGGCTGGCGACCCTGGAGCTGACGGTCTTCGCGCTCGCCGTGGCCGGGGCGGGCGCCGCCGGAGCGGTCTGGGTGCGCTGGTCGCTGCGCCCGCTGGACCGGGTGGTGGGCACCGCCGAACGGGTCGCCGGCCTGCCGCTGGCCAGCGGCGCCGTCACCCTGGCGGAGCGGGTGCCGGACGACGACCCGCGCACCGAGGTCGGCCGGGTGGGCACGGCGCTCAACCGGATGCTCGGGCACGTGGGGGACGCCCTGGCCAGCCGGCACGCGGTGGAGGAGCGGCTGCGGGCCTTCGCCGCCGACGCCAGCCACGAGCTGCGCACCCCGGTGGCGGCGGTCCGCGGGCACGCCGAGCTCGCGCTGCGCCACCCCGGTGCGGTGCCGGGGCCGGTGCGGCACTCGCTGGAGCGGATCGACGCCGAGGCGGTGCGGATGGGCGCGATCGTCGAGGACCTGCTGCTGCTCGCGCGCCTGGACGCGGGCCGGCCGCTGGCCGACGCCGAGGTGGACCTCACCCGGGTGGCGCTGAACGCGCTGGCGGACGCGCGGGCGGCCGGGCCGGGGCACCGCTGGCGGCTGGCGCTGCCGGCGGAGCCGGTGCTGGTGCGCGGGGACGAGCACCGGCTGAGCCAGGTGGTGGTCAACCTGCTGGCGAACGCCCGGGCCCACACCCCGGCCGGGACGGGGGTCGAGCTGAGCCTGGAGCGCGCCGGGGCCGAGGTGCGGCTGGCGGTCGTCGACGACGGGCCGGGGATCGCCCCCGAGCTGGCGGAGCGGATGTTCGAGCGTTTCGTCCGGGGCGACCGGGCCCGCTCGCGGTCGACCGGCTCGACCGGGCTGGGCCTGTCGATCGTGCGCGCGGTGGTCCGGGCGCACGGCGGCACGGTGGACGCGGCCAGCGGCCCGGGGCGCACCGCGTTCACCGTGCGGCTGCCGGCCCCTCCGTAGCGGCTCCGGTGCGGAAGCGCTGCCGGTACTCGGTCGGGGTGGTGTCCAGGCGCCGGCGGAAGGCGCGGACCAGGGTGTCGGTGGTGCCGAACCCGCAGTCGGTGGCGATCCGGTCGAGCGTGGCGTCGGTGGACTCGAGGTGCCGGCGGGCGAGTTCGAGCCGGGCGGACTCCACGTAGGCGCTCGGGGTGGTGCCGAGTTCGGTCTTGAAGATCCTCGTCAGCTGCCGTTCGCCGATGTGCGCGTGGGCGGCGAGGTCGGGCACGGTGAGCCGGCCGGGCAGGTTGCGCAGGATGTGGTGGCGCAGCTCCTCGACCCGCCGGGTGGTGGACACCGGCTCCAGCGGGACGCTGAACTGGCTCTGCCCGCCGGGGCGCTTGAGGTACATCACGAGCTGGCGGGCGACCCGCAGCGCGAGGGCCTCGCCGAAGTCGTCGGCGACCAGGGCGAGGGCGAGGTCGAGGCAGGCGCTGATGCCGGCGCCGGTCCAGACCTCGCCCTCGCGGATGAAGATCGGATCGGCGTCCACCTCGATCTGCGGGTACTCGGCGGCGAGCCGCGCGGCCGTCGACCAGTGGGTGGTGGCGCGCCGGCCGTCGAGAAGCCCCGCGGCGGCGAGGATGTGCGCGCCGACGCACACCGAGGCGACCCGGCGCGAGCGCCCGGTGAGCGTGCGCACCCGGTCCACCACGGCCGGGTCGGTGAGCGGGTGGACCCGGCGCAGTTCGTCGACCTCGACCGACCCGGGCACCAGCAGGGTGTCGATGGGGCCCGCGGCGGCGGCCTCGTCGAAGGTGAGGTCGGGCAGGATCCGCACGCCCGCGGCGGTGGTCACCGGGGCCGTGGTCTCGGCGGCGAGGACGACGCGGTAGCCCGTCGCGTCGTCGGTCTCCCGCCGGACCAGCGAGAACACCTCCGGCGGTCCGGTGACGTCGAGCAGGTCGACGCCCTCGAAGAGGACGACGACGATCAGTCGTTGCTGCGTCACGGTGGTCATCTCCGGTCCTGCCCCGGCCGGTTCGGCCGCTCACACGCGATGTCGGAATCTGCATGTTAGGCGACATTGCCGACACCGGAGGGCCGGCCATAGCGTTCCGATGCGGGCCACCGCAGCCGTGGCCGCCCATCCTCCAGACACCCGACCCGAGGCGGTACCCCATGCCCACGACCACCCTGCGCACCCTCGACGGCCTCGACGAGACGCCCGCCGCGCTCGCCGACGCCACCCTGATCCTGATCGACTACCAGAACACCTACGTCGGCGGGGTGATGGAGCTCGACGGCTGGCGCGAGGCGCTGGACGAGGCCGCCGCGCTGCTCGCCCGGGCGCGGGCCGCGGGGGCCACCGTGATCCACGTGGTCAACGACGGCGGGGAGGGCACCCCGTACGACGTCCGCGCCGAGATCGGCCGGATCCACCCCGGCGTGGCGCCGGCGCAGGGCGAGCGGGTCGTGGTCAAGAAGGCCCCGGACGCCTTCGTCGGCACCGGGCTGGGCGAGCTGGTCGACGCCGCCGGGCACCGGGACGTCGTGGTGGCCGGCTTCATGACGCACATGTGCGTGGCCTTCACCACCGCGGGTGCCTTCCTGCGCGGCAACCGGCCCACCGTCGTCGCCCGGGCCTGCGCCACCCGGCCGCTGAGCTCGGGCGGCACCGGGCTGAGCGCCGAGCAGGTCCACCGCGCCGCGCTGGCGACGATCGGCGACCTCTACGGGGTGGTCGTCGAGTCGCCGGCGGACCTGGGCTGACCCGCACCGTGCCGCGGCCCGCCCGTCACGGGGGTCGGGCGGGCCGCGGCGGCACCCGCGCGGTAAGGGCCGCGGCGCCCGGCCGGGGCCTCCGCGTCACCCGGTGCAGGTGATCCCCGGCGGCGCCGGGAGCCGTAGCGTCGACAGCAGAGAACCGGTCCGGCAGCGGAGCGGGCCGGGTGACGACCGCGGAGGGAGCGGTGCGATGTCCGAGGAGCAGGACGAGGAACTCAGGGAGATCGGGCCCATCGACTATCTGGTCGTGGAGTTCCCGGGCAACCGCATGACGGGCGAAGGGCTTCCGCTGCTGGTCGACCTCGTGGACCGGGGCATCATCCGGATCCTCGACTTCGCGTTCGTCCGCAGGGACGAGGACGGCAGCGTCCTGGCGATGGAGCTCACCGACCTGGACGGCGACGGGACCTTCGACCTGGCCGTGTTCGAGGGCGTGTCGTCCGGGATCCTGGACGCCGAGGACCTCGACGAGGCCGCGGCCCTGCTGGCGCCCGGCAACTCCGCCGGGGTGCTGGTGTACGAGAACGCCTGGGCGGGACCGCTCGCCGCCGCCCTGCGCCGGTCCGAGGCGCAGGTCGTCGCCAGCGGCCGGATCCCGGTCCCGCAGCTGCTGCAGTCGCTGGAGGCCCTGGAGGCCCGGGAGCCGTCCGGCGGCTGACACCGCCACGCCCGCGTACGAGCAGGACGCACGCGGACGCGGAGCACGCACACGTACGAGGAAGGAGCTCGGTCATGCCGGGACTGTTGCGCGGAGTCGCGCGTACCGCGGTCGTCGCCGGGACGGCGACCGCCGTGTCCAACCGGGTGTCGCGTCGCCAGGCCGGCCGGTGGGCCGCCCAGGAGGCGCCGCCCGAGCCCGCGCCCGCCGCGCCGCCGCCGCCCGCGGCTGCGCCCCAGCCGGGGATGGACGACAAGATCGGCCAGCTGCAGCAGCTGGCACAGCTGCACGAACAGGGGGTGCTGACCGACGAGGAGTTCGCGGCGCAGAAGCAGCGGGTGCTCGCGGGCTGAGTCGTCGAACGGCGGATGACCGCCCCCGGCCGGACGGGCCGGGGGCGGTCATCCGCACGGGACGCGGAACCCGCGGAACCTCAGACGCCTCCGCCGTCTCCGCGCGGGGCGCCCGCGACGGGCGGCGGCGGCCCGGGGTCGGCCACGGGCGGTGCGACCGGTGCGCCGTGGGCGGTCAGGCCGTAGATGCCCACGACGTCCACGGCGATGATCGTCAGCGACCACAGCGGGTAGGACGGCAGGAAGGCCATCTGGACGAAGGCGTTGACGACCAGGGCCACCACGCCGGTCCAGCGCGCCCACTGCGCCCGCTGGACGAGGATGCCCACCGCGGCGGCGGCCTGGACGGCCGCCACGGCCAGGACGACCCAGCCCCAGATCCGCAGGTCGCCGAAGACGTAGTGGGCGTCGCCGATGAAGACGTGCGAGTTGGCGATGGCGGCGATGCCGTCCAGACCGTTGAACAGGGCCAGCAGCGACAGCAGCACGCCGGCGAAGACCACCAGGCCGGAGCCGGCCAGGTCGGACTCGGAGTAGCTGATCGGGGGACGGGGTCCCCACTTCGGAGCGGTGGCGGCCATGGGTTCCTCCGGGTGTCGAGGGGGGTGCCTGCCGGTTTTCGGTTGTGCGACCGGTCTCCGCCGTCCGGGCCGGACTCCGGTGGGTCGGTCAGTGCCCGACCGCCACCTTCGCGGCGACGATGAGCAGACCGAGGAGGAGGTTGACGAAGCCTTCGGCGACGACCTGGCGCCGGGACGCACCGGCCCGGTGCGCGCCCAGGGTGGCCCAGGCCACCTGCTGGGCCACCGCGACGCCGAGCGCCAGCCAGGCGCTGTCGCCGGAGCCGAGCCAGGGGCTGACCAGCACCGCGAGGGCCGGCAGCGCGGCCGCCTCCACGATGGACCACTCGTGCCGGCCCACCTCGCGGGCGTCCCGCCAGCCCACCGTGCGCCCGGCCTCGCGGTCCCCGGCGAGGCGGGCGTACACGTGGGCCAGCCAGAACACGACACCGGTGACCACCAGCAGCACGATCAGCGAGAGCCGCGGCATCGACGCGTTCACGCCGGAGGCGGCGATCACCGAGGCGGCGAGCAGGGAGCCGTACACGGCACCGGCGTAGTCGGTGCGCTGCGGGCCCCGGGCCCGGTCCCGGGCGGGCGCGCGGGCCGGTGACCGTTCCGAGTGGGTCAAGGTCGCTCTCCTGTTCCGGCGGGTGCTCCGGAGGGCCGGACGGGCGCCGGCGCGGTGCCGATGGTCCGCCGGTGGTCGGTTCTCCCGGCCCGGGTCACCGGCCGGCTGGTCTCCCGGCCCGGGTCACCGGCCGGCCGGTCACCCCGCCCGCGGCCACCCGTTCGGGCGCCGGTGCGACGGGCCCTCTCCCGCGATCATGCGCCGCCGCCGGGCGGGCGGCTTCACCCGGATCAGGTGAGGCCGCCGCCCCGGCGGCCGTCACCGACTGCGATGGCGGTCGGCGGCCCGCCGGGGCTACCGTGGTTCCGGTGGATCTTCGCCGGGCCGGCGGCGGTTCCACCCCGGGCGGCCCCCGCCCCGTCCGTTCCCCGACACCCGCCCCCGGCCGCGGAACCCCCGTGCCGAGGCCGTCAGGCGGTGGCTCCCGATGGTTCACATGCGCAGGACCCCGCTCCCGCCGGTGGAGCTCCCCAACGGCGACCCGGTGCTCGTCACCCGGCTGGAGCCCCCGCTGGCCCCGGCCGCCTTCCTCCGCCGGGACCGCCTCGTCCGGCGGCTCGACGAGGCCGTGCGGCTCCCGGTCACGCTGGTCAACGGACCGGCGGGCGCCGGCAAGACCCTGCTGGTCGCGGACTGGACCGAGCACGGCCGGCCCCCCGGGCGGCCCGCCTGGCTGACGGTGGAGGCCTCCGACGACAGCCCCGGCTGCTTCTGGTCGTACGTGCTCGCGGCCCTGCGCCACGCGGGGCAGCCGCTGCCCGCGCGCATCGGCGCACCGGCCGACGCCGACCGGGTCGAACCCTCCCTGCTGCTCCGCCTCGCCGACTGGATCGGCGGCCGCGACGAACCGGTCGTGCTCGTCCTGGACGAGTTCGAGCAGATCACCGACCCGCGGCCGGCCGAGCAGCTGCACGAACTGGTCCGCCACACCCGCGGCCGCCTGCGCCTCGTCCTGGTCGGTCGCACCGAGCCGCTGCTGCCGCTGCACCGCTACCGCGCCGAGGGCCGGCTCGGCGAGATCCGCGCCGCCGACCTCGCGATGCGGCTGCCCGAGGCCGAGGGCGTCCTGCGCCGCCACGGGCTGGACCTCGGCCCGGACACCGTCGCTGCGGTCCACGAGCGGGTGGCGGGCTGGAGCGCCGGACTGCGCCTGCTGGCCCTGGCCGCCCAGCACGCCGACGACCCCGACACCTACCTGAAGCAGATCGGGGCCGAACACACCGGCGTGCCGGACTTCCTGCTCGCCGAGGTGCTGCGCACCCAGCCGGCGCACACCCAGGACCTGCTGCTGCGCACCAGCCTCTTCCCGCGGCTGCACCCCGGGCTCGCCGACGCGCTCACCGGCCGGCAGGACGGCGGCCGCATCCTGGCCGGCCTGCACCGGGCCAACGCCTTCGTCGACCTGCTTCCCGGCGGCTGGTACCGGTTGCACCCGCTGTTCGCCGAGACGCTCCGGCTGCACCTGCACGCCGCCGACCCGGGCCTGCCGGAGGAGCTGCACCGGCGCGCGGCCCACTGGTTCGACGAGGACGGGCAGCAGCGCGCCGCCCTGGAACACGCCGTCGCGGGCGGGGCCTGGGACTTCGCCGCCCGGCTGCTCATCGACCAGCTGGCCGTCGGCGAACTCTCCGCCGGCCCCTCCGCGGGCCGACTGCGCGCGCTGTTCTCCCGGATGCCGCCCACCGCGCACACCCCGGACGCCGAGCTGGTCCGGGCGGCCGTCCGGCTCTCCGACGAGGACGTGGCCGCCGGTGTCCGGGCGCTGGACCGCGCCGAACCGCGGCTGTCGCCCGAGGACACCACCGCCCGGATCACGGCCGCCGGCCTGCGGGCCGGGGCGGGCCGGCTGCTCGGCTCGGCCGAGCTGGCCGGCGGCGCCGCCCGGCGGGCCCACCGGCTCGGGCGCTCGGCCCCGGCCGGGCCGCTGCACCGGCACCCCGAACTGCTCGGCCAGGCCGACGCCGACCTCGGCTCGGCCCTGCTCTGGGAGGGCCGGTTCGACGAGGCGGGGGAGGCGCTCGCCGCGGCGGCGGCCGCCCCGGCCACCGCCACCACCGCACGGCTGCGCCACGACAGCCAGTGCCGCCTCGCCCTCATCGACTACCTGCGGGGCCGGCCCGGCCGGGCGGAGCGCCGGGTCCGCCGGGCGGACGAGGAGGCGGACCGGTGCGGCCTGCCCGCGGAGGCCCGCACCGACCTCGGCGACGTGGTGCTGGCGGGCGCGGCGCTCGAGCACGACGACGTCGCGGCGGCCCGTGACGCGCTGCGGCACGCGGAGCCGTCCGGCGACCCGGTGCTCGCCGTCGGCCTCGGCCTGGTCCACGCCGACCTGCGGCTCGCCCAGGGGGACCCGGACGCGGCGCTGAGCGAGCTGGAGCGGACCAGGCGGCTCGACCTCGCCGAGCACCCCTCGCCCTGGTGCGCCGAGCGGATCGCCGTCGCCGCCTGCGCCGCGCACCTCGCCGCCGGACGCGTCGAGGCCGCGGTGGACGCGGTCGCCGAGGTGCCCGGGGGCGCCCCGGACTCCGTCCTCGCGTCCTGCAGCGCCCGGCTGGCGGCTGGCCACGACGCGGACGACGCGCTCTCCCGGCTCGACCTGCTGCGCACCGACGCGGCGATCGGCAGCACCACCAGGACCAGGGCCCTGCTGCTGCTCGCCCGGGCCGGCGCCGCCCACACGGACGCCGCCGGGCCGCAGCTGCTGGCCCAGGCGCTCCGGGCCGCCGAACCCGAGCGGCTCCGCCGGCCCTTCCGCGAATGCGGCCCCTGGGTCCGCCACCAGCTGCTGCGCCACCCGGGCCTCGCCGAGGCGCACCCCTGGCTCCCCGACGACCTGCTGCCGCCCGCGGGGCCGGCCCGCACGCGCCGGCAGGCCGTCGGCGAGGCGGCGCCGGGCCCCGCCGGGCCCGTCGACCCGCTGACCGAGCGGGAGCGCGACGTCCTGGCCCGGGTCGGGCGGATGATGTCCACCCAGGAGATCGCCGACGACCTCTTCCTGTCCCCGAACACCGTCAAGACGCACCTGAAGAGCATCAACCGCAAGCTGGCGACCACCACCCGCCGGGAAGCCCTGCGGACGGCCGCCCGGATGCACCTGCTCGACGAGGAGTGACGGCCGCTCGCTCCTGCGGTCGGTCATTCCCGCCGGCGGTCACTCCTGCAGCTGCTCGCTCCCGCGGTCGGTCGTTCCCGCCGCCGGTCACTCCTGCAGCCGGCGGAACTCCGTCACCGTCAGTCCGAGGGCCTGGCAGCGGTTCAGCAGCCCGTACAGGTGGGCCTCGTCGACCACGTCGCCGAAGAGCACCGTCTGGCCGGCGACGACCGTGCTGTCCAGCTCGGGGAACCCCTCGCGCACGGTGATGTCCTGCAGCAGTCCGGCGACACGGATCTCGTAACGCACCGGGCCTCTCCTCCCTCCGGCCGGACCCCGCGGTCGTCCTTCGACCGTCGGACCCAGCCTGCGCCGCCCGGCCCGGGCCCCGCATCACCCCCCCGAGGTGACCGAGGCCCCGGCCCGGCCGGGCGGCGGGCCCGTCCGCCCACCGCCCCCGCCGGTCACCCCCCGGGGGTGATCCGGGCACCCGCGCGCCGCTCCTACCGTGACCGGGCAGGCAGGTCCACGGCCCCGGCCAGGGAGGTCCCATGAGCCACTACCCCCCGATCGCGGAGCACGGCATGGTGGGCGACCTCCAGACGGCCGCCCTGGTGTCCACCGACGGCGACATCGACTGGTGGTGCGCGCCGCGCTTCGACTCGCCCAGCCTGTTCGCCTCCCTGCTGGACCACGCCGGGGGCGGGCGCTGCCGGCTGGCCGTCGACCGGGGCGTGATCACCGACGCCGCGGTGAAGCAGCTCTACCTGCCCGGGACGGCGATCCTGGTGACCAGGTTCCTGTCGGCCGGCGGCGTCGCCGAGGTCGTCGACTTCATGGTCCCCGACACCTCGCGCACGCCGAGCCCGCGGCACCGGATCGTCCGGGTCGCCCGGGTCATCCGCGGCAGCGTGCCCTTCGTGCTGGAGTGCCGGCCGCGCTTCGACTACGGCCGGGCCCGGCACCGGCTCACCCTGACGGACGAGCGCAACGCGGTGCTGCACGGCCCGGACCAGGACCTCTTCCTCCAGACCACCGCCCCGGTCGTGCTGCAGCCGGACGGCGAGGACGTCACCGCCCGGTTCACCCTGGACGCCGGCGGGACGGCGATCGTGGCCCTCACCGCCGCGCCCGCGGGCGACGCCGCGCCCCCGCCGCCCGGCGACGAGCCCACCACCGCCGACTTCGACCGCTGCCGCGACTTCTGGTACGGCTGGCTGGCGCGGTCCCGCTACCAGGGGCGCTGGCACCAGATGGTGGACCGGTCCGCGGTCACCCTCAAGCTCCTGACCTACCACCCCACCGGTGCGCCGATCGCCGCCCTCACCATGGGCCTGCCGGAGCAGGTCGGCGGCGAACGCAACTGGGATTACCGCTACACCTGGATCCGCGACGCCTCGCTGTCCCTGCACGCGCTGACCGGCCTGGGTTTCGAGGAGGAGGCGCTCGCCTTCCGCCGCTGGGTCCGCGAGCGGGTCGAGGCCTCGGCCGGCCGCGCCGGCGAACCGCTGCAGATCATGTACCGGATCGACGGCGACCCCCACCTCACGGAGGAGGTCCTCGGCCACTGGGAGGGCTACCGCGGCTCGGCGCCGGTCCGGGCCGGGAACGCCGCCTCCGACCAGCTCCAGCTCGACATCTACGGGGAGGCCGCCTACGCCTTCGCCACCGACGGCACCATGGGCACCCTGGAGGGCTGGCGCGCCTTCCGCGGCCTGGTCGACTGGCTCACCGAGCACTGGGACCGCCCCGACGAGGGCATCTGGGAGACCCGCGGCGGCCGTCAGGACTTCACCTACAGCCGGCTGATGTGCTGGGTCGCCTTCGACCGGGCCGTCCGGACCGCCCGCACGTTCTCCCGCCCCGCCGACCTGGACCGCTGGGAGGAGACCCGGGACGCCGTCCTGGACCAGATCGTCGACCGCGGCTGGAACGCCGACCGGGCGGCCTTCACCCAGCACTACGCCACCGACGTCCTGGACGCCTCCCTGCTGCTCATGCCCAAGGTGGGCTTCCTCGCCCCGAACGACCCGGCCTGGCTCTCCACGCTCGACGCGATGGACCGCGAGCTCGTCAGCGACAGCCTCGTCTACCGCTACGACCCGGCCGCCTCGCCCGACGGCCTGCGCGGCTCGGAGGGCACCTTCAACCTGTGCAGCTTCCTGTACGTCGAGGCCCTCGCCCGGGCCGGGCGGCTGCAGCAGGCCCGCTACGCCTTCGACAAGATGCTCACCTACGCCAACCACGTCGGCCTCTTCGCCGAGGAGATCGGCCCGTCCGGCGAGCAACTGGGCAACTTCCCGCAGGCGTTCACCCACCTCGCCCTCATCGACGCCGCCATGGCGCTCGACGAGGAGCTCGACCGCCGGCACTCGGCCTGAGGCCGCCGTGGCACCCGCATCCGCACCTGCATCCGTACCCGCCGCGCCCGCCGGGGCGGCCCGCGCGGTCCTGGTGCCGCTGGCCCTGGCCCAGTTCATCTGCAGCTTCGCCGGGTCCAGCATGAACGTGATGATCAACGACATGAGCGAGGACCTCGACACGACGGTCCAGGGCATCCAGGTCGCCATCACGGTGTTCCTGCTGGTGATGGCCGCGCTGATGATCCCCGGCGGCAAGCTCGCCGACCGCTACGGCCGCAAGCGCTGCCTGATGACCGGGCTCGGCGTCTACGGGATCGGCGCGCTGATCAGCGCGCTCACCCCGGGCCTGGCGGGCCTGATCGTCGGCAACTCGATCCTGGAGGGCGTCGGCACCGCCCTGCTCATCCCGCCCGTCTACATCCTGACGACCCTGCTGTTCACCGGGACGGCCGTCCGGGCCCGGGCCTTCGGCGCGATCATGGCCCTCGGCGGGATCGGCGCGGCCGCCGGGCCGCTCATCGGCGGACTGCTGACCACCTGGATCAGCTGGCGCGCCAACTTCGGCTTCCAGGTCCTGGTCATCGTGGTGATCATGTGGCTCAGCCGGAAGCTGAAGGACCCGCGGCCGCCCGATCCGTCCGTCCGCTTCGACGTCGTCGGGGCGGTGCTGTCCGCGGTGGGCCTGGTCCTCGTGGTCACCGGCATCCTCGCCGCCGACACCAACGCCTGGCTGATGATCGCCCTGCTGGTCGCCGGTGCCGCCGTGCTGGCCGGGTTCTTCCTCTGGATCCGCGGCCGGGAACGGGCCGGCCGCGAACCGCTGCTCCCGCTCGCCCTCTTCCGCGACCGCACCGCCAACCTGGGCCTGGTCACCCAGAACGCCCAGTGGCTGGTCCTGATGGGCGCGTCGTTCACCGTCGGCGCCTACCTCCAGGTGGTCCGCGGCTACAGCGCGATCGCCTCCGGCGCCGTCTTCACCGCGGCGACGGTCGGGCTGCTCGCCACCTCCCTCAGCGCCGAGCGGCTGGCCCGGCGCTGGAGCCAGCGCACGCTCATCGTCACGGGGTTCGTCGTCACCGTCGCCGGCATCCTGCTGCTGCTCCTGCTCGTGCGGTCCTTCGACGGGGTGTGGGCGTTCACCCCCGGACTGCTGCTGATCGGCCTGGGGCTGGGCCTGATGCTGACGGCCTCCGTCAACGTGGTGCAGTCGAGCTTCCCTGACAGTCAGCAGGGCGCGATCTCCGGGCTCTCCCGGAGCATCTCCAACCTCGGCTCCTCGCTCGGCACCGCCGTCGCCGGCACCATCCTGGTCGCCGAACTCACCCGCGACAGCTACGGCGCGGCCATGCTGGCGCTCGCGCTGCTGGGCCTGGTCGGGCTCGGCGCCGCCCTGCTGCTGCCGCGCGGCGCCGATCCCGGATCCGGGCCGGCCGGCAGCCGGGAGGGGTGAGCGCCCCGGCCCGGTCGGGGGCGTGCCGGGCGGCGGGCCGGCCCGGGGGTTGGTCCGATGGGGTGAGGCCCCGGCGACCCGCCGGGCACCGGCCGGTGCCGGGCCCGCCGCTGCTGGGAGGGTGACGGGCGGCGACCGGGCTCAGGGGGAGAACCCCGAGTTGAACGCGTTCAAAGGCGTGCGCCATGATGATGCCGAGCGGACGCTCCCGGCCGTGACCGGCGGTGCGGGGCCGTCCCGTGCTGCCCCGCCGCACCCCGGCGCCGTCGCGCCCCGGCGAGGCAGCAGGAGGAAGGGGGAGCCGTGACACCGTGGCAGAACAGGTTCGCCGCCGGGGCGGTGGCGCTGATGTGGGCCTACGAAGGGCTCTGGTGCAAGATCTGGCCGGGCCGGGCGGACCAGCGGGCCATCGTGGAGTCCGTGCCGCTGCTCCCGGGGTGGGCGGTGACACCCCTGCTGCTGGCCATCGGGGCGGCCGAACTCGCCCTCGGCCTCTGGGTGCTGACCGGCCGCCGGGCCCGCCTCGCGGCCCTCGTGCAGACCGCCCTGGTGGTCGCCTTCAACACCGGCGGCCTGCTCTTCGGCTCCGACGAGATCCCCGAACCCGGCCGGCTGATCGTCCAGGACCTCGCCTTCCTCGCGCTGATCTGGACCGTCGCCGCCACCCGGCGCCACCCCGCCCCCCGCGCGGCGGTGACCGCGTGAGCGCCCGGACCCCCTGGGCCGACGGCCGGCTGCTCAGTCTGCAACCCCGCCGGCCCGGCCTGCTGTTCGGCCGGATGTACGAGGACCCCGGCGTCGAACTCGCCGCCTTCCCGGCGCCCGGCGCCCGCGTCCTGTGCATCGCCTCCGCCGGGGACACCGCCGCCGCGCTGGCCGCCGCCGGGCACCGGGTCACCGCGGTGGACCTCAACCCCGCCCAACTCGCCTACGCCCGGGCCAGGCTGACCGCCGGTGCGCCCGCCGCCACCGGCGCTGCGGAACGCCTGCTCGCCCTCGGCCGGGCCGCCGCCGCGACCGCCCTGCCGGCCTGGCGCCCGGCGGCACTGGAACGGTTCCTGCGCCTCGACGACCCGGCGGCGCAGGCCCGCCACTGGCACCGCCACCTCGACGGCCCGGGCCTGCGGCTGCTGCTCGGCGCCGCGCTCCGCCCGGCCGGCGCGCTCGCGGGCGGCCTGCACCCGGCGTTCCGGGCCGTACTGCCGCGCCGCTTCGACACGGTGCTGCGGGCCCGACTGGCCCGCGGCTTCGCCCGCCACCCCAACGCCGACAACCCGTGGGCCTGGCGGCTCCTGCTCGGCCGCGAACTGCCCGTCGGCGGACCGCTCGTCGCCGGACCGCCCGCCGGCGAGCTGCCCGTCGGCGCACCGCCCGGCCACGACCAGGGCGGCGGCGCACCGCCCGTCCGGCTGCTCCGGGGCGACGTCCTCGGCCACCTCGAACGCTCCCCGGCCGGGAGCTACGACGCGGTGACGCTCTCCAACGTCCTGGACGGCCCCGACCAGGCCTTCGCCCGCCGGCTGCGCGCCGCCGTGCGGCACGCCGTCCGGCCCGGTGGCGTCGCGGTGCTGCGCAGCATCCGCGAACCGGGCCCCGCCGGCCCCGGCGCCGCCGCCGAGGACCGCTGCCCGCTGTGGGGCGTCGTCCGGGTCGTCCGCCTCTGAGGTTCCGGCGCAGCCCAGCCCGACACCGGCCGATCCCGGCCCGACACCGGCGCAGCCCACCCCGACACCGGTGCAGCCCGCCCGAACACCGCGACCGACCAACGGAGTCGACCATGCGACACCTCCTCCAGCGCCATCCCGTGCCGATCCGCACCCGCTTCGCGCACTCCCTCGTCCTCACCTACGCGCTGCCGCCCCGGCTGCTGGCCCCGCTGGTGCCGCCCGGGCTCGCCCTGGACACCTACACCGACCCGGCCGGCACCGAGCACGGCTTCGTCGCGGCCGCCGTGGTCGACACCCGCGCGCTGCGCCCGGCCGGGCTGCCGGCCCGGTTCGGCCGCGACTTCATCCTCACCGGCTACCGGGTCTTCACCCGCTTCCCCACCCCCGGCGGGCGGACCATGCGGGGCCTGCGGATCCTGCGCTCCGACACCGACAGCCGGCTGATGACCGTCGGCGGCAACCTCCTCACCCGCTACCACTACCGCCACGCCCGGATCGGCACCCGGGTGGTCGGCGACACCCTGGAGTTCAAGGTCCTCAGCGGCGACGGCCACGCCGACCTGCACGTGCGCGCCGACCTGGGCGGCGCCCCGGCCGCCCTGCCGCCGGGCAGCCCCTTCGCGGACGCCCGGGCCGCCCGCCGGTTCGCCGGCCCGTTGCCCTACACCTTCGAGTACGAGCCGCAGACCCGGTCGGTGATCGTGGTCAAGGCCACCCGCACCGCCTGGCAGCCCGTCCCGGTGAGCGTCGAGGTGCCGCGGCTGACCTTCTTCGACCACGGCCCGCTGGCCGGGAGCCGCCCGGTGCTCGCCAACGCCTTCCACGTCGCCGACCTCGACTACGGCTGGGAGCGCGGCAGCCGCCGCACCCTCGAGGGGGCGGCCCGGTGACCGCCGCCCCGCCGGCACGGCGCCCCTCCGGCGTCCGCGAGGTGATCCGCTACAACTGGCCGCTGTACACGGCCGGCGTCCTGACCGCGGCCGGCGGCTGGGCGGCGGCCCGCCGCCTGCCGGGGCCGGCCGCCGCGCTCGCCCGGGCCGGTGCCGCCACCGCGGCGGCCCACCTCCTCGTCAGCACCCTCGCCACCTGGTGCGTCTACGACCGCTCCGAGCTGCACACCTACGACTGGCTGCCCGCGCTGCTGCCCGACGGCCCCGGCACCCACCTGGTGGTCTCCGCCGGGCTCGACGAGGTGAGCCGCCCGATCGCCGCCCGCCACCCCGCCGCGCACCAGCGCGTCGCCGACCTCTACGACCCGGCGCTGACCACCGAGGGCTCGATCCGGCGGGCCCGCCGGCACGTGCCGCCCGCCCCCGGCACCGTGCCCGCCCGCCCGGGCGAGCTGCCCGCCGCGACCGACTCGCTGGACACCGTGTTCGCCGTCTTCGCCGCCCACGAGCTGCGCCGCCCCGCGGACCGCCGCGCGCTGTTCGCCGAGGTCGCCAGGGCGCTGCGGCCGGGCGGCACGCTGTTGCTGGTCGAGCACCTGCGCGACGCCGCCAACATCGCCGCCTACGGCCCCGGGGCCTGGCACTTCCTGCCCCGGTCGGTGTGGCTGGGGCACGCCGCCGAGGCCGGGCTGCGGCCCGCCGCCGAACGCCGGATCGCCGGGCTGGTCGCCGCCGTCGCCTTCCGGAGCGCCGAGGGATGAGCGAACTCCTGACCGTGGAAGGCCAGTTGCGCCTGGTCGGGCTGGTCCTGGTCGGGCTCGGGGTGGGCCACGCGGTGCTGCCCTGGGCGGTCGGCTGGCCCGCCGACCTGGCCGGCACCACCCTGCTGACCCGCCAGGTCTCCTACGTCCACGTCTTCTTCATCGGCCTGGTCTGCGCCCTGTTCGGCCTGCTGCCGCTCTGCCTCGCCCCCGACCTGCTGGCCGGCGGCCGGCTGGGCACCGTGCTGCTGGCCGGTCAGACCGTGTTCTGGGGGCTGCGCTGGCTCTTCGAGTTCGTGGTGTTCTCCCCGAAGCTGTGGCGCGGCGACGCCCTGCGCACCGCCGCGCACGTCGCGCTGTCCGTGCTCTGGACGTGGGTGACGGCGGTCTTCGCGGCCGCCCTCTGGCAGGTGTGGTGAGCGGCGCCGGGGCACCCCGGCCCGGACCGGACGGTGTACGACCGGTCCGGTGACCGCCGCCCGTCCGCACCCGGGGCCAGGGCCCGTCCGCAGCTGCGGCGCCGACGGCCGCACCGGTGCGGCGACGGCATCGTGCGTACCCGGCCGCGTCGCTGGCCCCCGCCGCCGTCCGCGCGGTCGGTGGCGCCTCCTACGATGGCCGCCATGAACACAGCTGGGGCGGAACAGCGCCTCGTCGACGGCCGCTTCGAACTGCTCCAGCAGCTCGGTGGCGGCGGCATGGGCGTGGTCTGGCGGGCCCGCGACAACGCGCTGCACCGCGAGGTGGTGCTCAAGGAGGTCCGCCCGCCCGACCCGGCGATGGCCGCCGCCGACCCGGACGCCGCCCGCGAGCTGCGCGAGCGGGTGCTGCGCGAGGCGCGGGCGCTCGCCCGCCTCCAGCACCCGAACGTGGTGGTCATCCACCACATCGTCGACACCCCGGAACACCCGCACCCCTGGCTGGTGATGGAGCTGGTCAGCGGCGGCAGCCTCGCCGACCGGCTGGCGCACGGCCCGCTCGGCACCGCGGAGGCGGCCCGGATCGGGCGCGGCGTGCTGTCCGCGCTGCGGGCCGCCCACGCCGTCGGCATCCAGCACCGGGACGTCAAGCCCGCCAACGTGCTGCTGCGCCCGGACGGCACCCCGGTGCTCGCGGACTTCGGCATCGCCGCGATCCAGGACGCCACCGCCCTCACCGCGACGGGTGCGCTGATCGGCTCGCCCGAGTACATCGCGCCGGAGCGCATCCGCGGCCAGGAGGGCAACCCGTCCTCCGACCTGTGGTCCCTCGGCATGCTGCTGTACGTCGCGGTCGAGGGGAGCCACCCGCTGCGCCGGGCGACCACCCTGGCCACCCTGGCCGCCGTCCTGGACGAGCCGCTGCCGCCGCCGGTCCGGGCCGGGCGGCTCGGGCCGCTGCTGTCCGCGCTGCTGGGCAAGGACCCGGCGCTGCGGCCGGACGCCGAGCAGCTCGACCGGGCCCTCGCGGCGGCCGAGTACGAGGCGGCCCACGGGGCGGGGGAGGGCGCGCCGTACCCGACCGGCACCGTGCGGCTCGGCGCCGGGCAGCCCGCGCCCCCCGCCACCGGCCCGTTCGCCACCGGTCCGATCACCGGGCCGTCCGCCGGCGGGTCCTTCGCCACGGGGTCGTTCGCCGGAGGTCCCTCCGACAGCGGGTCGTTCGCCGGCGGTCCGTTCGCGCCGCCGGCGGACCGGGTGCCGACCGGCTTCCAGGCCCCCGCGACGCTCCCGACCGGCCCCGGCCACCCCGAGCCGGCGGGCACCCGGAAGGCCCGGCGGAGGGTGCTCGCCCTCACGGCCGCCGCAGTGCTGCTCGCCGGCGGCGGCAGCGCGCTCTACCTCAGCCAGGGCGACGCGTCCACCGGCCGGACCCCGACCGCCGGGACCACCCCCTCGGCCACCGCCGCGGCCCCGCCCGCCTCCGCGGCGCCCGCCTCGACGACGGCCCCCGGGGCGGCGCCGGACCAGACGGCCCCGGCCTCCACCGCCGCGACCCCGGCCGCCCAGCCCTCGGGCAAGGTCAACCTGCTGACCCCGGACGGCGTGCGCCGGACGGTCGCCGCGCTGCAGCCCTACGCCGCCGGCGGCAAGGTGTACAAGCTCGTCGTCTACCCCGAGTACGCCACCGCCGAGGTCGCCGCCGCGGCCGGCGGAAAGCTCTACGACGACATCACCATCCGGGACGGCAAGGCGACCCGCTCCCCGGGCGGCACGCTGATCGGCGACACCAAGCCGGTCGACCTCGGGCTCTACAACTGGGACGTGATCCCCACGCTGCTCCAGCGCGCCCAGGACACCCTGAACGTCCCGAAGCCGACCATGCGGTACCTGATGATCGACCCCGACATGTTCGACGGCACCCCCAGCATCAAGGTCTACCTGGCCGACGACTACGGCACCGGCTACCTGGAGACCGACCCCAAGGGCGTCAACCGGCGCAGCTACCCGCGCGCCGGCTGACCGGGCCGGGGCCCCGTCAGCCGCGCGGCTGACGGGGCAGCGGGAGGGTGAGGGCCTCCGGCGAGGCGGCCGGCAGCGCGAGGGCGGCGGCGGTCTCGGCGGGCAGCGGGCGCAGCCCGAGCACCGCGGTGGCCAGCCGGGTGGTGGCCCGGTGCCAGTCGGGGATCCGCTGGAGCATCGCGTGGCCGCTGCCGGTGACGCTGTAGCCGCAGACCCGGGCGCCGGCGGCCCGGCTGCGGGCGGCGAAGGCCCGGGTCTCGGCGGGCGGGGTGATGCGGTCCCGGTCGCCGTGCAGGAGCAGCACGTCGCGCCCGGCGAGCTGCTCGCAGGGGTCCTCGGGCGGGCACCAGGGGGCGAGGGCGACCAGGCCGGTGACGCTGGGGTGCCCGCCGGCCTGCAGGGCGGCCCGCCCGCCCATCGAGTGCCCGATCAGGACGGTCGGCACCTCGCCCAGCTCCCGGGCCAGCTCGTCCAGTGCGGCCAGGGCGTCCCGGGCGGCGTCGGCGCGCCCGCCGTTCCAGCCCCGGTGGCGGTAGCGGACGGTGACGACGGCCACCCCGGCCCCGGCGGTCTCCCGGGCCAGGGACCGCAGGAAGCCGTGCATCCGCAGCAGCGGCAGGTTGACCGGGCCGGGCCGGGAGAGGTTGTGCTCCTCGCCGCCGTGCAGCACGACGACCGCGGCGCTCGGGGCCGCCGGCCGGATCCGCCACTGCAGCGGCCGGTGCAGTGGCACGCCGCCGGCCGTCGTGCCGCCGCCCACCGTCCGGCCGCCCATCGTGTCGCTGCTCATGGCCGCACCCTCCCGTCCTGCCGTCCGTCCCCGACCGTCACTGTACGCGTCGGCTCCGGCCCGCCGGTCGGGCCGTTCAACCGAGGAGGCCGGGCCGCGGTGCGGGGGTGCCGGGTGCGGTGAGGTGGTGCCGGGTGCGGGCCGGTCAGGCCTCCAGCAGGCGCTGCTCGCGCACCAGCCAGCAGATCGCCGTCAGCCGGTGCACCGCGTAGTCGTACCCCACCGGCTCCCGCCAGCCGATCTCGGCGAGCGCGTCCAGGAAGCCCACCGCGTAGTCCGAGAGCTCCGCGCGCTCCAGCCGCTGCGGCGCCAGCTCCGGCCCCTGCGCGTACAGCAGCTCGCGCAGCATCGCGACGTGCTGGTCGACCGCCGCGACCAGGGCGGGCTCGAAGGCGAGCTCGGCCAGCCGGGGCGTGAAGGCGGCGACGATGCCGGGCAGCGGGCAGGCCGCCGGCTCGTCGGGGGAGCGCCGGAAGGACTCGTCGGGGTGGGCGAACATCCGTCCACGGTAGGGGAGCCGGGTGGCGGATCGGCGCCCCGTGACGGTTCCGTGCTGAGAGCTTGGCCACCTTCCGGACGTTCCGTGACATGGCCGGTTCTCTGTGCTGAGCGGCGGGTGGTCCGTACCAGAATGGTCCCCATGGATCTTCGCATCTTCACCGAACCGCAGCAGGGCGCGAGCTACGAGACCCTCCTGACGGTCGCCCGGACCGCCGAGGACCTCGGCGTCTTCAGCGCCTTCTTCCGCTCCGACCACTACCTCAGGATGGGGGACGCCTCCGGACTGCCCGGGCCGACCGACGCCTGGATCACCCTGGCCGGCCTCGCCCGCGACACCCGCACCATCCGCCTCGGCACCCTGATGACCGCCGCCACCTTCCGGCTGCCGGGGGTCACCGCGATCCAGGTCGCCCAGGTGGACGCGATGAGCGGCGGGCGGGTCGAGTTCGGCCTCGGCGCCGGCTGGTACGGGGAGGAGCACACCGCGTACGGCATCCCCTTCCCCAAGGAGCGGTTCGGGCGGCTGGAGGAACAGCTCGCGATCATCACCGGCCTGTGGAACACCAAGCTCGGCGACACCTTCGACTTCGCCGGGCAGTACTACACCCTGACCGACTCCCCGGCGCTGCCCAAGCCCGCCCAGGAGCGCATCCCGGTGCTGGTCGGCGGGCACGGGCCCAGCCGGACCCCGGCGCTGGCCGCCCGGTTCGCCGACGAGTTCAACCTGCCCTTCGCGTCGGTGGAGGACACCGCCGCCCAGTTCGGCCGGGTCCGGGCCGCGGTCGAGCGGGCCGGGCGCCCGGGCGACGCGCTGGTGTACTCCAACGCCCTGGTCGCCTGCGTCGGCCGGGACGACGCCGAGGTGGCCCGCCGGGCCGCCGCGATCGGCCGGGACGCCGACGAGCTGAGGGCCAACGGCCTGGCCGGCACCCCGGACGAGGTGGTCGAGAAGATCGGACGCTACGCCGCCGTCGGCAGCGCGCGGATCTACCTGCAGATCCTCGACCTGGACGACCTCGACCACCTGGAGCTGATCGCCGCCCGGGTCGCCCCGCAGCTCGGCTGAACCGTTCCGGCCCGGCCGGGCCCGGGCCGTCCGTACCCGCCCCGACCTCCGGCCTTTACTCGCCCTTGGGAATGCGTAATGCTCCAGGGGGAGGAACGGCGGGGGGAGGCCCGGTGACCAGGACGAGAACGGCGGAGGCGGCGGCGCCCCGGGTGCCGCCGCCGCGCGCCCCCGCCCACCGGGCGGTCCGGGTGCCGCCCGGTCTGCACGACCTGCGCCGCGGCCCCGGCCCGGCGGCGCTGCACTACCCCGCCGGGGACCTGCTGGTCGTCTCCGGGCTGCCCGGCAGCGGCAAGAGCACCCTGATGCGCCGCTGCGCGCGCGTCCCGCTGGTCGACTCCCAGCTGGTCCGCGAGGAGTACGCGGCCCGGCTGCCCGCCGGCCTCCCGTACGCCCTCTACCGCCCGCTGGTGCGCATCGCGCACTACCGGCGGCTGCGCCGCGCGGTGCTGGCCGGCGGGCCCCTGGTGGTGCACGACTGCGGCACCCAGCCCTGGGTGCGGGGCTGGCTGGTGCGCGCCGCCGCCCGGCAGGGCCGCCGGGTGCACCTGCTGCTGCTGGACGTCGGGCCGGCCGAGGCGCGGGACGGCCAGCAGCACCGGGGGCAGGGGGTCTCCCGCTACGCCTTCGCCCGGCACCGGGCGGCCGTCGGACGGCTGCGGAGCCGGCTCACCGGTTCGGGCCGGCCGCCGGCCGGGTGTGCGTCGACCGTGGTACTCGACCGCGCCGCCGCGCGCGCCCTGCGGGAGATCGACTTCCCGGCGTCGTAGTCTCGGCGGGTCCGCGCCGGGCGGGTCCGGGGCGCGGCCGCCCCCCGTCGACTCCCCGTCAGGAGCGCTGATGCGCCGTACTGTCCGGGTGCGCTCGCGTGCCCCCCGCCTGTTCCCCTGTGCCGCCGCGCTGGTGGCGGCCGCCGGCCTCGGCCAGCTCGCCGCCCCGGCCCCGCACCCGCACGCCACCGCCGCACCGGCCGCCTGCGCGGGCGCCGCCGTCGATGCCGACGCCGCGGCCCGCAAGCCGGCCGGCAGCCAGGCGGGCGGCGACCCGAACGCCGTCACCCACGCCGAGGCCCGGGCCATGCAGGCCGACCTGGAGAACAGGCTCGCCCAGCTCGGCCACCGCCCGCTGATCGGCTCCACCACCACCATCCCGGTCTACGTGCACGTCATCCACTCCGGTGCCGCCGGCAACCTCGACGGCGGCACCGTCGCCGCCCAGATCGACCACCTCAACGCCACCTACGGAGGCCAGGGCAGCGGCAACACCCCGACCCAGTTCCACTTCGAGCTGGCCGGAACCGACTACACCGACAACGCCTCCTGGTACACCGGCATGACCCCGGGCTCCGCCGCCGAGAAGGCGATGAAGAAGGCGCTGCGCAAGGGCGACCAGGGCACGCTCAACCTCTACACCGCCAAGCTCGGCCAGTCGCTGCTCGGCTGGGCGACCTTCCCGAACGCCTACCGCTCCGACCCCGTGGACGACGGGGTCGTGGTGCTCGACGCCTCGCTGCCCGGCGGCTCCGCCACCCACTACAACCTGGGCAGCACCGCCACCCACGAGACCGGCCACTGGATGGGCCTCTTCCACACCTTCCAGGGCGGCTGCCTGCCCCCCGGCGACTACGTCGACGACACCCCGCCCGAGCGCAGCGCGGCCTACGGATGCCCCGACGGCCGGGACACCTGCCCGCTCGGCGGCCAGGACCCGATCCACAACTTCATGGACTACAGCTACGACGACTGCATGGACCAGTTCACCCCCGGCCAGGCCCGGCGGATGGCCGACTCCTGGGCCGCGTACCGGAGCTGAGCCCCCGGCCGACCGGCCACCCGGGTCCGGGGCACCGGGCCGGAACACCGAGCAGAGCGGAGCAACGCGATGAGCAGCAAGCCCCGGATCGTCGTCGGCGTGGACGGCTCGCCCGCCTCGGAGCAGGCGCTGCGCTGGGCGGTCGACTACGCAAAGGCCGTCGGCGGGACGGTCAGCGCCGTCACCACCTGGGAGTACCCGGCGTTCTACGGCTGGGTCGGGACGTCCGTGCCGCCCACCGAGAGCTTCAACCCCGAGGAGCTGGCCGGCCGGACCCTCTCGCAGACCGTCGTCCGGGTGGTCGGCGACGACCCCGCCGTCCCGATCAGCGAGAGCGTGATGCCGGGCAGCGCCGCCCGGGCCCTGCTGGAGGCCGCCAAGGGCGCCGCGCTGCTCGTCGTCGGCAGCCGCGGCCTCGGCGGCTTCTCCGGCGTGCTGCTCGGCTCGGTCAGCCGCCACCTCACCGAGCACGCGCCCTGCCCCGTGGTCGTGGTGCGCGAGCCCCGGGACGAAGACGCCCGATGACGCCCGGCCGGGCCGCCGCGTGGAGGAGGATGGAGACATGCCGGAAGGTGACACCGTCTACCGCGCGGCGGCCGGGCTGCACGACACCCTCGCCGGGCAGCTGCTGACCAGCGCCGACCTGCGGGTGCCCGCGCACGCCACCGCCGGGCTGGCCGGCTGCCGGGTGCTGGAGGTCGTCCCGCGCGGCAAGCACCTGCTCACCCGCCTCGAAGGCGCCCTCACCCTGCACACCCACCTGCGGATGGAAGGCCGCTGGGAGGTCTACCGCCCCGGCGAGCGCTGGACCGGCGGCCCCGCCTGGCAGATCCGCGCCGTCCTGGGCACCGAGCGCGGCACCGCCGTCGGCTACCGGCTGCCCGTCGTCGAACTGCTGCGCACCGCCGACGAGCAGCGCGCCGTCGGCCACCTCGGGCCCGACCTGCTCGGCCCCGACTGGGACCCGGTCGAGGCCGTCCGCCGGCTGCTCGCCCGCCCCGCCCGGCCGCTCGCCGAAGCCCTGCTCGACCAGCGCAACCTGGCCGGGATCGGCAACGTCTACGCCGCGGAACTCTGCTACCTCGCCGGGGTCACCCCGTGGACCGAGATCGGCGAACTCCGCAACCCCGACCGGCTGGTGACACGGGCCCGGGACCTCCTGGACGCCAACAAGCTGCGCCCCGGGCACGTCACCACCGGCGACACCCGGCGCGGCCACCAGCACTGGGTCTACGGCCGGGCCGGCCGCCCCTGCCCCCGCTGCGGCACGCTCGTCCTGACCTCCCGCCAGGGCGCCCCGCCGCAGGACCGGGTGGCCTACTGGTGCCCGTTCTGCCAGCGCGGGCCGGCCCCGGCCGGGTCGGCCGTCAGGGCCGCTCGATCAGGGCGGGGTGGCGCGGGTCGTCCACCCGTACGGTGAGGTCGGCGGCGTCGGCGGGCCCGGTCTCCGCCTCGTAGCGGGCGAAGGCGGGCAGTGTCCACCGCTGGTCGGCGGGCGTGCGGCGGGCCAGCGCGGCGGGGGAGAGCGCCAGGTGGACGGTCAGCTCCAGCGGCAGCCAGCGGCCGAGCAGCAGCGGCCCGTCCAGCAGCAGCACCCCGCCGGGCGGCAGCTCGGTGTACGGCGCGCGGGTCGAACGGTCCGTCACCGGGTCGCGCAGCGAGGGCAGCACCCGGCCGCTGCCGCCGGGCTCCAGCGGATCCAGCACCTCGCGCAGCAGGGCGTTGTCGTCCAGCCACAGGTCGTGGAAGGCGTCCGCGTCCTGGTGCCCGTACTCCAGGCGGACCGAGGCCGGGCGCAGGAAGCCCGCCGCCGACACCCGCAGGGCCGGGCGACCGAGCAGCCGCAGCGGCTCCACCAGCGCGTCGGCGAGCAGGTCGGGGCGGGCCGCCGCGGCGCCGTCCACGGCCACCCGCAGCCACCGCTCGCCGGCGCCGGGCAGGGCGGTGATGCGCTCGGCGAGCAGCTCGGCCAGTCGGTCGGGGGAGATCGGTCGTACCTGCATCCGCCCATCCTGCCCCGGCGCGTCCCGGGTCAGTGCAGGGGGAGGGCGTGCAGGACGTCGTCGTGCCCGGCGTAGAGGCGGTCGGCGTCGGCGGCCAGGGTCCAGACGTCCTTGCCCGGGCCGGAGTCGCGGAAGGTCCAGAGCAGCCGGCCGGTGGCGGTGTCGACCGCACAGACCCCGCCCACGGCGGGGCCGGGGACGAACAGGGTGGTGCCGGCGAGCACCGGGTGGCTGCGGCGGTCCAGCAGGAACGGCAGGCGGCAGGTCCACTGCACCGCGCCGGTCGCCGCCTCGTGGCCGGTGACGAGGCCGTCGTCGCGCGGGACGTACACCCGCGGGCCGTCCGGGACGGGCGGCATCGCGCGCCAGGACTCGCCCCGGGCGGGGGAGTGCGTCCAGGCCCGCCCGCCGTCGGAGCCCAGCGCGCGGACACCGCCGCCGCCGTCGGGGACGTAGACGTGGTCGGGTCCGGCGGTGCACCAGCGCAGGTCCTCGTCGCCGGGGCCGGTCCACAGCTCCCGGCCGTCGGCGGCGTCCCGCACGACCAGCTCGGCGCGGTTGCCGAGGCTGCGCACGCAGGCCACCCGGCCGCCCGCCACGGCGGGCGCGACGGGCTGCTCGATCCGCCCGCTGCGGACGCTCCACAGCAGGGAGCGGTCCGCGACCCGCAGGGCGAAGAGCCGGCTCTCGATCTGGCCGTCCTCGCGGTAGCCGCCCCAGCTGAAGCCGTAGAGGACGCCGTCCGCGTACCCGGTCAGCTCGGGGCCGGGCTGCAGCCCGTCGGGCAGCGGCAGGCTCCAGTCGGCCGACGGGTCGGTGAGGTGGCGGGCGTCGAGGTGCCCCTCGAAGGCGGTGGTGAAGGCGTGCTCGGGGCCGAGCAGCACCTTGCTGCGGGTGCTGAGGTCGCTCGGCCAGCTCCGGCTCTCCGGCGGGTCCACGACGACCAGCCGGGACGCGCTGCCGGTGGCCGGGTCCACGACCTGGAGCCCGGCCCTGGAGAGGAACACCGGGCGCTTCGCCGGGGCGACCAGCCGCTCCGGCGTCATCGGCTCCGGGCCGCGGTACGTCCACACCGGCTGCGGGCCGGACAGCGCGGTGGGCGGCGGCCCCGGCGGCCGGGACGGGCCGGGGGAGGGAGTCGTCCGGTCGGCGCCCGTTCGGCCGAACGCCCACGCCGCGCCGCCGGCCGCCAGCACCCCTGCCCCGATCAGCAGCCGGCGCCGGCTCGGCCGGGGGCCGTCGCCGCCACCGCCGATCACGTCCGCGGCCTCCTGCGCGCCGCCGTCGGCCTCGCCGTCCCACTGCCACGCGCTCTGCCGCGCGGGCTCCTCGGTCGACGGTGACTGCATGGACCCGGCCCCCCATCCCCCCGGGGCGCCCGGTGCGCCGCCGTTCGCCCGGAGGATATCGAACGAGCGCGAACCGTCCGGCGCGCACCGCGCGAGCGTCAGGGCCCGTCAGCCGGGCCCGTGGTCGGCGAGGTCGGCGAGCACGTCCGCGTGGCAGGGCAGCGGCGCGCACCAGCAGCCCAGCCGCCGGCCGCGCAGCGGCGGCACCAGCGCGAGCAGGTCGGGGCGGTCGAGTAGGTACGCGCGGTACTCGACGAGCATCCGTTCCCGGGTGAGGCCGGGGCCGGGGCGGAACGGGCAGTGCAACGGGGACCCGGGCAGGTGCCAGCCGCCGCGGTGCATCGCGCGGCCCACGTAGACGACGTCCGTGAAGTCCGGGTCGTCGCGGTGGCCCTTGAGGTTGACGACGGTGGTGCGGCCGGTCGGCATGGCGTCCATGCTGGCGCAAGCGGTGGCCCCGGGCACCCCGGGCTCGCCTTGACACGCCCCTGGGCCCGGCGTAGCAAAAGAGCATGCGCCATCCGCACGCGGCCGGGCGTGCCCGGGCGGAGGGGCCCGACCCGCACCCGCCGCAGCCGCCCGACGCGCCCGCACCGGCCCACCCGACGGGCCACCGGCGGGACGAGCTGCTGAGCAGCGCCGTCCGCCGGGTGCTGCACGACACCGGGGCGTACGGCGCGATGGTGTACCTGCGCTCGCCGGACCGCCGGTCGCTGGTGCTCTGCACGATCGCGGGCGTGCCGCTGTCGATCATGAGCCCGTTCCGGCGGATCCCCGCGGCGGGCCCGCTGCCCGTCGCGGTCAGCTTCCGCACCGGCGGGACCATCACCCTCGCCGGCACCGAGGACACCATGCGGCGCTTCCCGCAGCTCGCCGTCGGCATGCCCTACGACTTCGCGTCCGCCTGCGTGCCGGTGGCCGGCGGCGAGGAGCGGTACGGGGTGCTCAGCGTGCTCTGGCCGGCCTCGGACGAAGGCGTGCCGGAGGACGCCCCGGAGGTCCTGACCGAGGTCGCCGGCCGGCTGGCCGCCGGGCTCGCGGGCCTGGAGGCGGCCGGGCACCCGGCGGAGGCGGACGGCGGCGCCGCCGTGGTGGAGATCCCTGCCGAGTCCGCACCGGCCACCCGGGTCGGCCTCTTCGACTGGAACACGGCCACCGGCGCGCTGGCCGCCGACGAGCACTTCCTGGCGATCTTCGGGTTCCGGCCCGGCGAGTTCGACGGCACGGTGGCCGCCCTCGGCCGCCGGATCGCCCCCGGCGACCTCGCCGCGTTCCGGGCCGCCGCCCGCACCGCCCTGCAGAAGGGCGAGGTGCTGGCCGCCCGGGTGCGGGTGCTCGGACCGCACGGCCACCCGTACCCCGTGGAGCTCTGGGCCAGGGTGCCCTCGGCCATCGTCGACGGCCGCACCCACCTGGTCGGCGCCGTCCTGGACGCCGGGACCCTCACCGCCGCCGCGGCCGCGGTCGAGCGGCTGCGCGACGGCGTGTTCTCGCTCGACCCGGACGGCCGGATCACCTACGCCAACCGGGGCATCGAGCCGCTGCTGCAGGCCCGTCGCGAGGAGCTGATCGGCCACCACCCGTGGGACGTGCTGCCCTGGCTCGCCGACCCCTTCTACGAGGGCCGCTACCGGGCCGCCCTGCTCTCCCAGCGGCCGACCGCCTTCCTCGCCGCCCGCCCGGACGGCTGGCTGGCCTTCTCCCTCTACCCCGACGTGCACGGCGTCACCGGCCGGGTCGTCGCCGCCGAGCCGCCGCCGGGCGCGGCCGAGCCGCCGGCCGCCACCCCGCCGATCATCCGCACCGGCGTCGGGGGCACCTACCACCTGCTGCAGCTCGCCAGCGCGCTCACCGAGGCGGTCAGCGTCCGCGACGTCTGCCGCGCGGTGGCCGACGAGATCCTGCCGGCCTTCGGCGGCCAGGAGCTGGCGATCTACACGGTGCGCGACAAGCACCTCAACCTGGTCTCGCAGAGCGGCTACCCGGACGGCTTCCTGGACCGCTTCGAGGGCACCCCGATCAGCGCCCGCATCCCCGGCGCGGAGGCCCTGAGCACCGGCACGCCGATCTTCTTCGAGTCCGTCCACGAGCTCGCCGCCGCCTACCCGGGCATCGAGCTCGACGAGATGGGCGCCTGGGCCTTCCTGCCGCTGATCGCCTCCGGCCATCCCGTCGGCAGCTGCATCCTGGGCTTCGACCGGGCGCGGCCCTTCACCCTCGAGGAACGCGGCCTGCTCACCGCGCTCGGCGGCTTCATCGCCCAGGCCCTGGAACGCGCCCGGCTGTACGACGCCGAGTTCGCGCTGGCCCGGGGCCTGCAGCAGGCGCTGCTGCCGCACCGGCTGCCGCAGGTCCCCGGCATCGCGATCGCCGCCCGCTACCTGCCCGGCACCCAGGGCATGGAGATCGGCGGCGACTGGTACGACGGGATCGTCACCGGATCGGACCTCACCCTGGTGATCGGCGACGTGGAGGGACACAGCGTGGGCGCTGCGGCCACCATGGGCCAGCTGCGCAGTGCCGTCCGCGCCTTCGCGACCGGCGGCGACCCGCCCGGCCAGGTGCTCGCCCGCACCAACCGGCTGCACCTCGACCTCGACCCGGGCCTGCTCGCCAGCTGCTGCCTGGTCCGGCTCGGCCCCGCCGAGGGCGGCGCCCGGACCGCCCGGATCGCCCGGGCCGGGCACCTGCCGCCGGTGCTGTGCCGCCCGGACGGCCGCACCGAGGCGCTGTACGTGCCGGGCGGGCCGCTGCTGGGGGTGGACGACCGGGCCGAGTACCCGGTGAGCGAAGTGCTGCTGGAACCCGGCGCTGTCCTCGCGCTGTACACGGACGGGCTGGTCGAGGACCCTGCGGTGTCGATCGACCAGGGGGTGGACCGGCTGGCGGCCGCGCTCGGACGCGGCCGCCGGCCGGTGGGCCCGGAGGACCTGGAGGGGCTCGCGGAGCGGCTGCTGCGGGAGGTCGGCTCCTCGCACCGGGTGGACGACGTGGCGCTGCTGCTCACCGCCCTCGGCTGACCGGCCCGGGCCGCGACTTTCGTCGGCGCGGGCGGCGACGAACGGTGGCGGCCGCGGCGCCCGGCGGCCCGGTAGCCTCCACGGGTGGATGCGATGGCACGGGCCTGGAGCAAGGCGGTACGGACGGCGTTCCCGGGGCCCTGGCCGGCCCGCCGGGTGGTGGGCCAGGGGGCCCTGGCGCTGCTGATGGGCGCGGTCGCCGCCCTGCTGGAGCTGGCCTCCGGCGAGGGCACCGGGACGGCGGTGGGGGCCGGCCTCGCCGTCGCGGTGCTCTGGGCGCTGCGGCCGGCCTTCCCGGCGACGGTGCTGGTGCTGACCGCGGCCGCCACCGGCTGGTCCGTCGGGCCGGTGGTGCTGCTGGTCTGCGCGGGCTGGTCGGCCGGGGCGCGGATCCGCCGGGTCGGCCGGCTGATCGGCGCCTTCCTGCTCGGCTGGGTGCTGTTCACCGTCACCGGGGTCTTCAAGGACGCCGCGGTCTCGCCCAAGCTGATCTTCGGCTTCTCGCTGGGCGGCTTCCTGCTGTTCGCCGTGCTGCCCGCGCTCTGGGGCCGCTACCGGGCGCAGCGCCGGGCGCTGCTGGACGCGCTGCGCGAGCGCAACGACCAGCTGCTGCGCGAACGGGTCATGGTGGTGCACCAGGCGCGGCTGCGCGAGCGGCACCGGATCGCCCAGGACATGCACGACAGCCTCGGCCACCAGCTCGCGCTGATCTCCGTCCACTCGGGGGCGCTCGAGGTGGACCGCACCCTCACCGACCGGCAGCGGGAGGCGGTCGGGGTGCTGCGGCAGGCGGCGGTCGCGGCGATGCGCGAGCTGCGCGAGGTGGTCGGGGTGCTGCACGACGAGTCGACGGCGGGGGCTCCGGCGCCCGGCGCGGCGCCGGGCCGCGGCGGGGTGGACGGCATCGGGGAACTGGTGGAGTCCTCGCGGGCGGCCGGGGCGGAGGTCTCCTTCTCCCGGGAGGGCGACGAGCGCCCGCTGGCGGCCGCGGTCGACCACGCGGCGTACCGGATCGTCCAGGAGGCGCTCACCAACGCGCACAAGCACGCCCCCGGCGCACCGATCGCCGTCGCGCTCCGGTACGAGCCGGACGCCCTGGTGGTGGAGGTGGTCAACCCGCGCGCCCCGGAGCTCGTCGGCGCGCGGGCCGGCGCGGGCCCCGCCGTCAGCGGTGGACAGGGGCTGACCGGGCTGCGCGAGCGCGCCCGGCTGGTCGGCGGCATGGTGCACGCGGGGCCGACCCCGGAACAGGGGTTCCGGCTGGCCGGCGTGCTGCCCTACGAGGGGGCGGAGGGCACCGGGGACGGGGCCGACGCCGGGGTCGAGGACTGGCTGCTGGAGGGCCTGCCGCCGGCCGACGGGGCGGAGCGCGGCCGGCGCAGCCCGGCGCTCGGCTGCGCCGTCGGGGTGGCCGTGGTCGGGGTGACGGTGCTGGGCCTGCTGATCTGGGGCGTGGTGGCCTTCGTCCAGGGCACGGACGACGCGACGGTGAAGAAGTCGGTCTACGACGAGCTGCAGGTCGGCACCCCGGAGCCGGACGTGCTGCGCCTGCTGCCCCGGGGCAACGACTTCTTCACCGAGGACTACAAGAAGACCGGGCCGACCCCACCGGAGGGCGCGCACTGCCGCTGGTACCTCTCCGGTGACCTCAGCGAGGTCTGGGGCGAGGACAACGTGGTCCGGTTCTGCTTCAGGGACGGCGTGCTGGTGGACAAGCAGCACTACCGCGCGAAGAACTGACGCGGGCCCCCTCCCCGGGAGGTGTGAGGATGGTGTTCCAGCCGGAAGACCGTTCGAGGGGAATGACCAGCCGTGATCCGAGTCCTCGTCGCCGACGACGAGCCGCTCATCCGCGCCGGGATCAGGATGATCCTGGGCTCCGCCGCCGACATCGAGGTGGTCGCGGAGGCCGCCGACGGCCGGGAGGCGCTGGAACTGGCCCGGGCGCACCGGGTCGACGTCCTGCTGCTGGACATCCAGATGCCGGTGATGGACGGGCTGACGGCGCTCGGGGAGCTGTCGAGGGCCGCCCCCGGCGCGCGGGCGCTGATCCTCACCACCTTCGGGGAGCGCGAGAACGTCCTGCGCGCCGTGACGGAGGGGGGCGCGGGCTTCCTGCTCAAGGACACCGCTCCGGAGGAGCTGATCCAGGCCGTGCGCGCGGCCGCCAGCGGGAACGCCTTCCTCTCCCCGGCCGCGACCCGGCACATCGTGGACTCGCTGGCGACCGGGCGCAGCGCCTCGGTGGCGGCCCGCGGCGCGGCGGCCAGGCGCCGCCTGGAGGTGCTCACGGGGCGCGAGCTGGAGGTGCTGGCCCTGCTCGGCGAGGGGCTGTCCAACGCGGACGCCGGGGCCCGGATCCACATGAGCGAGGCGACGGTGAAGACGTACGTCAGCCGGATCCTCGCCAAGTTGGGCTGTGAGAACCGGGTCCAGGCGGCCTTGCTGGCGCGTGACGCGGAGCTCGGCGGCCGGGACTGAGGGCAGCCGTCCGGTCGCGGAGCGTCGCGGATGTGGCGCACGCCACTCGCTGGGTGCGCGGAGCCGGGAACTCCGGCTATGGCGGTCACCCTCCGTCGATGATCCGTGACCCTTCGTCGATGGTGTGCTCGGTGTCACGGATGGACAGATGTGAGCGCGGGCACGGAAATTGACCGTTTGATCTTGAAAATGTGGTCAAACCTGGTCGAACTGGACGGCCTTCCTTGATCGATACCGCCGGTAACAGTCAACTGAGCTGCGGGGACCAAGAATTGCTTGCTGCGCCGCTGGACGGCCCGTAGCTTCTTTCGCGGTGCAACGAGCACCACCCGGGTTCACCCCGACGCACGGCCCGCCGACTGACCACCGGCGCGAGGGCCGTGCCCGCCGACGCGACCGGCTCGAACAGGCCGTCGGCGAGCGGAGGTGGCCGGGGCGGCACGGCACGTCCGACACGTGCGCGGCCGCCCGTCGAGCGAGGTGAGCGCGATCGAGCCGGCCCTGTCCCGGGTCTGGTTCCGCACGCCCGCCCGGGGCTTGTCGAGAGGACCTTCATGACTCACCGTCACGAGACCGCCGCTGCCACCCAGACCGCCGTCACCAAGCGCAACCGCGTGCGGATGGCGGTCGTCGCGGGCGCCGCCGTCGCGGCCCTGCCGGTGGCCGGCCTCGTCACGGCCACCTCGGCCTCCGCCGCCACCCCCTCGACCTGGGACTCCGTCGCCCAGTGCGAGAGCGGTGGGAACTGGAGCATCAGCACCGGGAACGGCTTCTCCGGCGGACTGCAGTTCACCCCCTCCACCTGGGCCGCGTACGGCGGGACCGCCTACGCCCCCCAGGCCCACCAGGCGACGAAGGGTCAGCAGATCGCCGTCGCCGAGAAGGTGCTCGCCTCGCAGGGGCCCGGCGCCTGGCCGGTCTGCTCGGCGAAGGCGGGTCTCAGCAAGGGCGGCGCCCCCGCCGCCGTCGACACCTCGGAGGCGGCGCCCGCCAAGCCCGCCCCGAAGCCCGACTCCAAGCCCGCTGCGAAGCCGGCCGCCAAGCCCGCTGCCAAGACCCCGCAGCAGGCCCAGGCGCCGAAGCCCCAGCAGGCGCCCAAGGGCCAGCCGTCGGCAAAGCCGGCCCAGTCGGCCCCGTCCACCGAGAAGAACACCGCCCAGAGCGGCTCCCACGGCGGCTACACCGTCAGGAGCGGCGACACGCTGAGCGGCATCGCGGCCAAGTTCGGCATCGACACGGACAGCCTGTACGGCAAGAACGCCCGCACCATCGGCGGTAACCCGGACCTCATCTTCCCGGGTCAGACGCTGGCCGTCTGACGCCTCCCCGCACCCGCGCCGAGCGGTCGCCCCTCCGGGCGGCCGCTCGGCGCGGTGCGTCGGTCGCGCTCCGGATGCCGGTGGTGATGGGTCCGACGGCAGTGGGCTCGACGGTGGCGGGTGGTGTGCGTCGGGTCGTGCGCGTCGGGTGGTGCGCGGGCCGGCGTGCAGGGGCGCGGGCGGGCGCCCGGGTGGTAGTTGAAGATTGAACGCGACGTCTGAATACCGCCGGAGCTTCCGGCCGCCGGCGCGCAGGATCGAGTCATGTCCGAGATCGGAACGAGGAGTTCTGGAGATATGACGATGAACGGTGTGGCGGAGCTCGACGGCACGGTGGCCCTGGTGACCGGCGGCAGCCGGGGCATCGGGGCGGCGATCGCGCTGCGACTGGCCGAGGACGGCGCCGACGTCGCCCTCACCTACCGCGACGGCGGGCAGCAGGCCGAGGAGGTCGTCGGGAAGATCACCGCGATGGGGCGCCGGGGCTGGGCGGTCTGGGCGGACGGCGCCGACCCGCGCGCGGTGCGCGAGGCGGTGGCGGCCGTCGTCGAGCGCTTCGGGCGGCTCGACGTCCTGGTGAACAACGCGGGCGTCGGCGTCCTCGGCCCGATCGGCGAGCTGGCGCCGGCCGACGTCGACCGGGTGCTGGAGGTGAACGTCCGGGCGCCCTTCCTGTTCGCCCAGGCCGCCTCCGAACACCTGGCCGACGGCGGACGGATCGTCACCATCGGCAGCTGCATCGCCAAGCGGGTCGCCTTCCCCGGCGCCACCCTCTACGCGACCAGCAAGGCGGCGCTGATCGGACTGACCAAGGCGCTGGCCCGCGAGCTCGGCCCGCGGGGGATCACGGCGAACGTCGTCCACCCCGGCCCGATCGACACCGACCTCAACCCGGCCGACGGCCCGTCCGCCGGGTTCCAGAGCGGGCTGACCGCACTCGGCCGGTTCGGGGCGGGCGCGGACGTCGCGGCGGCCGTCGCCTACCTGGTGGGCGGCGACGGCCGGTACGTCACCGGTGCCGAGCTGGCGGTGGACGGGGGCTTCGCGGCCTGACGGTGTGAGGGCTCGAGGGTTCGCCGGCCTTGGCGCTCGAGTGCTTGAGTGCTTGGCTGCCTGGCTGCCTGACGGCTCGTGGGCCCGCGGGCTCGCGCGGCGCGGGAGCTGGGCGTGGTGCCGGTCCGGTGGTGCGACCACCGGGTCGGTGTCGCGCCGGGCGGTTGTCGGTGGCGCCGTTTACGATCACCCGGTCCGACCCGTGATCCCGACCTCCGCCGACCGAGAGGCGCGCCATGACCGCCACGGAAGACCCGATCGTGCTGCTCGCCCGGGCCCTCGCACAGACCGCCGGGCTGATCGACGGCACCGGCGTCGAGCTGGCCGGCCACCCGACCGCCTGCCGCTCCTGGGACGTCGGGGACCTCGTCAGCCACCTGCTCTTCGACCTGCGGCAGTTCACCGTCCGGGCCCAGGGCGGGCAGCCGGACTGGTCGCAGTCCTTCGAGCGGGTCGAGGAGGACTGGCTGCACGCCTTCGAGGCCGGTGCCGAGGGCCTCGTCGACGCCTGGCGGGCGGCCGGCGACCTCTCGGGCACGGTGGACGTCCCCGGGTTCGGCACCCTGCCGGCCCGCTTCCCGGTGGACCAGCAGATCGCCGAATTCGCCGTGCACGGCTGGGATTTGGCCCGGGCCACCGGCCAGTCCACGGACGGGCTGGACCACGAGGTGGCGCTGGCCGCCCTCGCCTGGGCCCATGGCGCCCTCAAACCCGAGTACCGCGGCGGCGAGGAGGACCACCACGCCTTCGGGCCGGAGGTCACCGCGCCCGAGGGCGCCCCGCCCTACGACCGGCTCGCCGCCTTCTTCGGTCGCGACCCGGCCACCGCGTAGCCGGTTCCGGCGCGGGTGGTCGGGGATCGCCCGGCGGATCCCGCCGGGCGCACGACGGCGGACCGGTCCGCCGTCGTGCGCCCGGCAAGATCCGAAACAGCGGGCCTACCGCAGGACGGCGAGGACGGCCCCCCACTGGGAGGTGGTGCGTCCGGCCGCGGCGCAGTGGTCCGGGTCGGTGGCGATCTTGTGGGCGGTGGTGAGGCGGTAGGAGGAGAGGGCGAGCGCGGGCAGGGCCGTCCAGCCGCTGCCGAAGGCCGGCGCCGTCCCGGTGTTGCTGCCGACCGCGCCCACCAGGAGGTCGCCCGGCCGGCAGGCGACGGAGCCGGAGTCGGTGGTGAAGGTCGTCCCGCCGGCGTCCCCGGAGGCGCGGGCGGCGGACCGGGCGGTGGTGACGCCGCGGAACTCGTCGACGGCGATGTGGAACTTGCTCGCCCGCGGGTAGTCGGCGCGGACCGTGTCGGCGGTGGTCAGGCCGGCGGCCCGGAAGGCGGCGAGCACGAGTACGCGGTGGCGCAGCGAGTCGGTCACGTCCCCGAGGACCTGGAAGCGGTCCTGCCCGGTGTCGGTGACCGAGACGGCGCCGGGGCAGGTGCTGGTCAGCATCATCGTGACGACTAGGGCGTCCCCCCGGCCGACGGGGGAGCGCACCGGGAGGTCGGCCCCGGTGCTGGACACGGCCTCCTGGTCGGCGGCGGTGCGGGCGACCCAGGCCGGG
Source organism: Kitasatospora sp. NPDC051705 (assembly GCF_044453265.1). Lineage (NCBI taxonomy): Bacteria > Bacillati > Actinomycetota > Actinomycetes > Kitasatosporales > Streptomycetaceae > Kitasatospora > Kitasatospora sp. NPDC051705. Next base: position 45,980 of record NZ_JBITCO010000022.1, on the reverse strand, counting down.
CCGGTGGTGCCCGCGGCCCCGGCCGGATCCTCCGCCGGAGCCCCGGTCGGAGCCCCGGTCGGACCCTCGCCCGGGCGTTCCGTCGCGGACGGCCGGTCGGAGGCGGCCGGTCCGGAGGCCCCGGCGGGGCAGCCGTGCGCGTCGGGCGGTGCGGCGGCCGGGGTGTCGTGCCCGGTCACGGCGAGTGTGCCGCCGCTGCCGAGCGCGATGCCGACCAGCAGACTGATCGCATGGGTCCAGATCCGGCGGCGGCGTGGGCGCGGCGTGGCCGACTGCCCGCCAGGCTGCCCGCCCGACTGCCCGCCCGGCTGTCCGCCCGGCGCCGGACCGGCGGCCGCGGCCGGTGCGGAGGCCGGTGGGGCCGTCGGGGCCGGGGTTGCGGCCGGGGCCGGTGGGGTGGCGCCGGGCTGCTCGGCGCCGACGGCGGCGGTCCACCGGGCGTGCCACTGCGCCTCGTCGCCGCCGCAGGCCCGGACGAACGCCCTGGTGGTGGGCCAGGACGGGACCCGGGCGCCGGACGCCGCTTCGTAGAGCGTGGTGTGCGAGATCGACCCGGCCGTCTTTGCCATCGTGCGGAAGGACGGCTTCCCGGCGTCCAGGCGCAGGCGGCACAGGTCGGCCGCCAGACTCTCGGCGGGGGTGGGCGCCGGCGCCGGCGCCTCCTGCCCCGGTTTGGACTTCTGCTCCGCCACGACGACCCCCGTTGTCAGATGTCGGATCCCTCGGTGCCGTTGCTCGATTGTCGGGTACGGATCATAGCCCTGTGTGACGGCGGTGTTCAGTCCTCCGTCGAAACCCCTTGGGGGGAAGGCGTGTTCGGCCTGTTCGGCGCGTGGTGTCAGGTGTTGTCAGTTTCCGTCAGGTGCTACCGAACAGCCCGTGTCGTCCGGTCAGCTGTGTCCCGCCGCCGGGGTTGTCCGGGCGGCACGTCAACGGTTCACACCGAACAGGGGAGTTGACATGGGCAAGGGCATTCTCAAGAGGATCGGGCGACGCGGCGCGACCGCGGCGGCCGTGGTCGCGCTGGCGGCCGGCGGGGTCGGTCTGTCCGCCGGCAACGCGAACGCCGACGGGTGGTACTACCTCACCAGCCACGTCTCCAGCGGACACGGCGTGGGCCTGTACTCCATGCCCCAGTCGTACTGGCCGTCCTACAAGCCGTGGGTCTACGACCTCTCCGGTGTCGGCCACACCGGGGACAAGATCGCCCCCGACTGCTGGACGAGGGGCGAGGACATCAACAACCAGGGCAATGTCTGGTACCGGATCCACGCCGCTCACCTGGGCGCCAACGGCGCGGAGTACTGGGACACCGCGTACGTCTACGGGGCTTACGCGGACAGCAACTGGTACTTCCACTTCGCCTGGCAGAACGGCTCGATCGGCGGTTGCTGACAGTGCCCGACCCCGCCCCCGCCCGTCCGCCGGGCGGGGGCGGGATCAGCTGTGCGCCTGCTGCGCGGCCGCCCGCTTGATCGCCTCGCGGATGCGCGGGTAGCTGCCGCAGCGGCAGATGTTCTGGATCTGGTCGATGTCCGCGTCCGTCGGGGCCGGGGTCCGGCGCAGCAGGGCGACGGCGGTCATGATCTGACCGGGCTGGCAGAAGCCGCACTGGGCGACGTCGCAGTCGAGCCAGGCCTCCTGGACGGGGTGCAGCGTGTCGCCGTCGGCCAGGCCCTCGATGGTGGTGACGCTGTGGCCCTCGCAGTCCCGGACCGATCGGGTGCAGGGCTGGAACTCCTGGCCGTCCAGGTGGCTGGTGCAGGCGCGGCAGACGCCCACCCCGCAGCCGTACTTGGGGCCGGTGACGCCGAGCTTGTCGCGCAGCACCCAGAGCAGCGGCATGTCGTCCGGGGCCTCGACGGTGACGGGCTGCCCGTTGAGGACGAAGGTGTGGGTGGGCATGGCGTGGTGGGGTTCCTTGGCTGGGGGAGTCGGGCGGCGGGTCAAGCGGTGGGTCAGAAGGTGACGGGGAAGGAGCGGGGGCTGGTGCCGGTGGCGCGCGCGTAGGCGTTGGCGACCGCGGCGGAGGCCGCCGGAACGCCCAACTCGCCCGCACCACCCGGGGATCCGCTCGGCGGCATGAGGTGGATCTCGACCACCGGCGGGCTGTTCCGCTGCCGCGCGTACCGGAAGTCGGCGTAACTGCCCTCCCGGACGGCGCCGTTGTCGATGTGGTTGCCGGCCTGCAGGATCACCGAGATGCCGTCGATCAGCGCGCCGGTCAACTGGGCTTCCAGGCCACGGGGGTTGATCACCCGGCCGAGGTCGGCGGCGATGACGGCCCTGGTGACCCGGGGGCCGGCCGCGTCGGTGGCGTCGAGTTCGACCAGGTAGGCGGTGCACCCGCCGTTCTCGTCGTGGTAGCCGATGCCCTGGGCCTGCCCCGGAGGCATCGGCCGGCCCCAGGACCCCTCCCGGGCGACGGTGTCGAGGACGGCGCGCCCCGCGGCACTGCGCAGTCGGGCCCGGCGGAAGGCGACGGCGTCCTGGCCCATCCGGCGGGCGAGTTCGTCCATCATGATCTCGTCGGCGACCCGGACGGTGCCGGAGTAGACCGAGCGCCAGCTGCCGGTGTGCATGTCCAGCGGCACCTCGGCGAGGAGCTGGGTGGGCAGCCCGACGTCGTACGGGTTCTTCTCGCTGAGCAGGAAGAAGGCCTGGGCGAGGCTGAGTCCGGCCAGCGAGAGGTTGAAGCCGGCGGCGGTGAGGCTCTCGCCGAGCCCGTGCCGGAAGTCGGTCTTGACGGTCGCGGCACGGTGTTCGTAGCTGAGGACCTGGCCGAGTGCGTACGTCGCCCGGATCCGGTGGTGGCTGGCGGGGCGCATCCGGCCGTGGCGCATGTCGTCGTTGCGGGTCCACATCAGCTTGACCGGGCGGCCGGCGGCCCGGGAGATCTGCGCGGCCTCCAGCGCGGCGTCGAAGAACAGCCGGCGCCCGAACGAGCCGCCGCCGCGCACCACGTGGACGGTGACGGCGTCCTGGGGGAGGCCGAGTTCGGCGGCGATGGTCTGCTGGGCGACGATCGGCGTCTGTGCGGCGAACCAGAGTTCGGCGCGGTTGGGCCGTACGTCGGCGACGGCCGTCAGCACCTCCATCGGGGCGTGGTTGACGAAGGCGAAGTCGAACTCGCCGTCCACGTACCGGGTGAGCAGTGGCGGGACGAGGAACGGCGCGTGGGCGGCGCGCAGCCGGGTACGGATGTCGGGGTCGGAGAGCCCGGCCAGCGGCCCCGGGTTCCACGCGGTGCGCAGGGCGTCGCGGGCCTTGAGGGCCTGGTCGAAGGTCTCGGCGAGGACGGCGACTCCGCTGGGGATCTGCACCACGCCGAGCACGCCGGGCATCGCGCGGGCGGCGGAGGCGTCCAGGGACCGCAGGGTGCCGTTGATCGTGGTGGGGCGGGCGACCACCGTCGGCACGGCGCCGGGGACGGCGAGGTCGCCGGCGTACACGGCGCGGCCGGTGACGATGTCGCGGGCGTCGATCCGGCCGGTGGGCGTGCCGACCAGGCGCTGCCGCTCGGGCGGCTTGGGGGCGGCGGAGACGGCCGGGGCGGCGACGGAGGCGGCCTCGGCGGCGAGTTCGCCGTAGCCGGCCCGGCGGCCGTCGGGGGCGAGGACGGCGGAGTCGGCGGTGGTCAGGGTGTCCGCCGGAACGTTCCAGCGCCGGGCGGCGGCGGTCACCAGCCGGGCGCGGGCGGCGGCGGCCGCGGCGCGCACCGGGTCGTACAGCGAGCGCACCGAGTTGGAGGCCCCGGTCAGCTGGTTGAAGAGCAGTTCGGGGCGGCCGTCGGAGAGCGGGACGTCCACGTCGGCGAGCCGGGCGTCGAGTTCCTCGGCGACCAGCATCGCGATGGCGGTGGTGAGGCCCTGGCCGACCTCCAGCCGGGGCAGGTGCAGCACCGCGCGCCCGGCGGCGGTGAGTTCGAGCACCAGCAGGTGCGAGGTCGGCAGGCCGGCGAGGATCAGTGCGTCGCCGAGGTCGAGGATGTCCGGGATGCCGGGCAGGCCGATCAACTGCGAGGGGGCGGCGGCCTCCTGGGTGGCCGCGGCGGCGCGGACGGCGGCCCGCGCGGTGGCGGGCGCGGCGGCGTCGAGGCCGAGCCGGGCGCCGACGGTGAGGGTCGGCGCGGCCAGCAGGTAGGTGAGGAAGCGGCGGCGGCCGGTTCCGCTGGCGGCCGGTTCGTCGCCGGGGTGGCCGGTGTCGGTGGTGGACGGGGCGTCGCCGGAGTGGCCGGTGCCGGTGGCGGCCGGTTCGCCGTCCGGGTGGTCGGTGTCGCCCGAGGGGGCGAGGGAGGTGGTGATGGGAGGAGTCCTTCGAGCCGTGACGGCGCCGGGAACGGGCGGGCACGGCGGCCCCGGCCCCGGTGCCGGATCGCGAACGCCGTTGAGCATAGGAGGGCGTTACTGACGGGTCAACACGGCCAACATTGGCCCCCGGGTGGGCTCGTCGGGCTCCGGCGGCGGGCCGGCCGGGCGGATTCGGGGCGGGTACGGACGGCGTCGTGACCACGCGGGCGGGGCGCCCCCGGGGGTGCGGGGAACGGGCAACCGGCCACCCTCGCACGGGGGTTCAGCGATCGCCCGCCGGTGCGGCGGCGCCCCGGCCAAGTGGCCCAGGGAATTCCTTGATCACTGGACCTTCCGGGCGGACCGGTTCCTTCCTAGGCTGAGCGGCGAACCGTTGCGAACCGCCGGCCCGCGCGCCGCCCCACGCCAGGAGAGAAGTGCCGACCAGCAGCGCCCCAGCCACCAGACTCCTGCCGCCGGCCGGACCCCAGCGCACCCTCGCCGCCGCCCAGTTGGCGAGCGCCGTCGGCGACGGCGCCTACTTCACCTGCTCCGCGCTCTACTTCACCCACGTCGTCGGCATGTCGGCGACCGCGCTCGGCGCCGGCCTCGCCGTCGCCTGGGCGCTCGGCTCCCTGGCCGGGGTGCCGCTCGGCGCCCTCGCCGACCGCCGCGGGCCGCGCCGCACCGCGGTGGCGCTCGCCCTCGCCACCGCGGTCGTGGTCGCCGCCTTCCTGGTGATCCGCGACTACGGGCCGTTCCTGGTCGCGGTCTGCGTCTACGCGACCACGCAGTCCGGGCTCACCGCCGCCCGGCAGGCGCTGGTCGCCGGCCTGGTGCCGCCCGCCGAGCGCACCGGACTGCTCGCCCACCTGCAGTCGACCCTCAACGGCGGGCTGGCCGTCGGCGCGGCCATCGGCGGCGTCGCGCTGACCATCGGCACCCGGGCGGCGTTCCTCGGCGCCTTCGTCGTCACCGCGCTCGGGTTCCTGGCCGGCGCACTGGTCCTGCTGCGGCTGCCCGAAGTCCCGCCCGCGCCCGCCCGGCCGGACGCCGGACCGCGCCTGGCCGTCCTGCGGGACCGCCGCTACGCGGCCGTCGCCCTGGTCAACACCGTTCTGCTGCTGCGGATGCCCCTGCTCAGCCTGATCCTGCCGCTCTGGATCGCCGACCGCGCACCCGGGATCGGCTGGCTCAGCTCGGCCCTGTTCGTCCTCAACACCCTGGGCGTACTGGCCTTCCAGGTGCGGGCGGCGCGCGACGTCACCGGACTGGCCTCGGCCACCCGCGCGGTCCGCTCCTCCGGGCTGCTGCTGCTCGCCTGCTGCGCCGTCTTCGGCCTCTCCGCCCTGGACGTGCCGCTGTGGGGCCTCGCCGCGCTGCTGGTGGCCGCCTCGGTGCTGCTGCTGGTCGGCGAGATGCGGCAGTCGGCCGGCTCCTGGCAGATCAGCTTCGACCTGGCCCCGCCGGACCGGATCGGGCAGTACCAGGGCTTCTTCGGCACCGGCGTGGCCGTCGCCCGCACCCTCGGCCCGCTGCTGCTCACCGCCCTGCTGCTGGACGGCGGCCTGGTCGGCTGGCTCGTCCTGGGCGTCCTCTTCCTGGCGGCCGGCCACGCGATGGGGCCGGTCGTGCGCTGGGCCGACCGCGACCGCGACTACCCGTCGCCCGCCGGGCCCTCCCGACCGTCCTCCGCCGTCGGGGCCACGGCCGCCGAGAAGCCGTAGAGGTCGTCGTCACCGCCGTAGCGGTCCTCGTCCCCCGGTGGCGCCGGCCGCGCCCGGTGGGCCCGCCCGGCGAACAGGTCGTCGGGCGCGGTCTCGGCCAGGTCGGCCAACGGGTCGACCGCCGGGCGCGTCCGCTTCTCCCCGGTCATCGCATGCTCCAACCGCCGCTGTTCCGGATACGCCCGATGCTACTCCGCACGCCGCTCCGGGCGGGGCCCGGAAAACGGTGGCCACCGGCCGCCGCCCGCTGGCATGCTGACCGCGTGGACCGACCCCAGATCTGGCTCGACTTCGCCCCGGAGCTGCACCTCTTCGTCTCCGCGCCCCGCCGGGCCGGCCGCTCCTCGCTGCGCACCGACGGCACCTCGACGCTCGGCCACCTCGTGGAGTCCCTCGGGGTCCCGCTCACCGAGGTCGGCGCGCTGCTGGTGGACGGCCGCCCGGTGCCGGACGCGCACGTCCCGGCCGACGGCGAACAGGTGACGGTGGAGGCCGTCGCCAGGCCGCAGCCCTCCGCCGTCCCGCCGCGCTTCCTGCTCGACGTCCACCTCGGCACCCTCACCCGGCGCCTGCGGCTGCTCGGTGTCGACGCCGCCTACGAGAACCCGGACATCGGCGACGCCGCGCTCGCCGCCCGCTCCGCCGCCGAGCAGCGCATCCTGCTCTCGCGCGACCGCGGCCTGCTGCGCCGCCGCGAACTGTGGGCCGGCGCCTACGTCTACAGCCACCGCCCGGCCGAGCAGCTGCGCGACGTGCTCTCCCGCTTCGCGCCGCCGCTCGCCCCGTGGACCCGCTGCACCACCTGCAACGGCACGCTGCGCGACGCCGACAAGACCTCTGTGCTGGAGCAGCTCCGGGACGGCACCGAGCGCTCCTACGACGCCTTCGCCCAGTGCGTCGACTGCGGACAGGCCTACTGGCGCGGCGCCCACCACGCCCGGCTGGACGCGATCGTCGGCGACGCCCTGCGCGAGTTCGGCACGCCCGCGGGCGGCTGAGACCGGCCCGATCGGACGGTCCTTCGCGGCCTCGGCCGCCGGCCGCCGCGGGGTGGTGCCCGTTCCGGGGGCCGTGGTCTCATCGGTGGTGGGTGCGGGGCGAGGTGCTCCACCAGGCGAGAGGGGCCGGGCCGATGAGCGGTCAGCCGGTGCGTGAGCCGTTCGGGACGGCGGACGTCGGAGACGTCCCGCTGGTGACCGCCCCGGACGGGGCCGTGGTCCGGCCGCTGCTGGTGCTCGACGGGGGCGGCAGCCTCGCGGAGTTCGAGCTCACCCCCGGGCAGGTCACCCGCGCGGTCTCGCACGCGACGGTGCAGGAGCTGTGGCAGGTCACCGCCGGCGCCGGACGGCTCTGGCGGCGCCAGGACGGGCGGGAGGAGACCGTGCGGCTCGCACCCGGCACGGCGGTCTCGATACCGCTGGGCACCGCGTTCCAGTTCCGGGCCGACGAGGACGCGCCCGGGCCGCTGCGGATCGTCGCCGTCACCATGCCGCCGTGGCCCGGGACGGACGACGAGGCGCGGCCCGAGGACGGCCCCTGGGAGCCGACCGCCGGCTGAGCGGGGCGGGCTGAGCGGGCGCCGCACCTGCGCGCCGGGCCGCCGATCCGCGGGATCCGGCGCGCCGACCGGGTGCCCGGCGGGTGGCGTCGGCGGAGAATCTCCCCAGGAGCCAGGAGGAGGCCGTGGTGGAGTTCGAGGTGATGATCGAGATCCCGCAGGGGTCCCGGAACAAGTACGTGATGGACTTCGTCGCGGGCCGGATCCGCCTCGACCGCACCCTGTTCACCGCCACCCGATACCCCGCCGACTACGGCTACGTCGAGGGCACCCTCGGCGGCGACGGCGAGCCGCTGGACGCCCTGGTGCTGGGCGGCGAACCGGCCGTGCCGGGATGCGTCCTGACCTGCCGGGCCGTCGGCATGTGGGTGATGCGCGACGAGCGGGGGCCGGACCAGAAGGTGCTCTGCGTCCCGGCCCGCGACCCGCGCTACGCGGAGCTGCGCGACATCGGGGACCTGCGGGAGTTCGACCTGCTGGAGATCACCCACTTCTTCCAGGTCTACAAGGACCTGGAGCGCGGCAAGTCGGTGGAGGGCTCGCACTGGGCGGACCGCTCCGCCGCGTACGCCGAGATCGCCGAGTCCCGCGCCCGCGCCGCCGGCACCCGCTGGGCCCACCCGGCCTGACCCGGACCCGGTGGGGGCGGGCAGGCCGGGTGGGGTGGGTCAGAGGTGGGCGGCGTGCAGGATGGCGCGGACCTGGCCGGAGATGGCGGCTTCGTTGCGCTCGAACTCCGGGCTGGTGAGGCGGTCCCGGTCGGCGGGCAGGCCGGTGAGCACGGGGGTGTGGAGGTGGCCGCCGGGCAGGTCGGGGGCGAGGTCCAGACGCAGCCGGTTGGAGCGGTAGGCGACCTCGTTGGAGAGGTACCCGCCGCCGCCTCCGGCGACCGCGCGGGAGCCGGGGGTCGGTCCGTCCTCGCGGTCGACGGGTGAGGCACCGCCCTCGGGGATCTCGGTGACGGAGGTGTTGAGGAGGACGGGGTAGGGCTGCTGGGCGGCCGTCATGGTGTCGGTCGGCAGGGTGGTGCGGATGAACTCGGGCCCGTCGCCGAGCCCCGGGGCGGTGGCCGGGTGTTCGCGGGTGCCGCCGGACAGGGTGCCGGTGTTGTCGGTGGCGGGGTCGGCGGAGCGGGCGCGCCCGGCCCAGGCCTCCAGGGTGAAGAGGCCCGGGTAGCCCTGGCTGATGCTGGTGATCAGGTCGGCGGCCTGTCGGCCGGGTGTCAGGTGGGGGCCGAAGGCGCGCTCGACGATGCCTTCGTCGAAGTCGCCGTAGCGGACCGGGAGGACGACGGCGCGGATCTCGGCGGTGCTGCCGTCGGCGAGGGTGATCCGCCGGCCGTGCAGTTCCAGGACGGCCGCGCCGGAGGGGTTGGCGCGGCGCGGCTCGGTGTCCAGGCCGAACGGGTCGAAGCCGCTGACGAAGATCCGCCGGACGCCGGGCCGACCGCTGAAGCCGTCGTCGAGGCCCCGGGAGGCGTCCTCGAAGCGGGCCCGGAGTCCGGCCCGGTCGATCTCGAACCCGGGCTGCCACTGGGCGAGTTGGACGGTCATGGCGAGCCTGGTCCAGTACAGCGGGCGGTCGTCGCGGGCGGGCAGTTCGCCGTGCGCCCGCCGGCCCTGGGAGCGGTCCACCCCGGCCTGCCACAGGGCCTGGCCCCAGGCGTCGACCAGCTGTTCGGCCTGCTCGGCGTCCCCGGCGGTGCACAGTGCGGCGGGGAAGCGGTGGACGAAGGAGTCCAGGCCGGAGCGCTCGGTGAAGGCCGCGGTCCGCGGGTCCCGCAGTCGGGCCTGTTCGGTGTCCACGGGGGCCGTGGTGACGGTCGGGCAGCCGGCCTGGTCGGCCCGGGCGGTGGCGGGGGCCAGCAGGGCGGCGAGCGTGCCGACGAGGGTGGCGGCCAGGGTGGTGGCGCGACGGAGAGATGTCATGCCACCGACAATAGGTGGGGGGTCGACGGCCCGCCAGGGCGCCTCCGGCGGGGTTCCGGGCGCCGCCGGAGGGGTCCGCGAAGGGCCGCGGACGGGTGGGAACCGCCGCGGACGGGCGGGAACCGCCGCGAGTTCTACAGCGTTGTCGTAGTCGAACGGAAGAACAGCGGTAGATCGGACGGTTGTGGAGGAAGTCCCATGAGTGTGGCCCTGACGAAGGGCGGCAACGTCTCCCTGGGGAAGCAGGCCCCCGGGCTGCGGACCGTACGGATCGGCCTCGGCTGGACGGCCGGCGCCGGGTACGACCTGGACGCCAGCGCCCTGCTCTGCGGCCCCTCCGGGAAGGTCGTCTCCGACCGGCACTTCGTCTTCTTCAACAACCTGCAGAGCCCGGACGGCGCGGTCCGCCACCAGGGCGGCACCGGCGACGGCACGGGTGGCGACCGGGAGCGGATCGAGGTCCGGCTCGCGGACGTCGACGCCGGGGTCGAGCGGATCGTCGTCGCCGTCGCGATCTACGACGCGGCGCAGCGGCGGCAGAGCTTCGGTCAGGTCCGCGGCGCGTACGTGCGGATCGCCGACCCGGACGGCGGCGCCGAGCTGGCCAGGTACGAGGTCGCGCCCGAGGCCGGCAGCGAGACCGCGATGGTGTTCGGGGAGCTCTACCGCAACGGTGCGGACTGGAAGTTCCGGGCCGTCGGGCAGGGGTACGCGGCGGGCCTCGCCGGCATCGCCGCGGACTTCGGCGTGGACGTCCTGCAGCCCGCTCCCGCAGCGCCGGCCGCCCCCGCTCCGGCGGCCTCCGTGCCGACCGTCCCCCCGCCACCGCCGGCGCCGCCCGCGCTGCCCGCCGCCGCGCCGCTCGCCCCCGTGACCCAGTCGACCGCAGGGAGTCTCCCCGTGACCTGTTTCTTCGATCCCTCGCACGGCCCCGGTTCCGCGGTGGTGTCGTGGTCGCCGCAGTGGGGCGTGCCGCGCCCGGTCGAGGCCTGCGCTGCCTGCGCCCAGCGGGTGCAGACCACCGTGCCGCCGTTCTACACCCCGCCGCAGGCCGGCTACCCGCAGCCGGTCCAGCAGGGCTACCCGCAGGTGCCCGCTCAGGCCCAGGGGCAACCGGCCCAGGGCGGGCGGCGGTTCGGGACGGGCGCGATGATCGGTGCGGGCGCGGCGGGCCTGGTCGGCGGCGTGCTCCTCAACGAGGCGTTGAGCGACGACGGCCCGGAGGTGGTCGTGAACAACTACTACGAGGATGACGAGGGGTTCTTCTAGACCGGCCCGGTCCGGTCCGGGGCCCACTCCCGACGGCCGCACGGCGCACCCGCGCCGTGCGGCCGTCGGCGTCCCGGGGGGAGCCTTCTCCGACGGCGCTGCTCCGGCGCTGGTGCTCAGGCGTCCTGGCGCCGGTGGGCGCCGGCCCGGGCGGCGGCCTCGGCGGCGGCCGCGGCGCGGTCGGCGGCGCGCTCGTCGAGCGCGTCGGCGGTGGTCAGCATCCGGTAGTAGAGCGGTGCGGAGACGGCCCGGATCACCTCGGACTCGTCGGTGTCCGTGGGGAGTTCGCCGCGTTCGACGGCCTCGGTGACGCACGGCGCCCACTCCTCGACCCGGCGTCGGTAGAACAGCCGGAGCGCCTCGGCGGCCTCCGCGTCGCAGGCCGCGGCGACGATCACCGCCCGGAACAGGGCGCCCTGCCGGGGGTCGGCCAGGGTGCGCTGGACGAGCCGGGCGTTGGCCCGGAGGTCCTCGGCGAGGGAGCCGCTGCGGGAGCGCGGCAGCGACTGCTCGGCCATGTCGGCCAGCAGGTCGGCGACCAGGGCGCTGGTGGTGCCCCAGCGGCGGTAGACGGTGGTGCGGCCGACCTCGGCCCGCTGGGCGACGTCGCCGAGGTCGAGGCCGCCGAAGCCGCGTTCGACCAGGGCGTCCTCGGCGGCCCGCAGGACGGCGGCGCGGACCCGGGCGGTGCGGCCGCCGGGGCGGACCGTCCCGGGGGTGGGGGAGTCGTGGTTCTCGACGGCCATTAACGGGATTCCTGTTCCATTAGTTCGGGTTGGCCTGCTAGGGTCGAACCATCCTAACGGCATGGGAGTCCCGTTAAGGGCTTTCGAGGGGAGAACCGTCATGACCTCCGCCACCGGCACCGCGATGGAGTACCGCAGGCTCGGCAACTCCGGCCTCAAGGTCCCCGCGCTCAGCCTCGGCACCGGCACCTTCGGCGGCCGCGGGCCGCTGTTCGGCGCCTGGGGCACCACCGACGTCCAGGAGGCCCGGCGCCTGCTCGACATCGCCGTCGACGCCGGCGTCACCCTCTTCGACACCGCCGACGTCTACTCCGACGGCGCCTCCGAGGAGGTCCTCGGCCGCGCCGTCCGCGGCCGCCGCGACCAGGTGCTCATCTCCACCAAGGCCGGCCTGCCGCTGGGCGACGGGCCGAACGACGCCGGCACCTCCAGGGTCCGCCTCACCAGGGCCGTCGACGCCGCGCTGCGCCGCCTCGACACCGACTACCTGGACCTCTTCCAGCTGCACGCCTACGACGCCGGCACCCCGGTCGAGGAGGTGCTGGCCACCCTGGAGGACCTGGTCCGGGCCGGCAAGATCCGCTACACCGGCGTCTCCAACTTCTCCGGCTGGCAGCTGATGAAGTCCCTGGCCGCCGCCGACCGCCACGGCCGCCCCCGCTACGCGGCCCACCAGGTCTACTACTCCCTGGTCGGCCGCGACTACGAGTGGGAACTGATGCCGCTGGCCCGCGAGGAGGGCGTCGGCGCCCTGGTCTGGAGCCCGCTGGGCTGGGGCCGCCTCACCGGCCGGATCCGGCGCGGCCGGCCCCTGCCGGCCGGCAGCCGCCTGCACGACACCGCCGACTACGGCCCGCCGGTCGAGGACGAGCTGCTGTACCGGGTGGTCGACGCGCTCGACGAGGTCGCCCAGGAGACCGGCCGCAGCATCCCGCAGGTCGCGATCAACTGGCTGCTGCGCCGTCCGACCGTCTCCTCCGTCATCATCGGTGCCCGCAACGAGGAGCAGCTGCGGCAGAACCTCGGCGCGGTCGGCTGGGCGCTGACCGAGGAGCAGGCCGCCCGACTGGACGCCGCGAGCGACCGCACCGCGCCCTACCCGTACTTCCCGTACCACCGTCAGGAGGCCTTCGCCCGGCTGAACCCGCCGCTGGCGGGCTGACCCGATGTGTTGTCGGTGCGGCTGATCGGGGGCCTGCGAGTGCGTGCGACCGCGGTGGACTGGTCCGCCCGGCCGGTCGCGTCAGCCGTCCGCCCCGTCAGTCCCGGTGGCCTCGACGTCCTCGTTCGCCGGGGACGAGGTCCGCCGGGGCCGGCCGCGGCCGGCGACCGGAGCCCGCCCGCCGCCGGTGTGACGGTCATGGGGACCGCCTGTGTGACTCAGGTGTGCCTCAGCTGACCCTACGGGGCGGTACTCCCGGGCGCCCGGTCACCGCCGGACGGCGGGCGCGGAGCGCGGGTCCACCGCAGGACGCGGTCGAGGAGGAGGGCGCCGCCGGCCAGCCAGGCCGCGGCGAGGAGCCAGCCGCCGAGCACGTCGAGGGGCCAGTGGACGCCCAGGTAGACGCGGCTGAGGCCGATCGCGGCCGCGAACACCGCCGCGCAGGCCACCGCCCACCGCGCCAGGCCGGGCCGGGCCCGGGCGACCGCCAGCGCGAGCAGCCCGGCGCACACCGCCGAGGTGAACGTGTGCCCCGAGGGGAAGGAGAAGCCCGACGCGGAGACCGCCCGGTAGCCGGCGGGCGGGCGGGGGCGGCCGAAGCCGTGCATCAGGCCCTGGCGCACCAGCTGCCCGAGGGCCAGCCACAGCAGCGGCGCCAGTGCCAGCGCGACGGCGCGCCGCCGCTCCCTCGGCCGGGGCACCGCGCCGAGGAGCACGGCACCGGCCGCGAGCGCCATGACGTACGGGGCGACGCCGGTGCCGAACCACGTCACCGCGACGGCCGCCTCCCGGGTCGCGGCCGGTCGGTGGGCGGCGCTGCGGGCGAGCGCCCAGGTCTCGAACCCGAACGGGGCCCACCCACGGGTCGCCAGCCCGACGGCGAGCACGACGAACAGACCGGCCGCCACCGCGGCGGTGGTGCGGGCGCGGCGCGGGCTCGGCCGGCTCATGAGGCGGCCTCCTGGCGCAGCGGCCCCCGCACGCCGGGGCGGGCCGTCACCGGGTGCCCGCCTTCCGGCGCGAGCGCATCAGCTCCAGCCCGAGCGGCAGCAGCGACACCACGACCACCGCGGCGACCACCGGCAGCAGGTAGTGGTCGACGTTCGGCACGGAGGAGCCGAGCGCGTAGCCGGCGAGGACCAGGCCGAACGTCCAGACCAGGCCGCCGACGACCTGCCAGAGGGTGAAGGTCCGGGCGTCGACGCCGAGCGCGCCCGCCAGCGGGTTGAGGACGGTGCGCACCACCGGGACGAAGCGGGCCAGGACGACGGCTTTGGCGTGCCCGTAGCGCTGCAGGATCTCCTCGGCCCGCGCCGCCCCGTCGTGCAGGCGCTTGTTGCGGGAGCGGGTGAGCAGCGTCCGGCCGCCGCGGCGCCCCAGCAGGTAGCCGACCTGGGCCCCGGTCAGGGCACCGACCGCGGCGGCGGCGAGCACCTGGGCGAGGTCCAGGTGCGGTCCGCCGTGGGCGCTCGTGGTGCAGAGCAGGCCCGCCGTGAAGAGCAGCGAGTCGCCCGGCAGGAAGAAGCCGACCAGCAGGCCGGTCTCCGCGAACAGCACCACGGCGATCCCCAGCGCGCCGAACGCGCCGAGCAGCGATCCGGCGTCCAGCGGGTTGACGGCCAGCGGGTTGACGGCCAGCAGGCCCGACGACAGGTTCACCATGATCTGCTTCCCTCCTCGGGGAGCGGGTTCGGTCGGCTACGGCCGGAGGGCCGTGGTCGCGTCAGGCCAGGGCCCGGGGGGTGCGCCGCTCGGTGGTCGCCAGCCACGCCACGGCCACCACGATGACGGCGGCGAGGGCCAGGCTCACCGGCCCGGTGCCCAGGTCCAGGCCGCCGCGCTCCCGGCTGACCCCGGCCCAGTCGGCGAAGCAGGCGCCCAGCGGGCGGGTGAGCACGTAGGCCCACCAGAACGTGAGCACCGGCGAGAGGCCGGACAGCCGGTGCGCGAGCGCCGGCACGGCGATCAGTGCGGCGAACAGCAGCCCGGAGGGCAGGTAGCCCCAGCCCAGGGTGGCGGCGGTCAGGTCACCGACGGCGGTGCCGAGCGCGAACGTGGCCATCACCGCGCACCAGTAGAAGACCTCGCGCCGGCCGCCGGCGACGGTCTCCACCGCGAGCGTGCCCTCGGTGCGGCGCCACAGGGCGAACACCAGGGCGAGGGCGCCGGCGAACGCCACCGTGGAGACGGCGTACGGCACGCCCAGGGCGACGTGCGCGACGTCGGCGGCCATGGTCCCGAAGACGCTCACCATGACGACCGCGGCCCAGTACACGACGGGGACGTAGCGGCGGGTGCGGGCCTGTGCGAACAGCGCGGCGGCCAGCAGCAGCGCCGCCGAGCCGACCGCCGGCACCGGGCCCAGGACGCGGGCCAGGTAGTCGGAGGTGGTCTCGCCCATGCCGGTGGTGAGGATCTTGACGGCCCAGAACACGGCGGTGACCTGCGGGACCTTGCTCCAGGTGGGCCCTGCGGAGAGGTCCTGGCGTCGGTGGGTCCGCTGGGGGGTAGTCGTGGCGCCCACGAGGACGGCGCTCCTTCCATGATGCGCGGCGCGGGCCGCGCCGACGAGACGAGGGGGTCGGCCGCCGATCCTCGACGGGCCCGGGGCCTTTCCCGGGCGGTACCGCCAGCATGTCCGGGTGTTGCTGAAGATCGGCTGAAGACCTGAAGACGCCTTCAGCTTCCGGTCGGGGGACCTGCCACCCTGGTGGGTATGCGCGTACTGGTGGTGGAGGACGAACGCCGGCTGGCCCAGACGGTCCAGCTCGGACTGACCGCGGAGGGGTTCACCGTGGACGTGGCCCACGACGGGCTGTCCGGCCTGGCCAGGGCCATGGACCACGCCTACGACGTGATCGTCCTCGACATCATGCTGCCCGGCCTCAACGGCTACCGGGTCTGCTCACGGCTGCGGGCCGCCGGCAGCGACGTCGGCATCCTGATGCTCACCGCCAAGGACGGCGAGTGGGACGAGGCCGAGGCGCTCGACACCGGTGCCGACGACTACCTGTCCAAGCCCTTCTCCTTCGTCGTCCTCACCGCACGGCTCCGGGCGCTCGCCCGCCGGATCGGCAGCCGGGCGCCCCGGCGCACCGTCCTGGGCGACCTCGTCGTCGACTCCGCCGCCCGCACCTGCTCCCGGGGCGGTGCCGCCGTCGCGCTGACGCCGCGCGAGTTCGCCGTGCTGGACCACCTCGCCCGCCGGGCCGGTGAGGTCGTGTCGAAGCGGGAGATCCTGGACGCGGTGTGGGACACCGCCCTCGACAGTGACCCCAACACCGTCGAGGTCCACGTCAGCGCCCTCCGCCGCAAGATCGACGCGCCCTTCGGCCGGGCCGCGGTGCAGACCGTCCGCGGCGCCGGCTACCGCCTGGCGTCCGACGGCGGCTGACCGGCTGACGGCGGCTGACCGGCTCGGGGCCGTGCCGGGCCGGGGGAGCGGGGCTCAGCCCCGGGTGACCGGCAGACGGGCGCGGAAGGTGGTGCCGTCCGGCGCGTCCTGGACGGTGAGGGTGCCGCCGTGGATGGTGGCGATGTCACGGGCGATGGACAGGCCCAGACCGCTGCCGCCGTCGTCGCGGCTGCGGGCCTCGTCGAGGCGGGTGAACCGTTCGAAGATCCGCTCCCGGTCGGCCGGATCGATCGGGGTGCCGTCGTTGGCCACGTCGAGGACGGCCTGCCCGCCGGTGTCGTCCCCGGACAGCCGGACGGTGACGTGCCGGCGGGCGTGGCGCTGGGCGTTGTCGAGGAGGTTGGTCAGCAGCCGTCCGAGCCACAGCGGGTTGCCGGTGACGGTGATCCCCTCCTGGGCGTGCAGGTCGACGGGGTGGGGCTGCGGGCCGCGGCCCGCCACGGTGGCGCGGACGAGTTCGGTGAGGTCGACCTGTTCGTGCGGGCGGTCGCTGCCGGTGGCGTCGAGGCGGGCGAGGAGCAGCAGGTCGGTGGCGAGGGACTGGAGGCGTTCGGTGTCCTCCAGGGCTCCGGCGACGAGACCGGTGCGCACCTGGGCGTCGGGGTGGGTGAGGGCGATCTCCAGCTGGGCGCGCAGGCCGGTGAGGGGGCTGCGCAGTTCGTGGGAGGCGTCGGCGATGAACCGGCGCTGGCGGGTGCCGGCGGTCTCCAGGCGGTCGAGCATGGCGTTCATCGTGCCGGCGAGGCGGGCGATCTCGTCGTCGCTGCGGGGTTCGGGCACCCGCCGGTCGAGGTCGCGGTCGCCGATGGCGGCGACCTCGGCGCGGATCGCCTCCACCGGGCGCAGCGCACGGCCGGTCGCGCGCCAGGTGAGGGTGGCGACGGTGACCAGCAGGACGGCGCTGAGGCCGGCCAGTGCGGCGGTGGTGAGGTCCTCCGCGGTGTCGGCGGTGCGCAGGGAGGCGCCGACGCGGATGGTGACGGGGCCGGCGGGGGTGTCGGCGGTGAGGGTGGTGACGCGCTGGTGGTGCTCGTCGCCGAGGGCGCGCAGGTCGTAGCTGGTGTGGCCGTCCTCGGTCGTGGTGGGGGTGAGGGCGGGGTGTCCGGTGAGGTTCTGGCTCGCGGCGACGACCTTCCCCGCCGCGTCGGTGACCTGGATGAAGTCGGTGCCGTGGTCGAGGGGGAGCGGTGTGGCGAGGTGGCCGTCGGCGGCGAGCCGGGCGACGGCCTGGGCCTGTTCGCGGGCGCCCGTCTCGACGGTGCGCTCCAGGTTGGCGCGCAGCAGCAGGAGGACGGCGGCGGACGCGGCGAGCATGACGACGGCCACGCTGGCGCAGGCGGCGAGGGTGGTGCGGGTGCGGACGGACCGCGGTGCGAGGCGAGCGACCAGGGGAGCGACGCGGGGGTGCCCGGCGAGCCGGTGCAGTGCGGCCGTGGCGCGGCGGCGGCCCGCCCGGGGAGCGGAAGGGCGGGTCCGGTCAGCCACCTGCGGCCACCCCGCGGAAGCCGGCCCCGCCCCGGGGCCCTGCCGGCCGCCCGTCGTTCTCCACCAGTACGCGCATGCCCCCAGGGTGGCAGGTCGCCGGGCCGGGCGGCTGAAGGTGCCTTCAGGTCTTCAGCGTTCCTTCAGCAACGCCGCCGGTGCCGCCCGTGGCGTCGCCCGTGTCGTCCTCGCCCTCCCAGCGCAGCAGGTCGCCCGGCTGGCACTCGAGCACCTCGCAGAGCGCGGCGAGGGTGGCGAACCGCACCGCCTTGGCCCGGCCGTTCTTGAGGACCGCGAGGTTGGCGGGGGTGATGCCCACGCGGTCCGCGAGCTCGCCCACGGACATCTTGCGCCTGGCCAGCATCACGTCGATGTCGACGGCGATCGGCATCAGATCACCTCGTCCAGCTCGGCCTGCAGCTGGGTGGCCTCGACGTCGCGCGCGACGGCCTGGGCGAGCAGCATCCGCAGCACCAGCACGATGAGCGCGACGCCCAGGATGGCCAGGCCGATGCCGCCCATGATGACGGTGACCCCCGGGTCCTCGCGCTGGCCGGGCGCGTTGACGGCGGTGACCGAGAACCAGACGAGGGAGGCCGCCACGATGGCGCCGATCACGCCGTCCACGTACCGGAAGGCGGCCGGGGAGAACACCGTCCCGCGCCGGACCATCGCCACGAGCCGCCACACGCAGACCAGGGCGACCTGGGCCGACGCCAGCCCCAGGATCGTCAGCAGGCGCATCGCGGTCAGCGGCAGCGTCCCGTCCTCCGGGTCGGTGGCCAGCGCCCACACCAGCCCGGCCTGTACGAGCACGGTGCCGGCGAGCACCACCAGGAGCACGGCGCGCAGCGCGCGCACGGTCAGATTTCCCACGGTCATCCCTCCATCGAATGACGATGGGAATCTATCGAATCTCGATAGGCGGGGCAAGGTGCGGGGGAGCGCCGGGAACGGTGGAGGGCTCCGCGGCTCCCGGCGTGCCACCCCGACGGACCAGTCGGCCGCCCGGTAATCCGGTTGCCCCGCCGACCGGGGTGCGGCAAGGTCCGCACCATGCTTGAACTGCGAGTACTCTCCTCCGACGACTGGCCGCTCTGGCGCGAGCTGCGCCTGGCCGCCCTCACCGAGGCGCCGTACGCCTTCGGGTCCGTGCTCGCCGACTGGCAGGGCGACGGGGACCGCGAGGCCCGCTGGCGATCCCGGCTGGAGATCCCCGGCGCCCTCGACCTGGTGGCCGTCCTGGACGGCACCCCGGTCGCGATGGCCAGCGGCGTGCCCGCCGACGGGGACGCCGCGGCCGCCGAGCTGATCTCGATGTGGGTCGGCCCGGCCGCCCGCGGCCGCGGGGTGGCCGGCGAGCTGATCGACGGGATCGCCCGCTGGGCCGCCGAGCAGGGCCGCACCACCCTGAAGCTGGCCGTGATGCCCGACAACGACGCCGCGATCGCCCTCTACCGCCGGCACGGCTTCGCCGACACCGACGAACCCGGTGACCTCCTCGACGACGGGCTGCGCCGCGAGCTGGTGCTGGCGAAGCGGCTCGAGGCGGCGTAGCTCCCGCCCGGCGGGGGCCACCCGGCGTAGCTCCTGCCCGGCGCGGCCCACCCGGCGGGTCACGTCCGGACGGGCCCCGCGGTCACTCCACCCCGGCCCTCGCCCGCGCCTTGGCCTTGGCGTGGGCCGGGAGCCCGTTGGCGAGGTCCTCGACCAGCAGGCGCCAGGCGACGGCGTCCGCGGCGGTGCGCAGCTGCGGGCTGCGGGGGCGGCCGGCGTCGGCGTCCAGCCGGGCGTTGAGCCAGTCCGACCAGGCGCGGGCGAGGGCGCGGACCTCGCGGGTGCCGGCCTCCGTGTGGGTGAGGCGGTCGCCGTCGCGCGTCAGGTAGCCCTCGACGGTCATCCGGTCGAAGACCGGCTCCAGCACCTCGGGCGGCACGCGCTTGCGGGCGGCGATCAGGCCCAGCGAGGCCTCGCCGAGCGCCTTGTCGTGCCCGGCGACCTCCATCAGCGCCCAGGCGCCGGCGAGGTCGACCGGGGTGTCGGCGTCGGTGACGATCGAGCGGACGGTGTCCAGGTCGACGCCGCGGACGATCTTGCAGACCGCCAGTTCCAGGTGCGGGTCGGGGTCGCTGCTGTTCGGCTGGGCGAAGCCCTCGCCGAGGTCGGTCGAGCCGGCCCGGGCGGTGTCGCGCAGCGGCACCTGCTTGAGGAACAGGGCCACCACGAAGCCGATCAGCGCGACCGGAACCGTCCACAGGAAGACGGTGTGCAGGGCGTCCGCGTACGCCTGGACGATCGGCGCCGCCCGCGCGGGCGGCAGCCGGTGCAGCCCCTGCGGGCTCTCCGCGGCGCGGGCCAGCAGCGCCGGGTCGGCGCCGGTGAGCCGAGCGGACACGGCCACGCCCCTGGCCAGTTCGGTGCTGAGGCTGTTGGCGTAGATGGTGCCGAACACGGCGGTGCCGAAGGAACTGCCGATGGTGCGGAAGAAGGTGACCCCGGAGGTGGCGGTGCCGAGGTCCGCGTAGTCGACGGTGTTCTGCACGGCGATGGTGAGCACCTGCATGCTCAGCCCGATGCCGACGCCGAGGACGAACATGTAGAAGGAGGCCAGCGCGGTGCCCGTGCCCGGTTCCAGGCGGGAGAGCAGGTAGAGGCCGACGGCCATCACCAGGGTGCCGGCGATCGGGAACATCCGGTACCTGCCGGTCTTGCTGACGACGTTGCCGCTGGCGACCGAGGCGATCAGCAGGCCGATCACCATCGGCAGCATCCGCACGCCGGAGACGGTCGCCGAGTCGCCGTCGACGTACTGCAGGAACGTCGGCAGGAAGGTCAGTGCGCCGAGCATGGCGAAGCCGACGATGAAGCTGAGCACCGAGCAGACCGCGAACACCGGGTTGCGGAACAGCCGCATCGGCAGCATCGGTTGGACGGCCCGGGTCTCCGCCCGGCAGAACAGGCCGAGTGCCAGGACGCCGCCGGCGAACAGGGCGATGATCACCGGCGAGCCCCAGGCGTACTGGTTGCCGCCCCAACTGGTCGCCAGGATCAGGGCGCTGGCGCCGACCGAGACCAGGGCGATGCCCAGGTAGTCGATGACCGGCCGCACCGCCGAGCGGACCGCCGGAATGGTCCGGGCAGCCGCGATCACCACGACGACGGCGATCGGCACGTTGACGTAGAACGCCCAGCGCCAGGACAGGTGGTCGGTGAACAGCCCGCCCAGCAGCGGGCCGATCACCGTGGCCACGCCGAACACCGCGCCGATCGCGCCCTGGTACTTGCCGCGCTCGCGCAGCGGGATGACGTCGGCGATCAGCGCCATGGCGGTGACCATCAGGCCGCCCGCGCCGACGCCCTGGAGCGCCCGCCAGGCGATCAGCAGCGTCATGTCGGTCGCCAGGCCGCACAGGAACGAGCCGGTGATGAAGACGATCGCGGACACCTGGAACAGCAGCTTGCGCCCGTACAGGTCGCCGAACTTCCCGGCCAGGACGGTCGCCACCGTCTCCGCCAGCAGGTAGGAGGTCACCACCCAGGACATGTGGGCGGCACCGCCGAGGTCGGCCACGATGGTGGGCAGCGCGGTGCCGACGATGGTCTGGTCGAGGGCGGCCAGCAGCATGCCCAGCACGATGGTGCCGAAGACGACGTTCCGCTGCCGGACGTCCAGCACCGGTGGGGCGGCGGGCGGGGTTTCGGTCGCGGCGTTCATGCCCTCAGCCTCGGGCCCGGCCGCGGGCCGCCGCGATCCGGCTCGCCCGTCCGGGTGAGCGGGGACGGGCCGCGTGGCGCGGTGGGGTGGTCCGGGCGACGATGGCCGGGCAGCGCCCGTCCGTCGACCGGAGCCGACCGGGGCCCGTACGAGGACGCCCCGGACACCGGGAAGAGGCTCCCATGACCGCCCACCCCTCCCGCAGCGCGGTGGACCCCCCGCCGCCCGGCGCGTCCGGCGTCGGCGGGCCGGCCGCCGCGCGGCGCTGGCGGGCGCTCGCGGTCTGCCTGGTCGCCGGGTTCATGACGCTGCTGGACGTCAGCATCGTCAACGTCGCGCTGCCGACCGTCCGGGCCGGGCTGCACATGTCGGAGAGCGGGCTGCAGTGGGTGCTGAGCGGCTACGCGCTGGCCTTCGGCCTGGTGCTGGTCCCGGCCGGGCGGCTCGGGGACGCGCGCAGCAGACGGGCCGTCTTCCTCACCGGGCTGGCCCTGTTCACCCTGGCCAGTGCCCTGGCGGGGGCGGCCCGGAGCCAGGAGTGGCTGGTGCTGGCCAGGTTGTTCCAGGGCGCGGCCGGCGGGGTGCTCGTCCCGCAGGTCTCCGGCTTCATCCAGACGCTGTTCCAGGGGGCCGAGCGCGGCCGGGCCTTCGGCGCGCTCGGCGCGACCATCGGCCTGTCCACCGCCGTCGGCCCGCTGCTGGGCGGCCTGCTGATCCACCTGTTCGGGCCTCAGGACGGCTGGCGCTGGGTGTTCCTGGTGAACCTGCCGATCGGGGCGGCGGCCCTGCCGCTCGCCCGCCGGCTGCTCCCGCCGCCCGCGCCGGCCGCCGAGCGGGCCGGGCACCGCGACTTCGACCCGGTCGGGGTGCTGCTGCTCGGTGCCGGCACGGTGGCGCTGCTGCTGCCGTTCGTCCAGGAGCAGCAGTGGCACAGCGCGGCGCGCTGGCTGCTGCTGCCGCTGGCGGCCGCGCTGCTCGGCGCCTTCGTCGGCTGGGAGCGGTACTACGCGCGGCGGCGGGAGCCGCTGGTCAACATGGCGCTGTTCGCGGTGCGCCCGTACGCGGCGGGCGTGGCGCTGTCGCTGGTGTACTTCGCCGGGTTCACCGCCATCTTCTTCATCTTCACGCTGTACCTGCAGGCGGGCCTGCACTACTCGGCGCTGTCGGCCGGTCTGGCGATCACCCCGTTCGCGCTCGGCTCGGCCGGTGCGGCGGCGGTGGGCGGGCGGCTGGTCGCCCGGCTGGGGCGGCGGCTGGTGGTGGCCGGGCTGCTGCTGGTGCTGTGCGGTCTGGTGGCCTCGGCGGGGGCGGTGCGGCTCTGGTCGGGGGCGGCGACGGGCTGGGCGACGGCGCTGCCGCTGCTGGTGGCGGGGGCGGGCAGCGGGCTGGTGATCGCGCCGAACCAGACGCTGACCCTCCAGCGGGTGCCGGTGGCCCGGGCGGGCAGCGCGGGCGGGGTGCTGCAGACCGCCCAGCGGGTGGGTTCGGCGGTCGGCATCGCGATCGTCGGCTCGGTGTTCTTCGCCCACGCCCGCGGCCGGCACCCGGACTGGGCGCTGGCCTTCCAACTGGGCGTGGCGGTGGCGGCGGGCCTGGTGCTGGTGGCCCTGGTGGTGGCGGTGGCGGACGTCGCGGCCGGTGACACCCCGTAGGGCGGGTCCCGCTCAGTGGTCGCGGCGCCGGATGACGAGGACGGCGAGCAGCAGCGAGGCGAGCGCCCAGAGCGCGAGGGCGGTCCAGGAGCCGGCCACGGTGGCCGGGTGGTCGGAGGGCCTCGCGTGGGCCAGGCTGAGGGTGGCCAGCCGGCGCCAGGCGGTGAACGGCAGGGCGTGCGAGACGTCGGCCGTCCACCGGTAGGTGTCGGTGAAGAGGGAGGGCAGGAAGAAGAGCACCAGGATCGTGCCGACCACGCTCGCGGCGCTGTGCCGGACGAGCACGCCGACGGCCAGCCCGACGAGGGCGCAGACCATTGCGAGCAGCACCGCCGCGGCGAGGAAGCGCAGGGCGCCCGGGTCGGCGACCGACAGGCCGATGCCCCGGTCGGACAGCAACGCCTGGTCGACGCCGAAGGCGGTGCCGACGGCGGCGGCGGCCCAGGCGAACAGGACGCCGGTGAGCACCAGGGCCTTGGCGAGCAGCAGGGCGCACCGGTCGGGGACGGCGGCCAGACTGGTGCGGATCCGTCCGCTGGCGTACTCGCCGGCCAGGACGAGGGCGCCGAGGCCGCCCGCCACGAGCAGCACCACGTCGGCGCCGACCATGCTGAACGAGCTGTCGAGCGCGACCTGTCGCATGGTGTCCGGCCGGCCGGTGCCGGGGACGTAGTGGTCGAGGGTGTCGCGGGCGTTCCGGACGGCGGTGGCGACGATCACCGCGGCGCCGAGGAGCAGCACCGCCGGTGTCGAGCGCAGCGACCAGAAGGTGATCCACTCCGCGGCGAGCAGGTCGCGGAAGCGGGCGCGCGGCTCGGCGGCGTCACCCGGGACGGACGCGGCGCGGGCGGGGGCGGTCATCAGGTCCCTCCGGAGGGGTGGTCGAGGCTGTCGGCGGTCAGTTCCATGAACGCCTCCTCCAGGGAGGCGGTCCGGGCGGTCAGGCCCTGCAGCGGGAGGCCCGCGGCCAGCGCGAGTTCGCCGATCCGGCCGGCGTCCAGGCCGGTCACGGCGAGCGAACCGCCCTGGCCCGGGAGGGCGGTGGCGCCCGCGGCCCGCAACACGGCGGCCAGCCGGCCGGGTTCGGCCGTCCGGACGGTGACGCCGGCCCGGCCGGCCCGGGCCGCGAACTCGCCGAGGCCCTCGTCGGCGATCAGCCGGCCGCGGCCGATCACGACCAGGTGGTCGGCGGTGTGCTCCATCTCGGCCATCATGTGGCTGGAGACGAAGACCGTCCGCCCCTCGGCGGCCAGCCGCCGGAACAGGCCGCGGACCCAGCGCACGCCCTCCGGGTCCAGGCCGTTGAGCGGTTCGTCGAAGAGCAGCACCGGCGGGTCGCCGAGCAGGGCGGCGGCGATGCCGAGCCGTTGTCGCATGCCGAGCGAGTACCCGCCGATCCGGCGCCCGGCGGCCGTGCCGAGCCCGACCTCGGCGAGCACCCGCTCGACCCGGTCGAACGGGACGGCGTTGCCGCGGGCCAGCGCCCGCAGGTGGGCGCGGCCGGTGCGCCCGCCGTGAACGTCGCCCGCGTCGAGCAGCGCGCCGACGTGGCGCAGTCCGCGCGGCCGGGAGCGGAAGGGGCGCCCCCCGACGGTGGCGGTGCCGCCGGTGGGTTCCTGGAGGCCGAGCACCATCCGCAGGGTGGTGGACTTGCCGGCTCCGTTCGGGCCGAGGAAGCCGGTGACGCGGCCGGGGCGGACGGTGAAGGAGAGGCGGTCGACGGCGGTGGTGGCGCCGTAGCGCTTGGTCAACCCGGTGACTTCGATCATGGGGTCCACGGTGCCCGGGCGGGCCGGGCCGCCGCATCCGTCCTGGGAGGACACCGGGCGGCGGCGGGTGTCCTCCCAGGCCTTACGACCACGGTCCGATGACGGCTCCTCAGCTCGTCGATACGATCTTCGGATGCTCCCTTCACCCGCTCCGCCGCTGCTCCGGCGCATCCCGCCCGAGGCCTGGGTCGGGCTCGCCTGGTGCGTGGCCGCGGCCTACCCGGCCGTCCTGCTCGGCGGCTCCGCCCGCTACCACGGCGGCGCCGCCGCGCACGGCGGGCTGGCCTTCACCCTGGCCGACACCGCGGTGGCCTTCACCGGCGCCGCGCTGGTGCGCCGGCTGCCGGTGCTCTCGGTCGCGCTGCTGCTCGTCGCCGCCTACACCGAGACCGACGGCTGGGCCGCGAACACCCAGGTGCCCCCGGCCGCACTGCTGGCCGTCTACACGGCGCTCGGCGTGATCACCGCGACCCGGCCGCGCCGCAGCTCCCGCGCCGCGTTCGCGCTGGTGGCGGCCTTCCTGGTGCTGCACATCGGCCTGGTGAACGGCGCCACCGTGGGCATCTTCACCGGGACCCACCTCGGCTCCGCGGACGGCGCCGCCCTGCTCGCCCTACTGGCCTGGCTCGTCGGCCGCTCGCTGCGGCAGGGCCGGGAACACGCCCGGGCGTTGAGCGCCCGGGCGGCCGCCGAGGCGGTCACCGCCGAGCGGCTGCGGATCGCCCGCGAGATGCACGACACCGTCGCGCACACCATCGGCATCGTCGCCCTGCAGGCGGGCGCCGCCCGCCGGGTCATCGACAGCCGGCCGGAGCGGGCCCGGCAGGCGCTGGGCGAGATCGAGGCCGCCGGCCGGGAGACCTTGGCCGGGCTGCGCCGGATGCTCGTCGCCCTGCGGCAGGCGGACGGCGGAGCCCCGGACGTGCTGCCGCAGGGCCTGGCCGACCTCGACCGGCTGGCCGGGGCGACCACCGCGGCCGGTGTCCGGGTGGAGGTCCGGCGCCGGGGTGAGCAGGGGCCGCTGCCGCCGGAGATCGACCTCTCGGCCTACCGGATCATCCAGGAGTCGGTGACCAACGTGCTGCGGCACGCGGACGTCCGCGACTGCGTGGTCTCCGTCGACCGCAGGACGGCGGGCGAGGTGTCCGTGGAGATCACCGACCGGGGCCGGGGCCGGGGCGGCGGCGCCGACCGGGGTGCCGGCTTCGGTCTGGCCGGGCTGCGTGAGCGGGTCGCCCTGCTGCACGGCGAGTTCACCGCCGGCCCGCTCTCCGGGGGCGGCTTCCGGGTCGCCGCACGGCTGCCGATCCCGGTGGGGGTGGACGGATGATCCGGGTCCTGCTGGTCGACGACCAGCCGCTGGTGCGGGCCGCGCTGGAGATGGTCATCGCGGAGACCGCCGACGTCGAGGTGGTCGGCGAGGCCGGCACCGGCGCGGAGGCCGTCCGGCTGGCCGCCGAACTGCGCCCGGACGTGGTCGTGATGGACCTGCGGATGCCCGGCATGGACGGCATCGAGGCCACCCGCCGGGTGACGGCCGGCGGCGGGCCCGGCCGGGTGCTGGTGCTGACCACCTTCGACGACGACGACCACGTGTACGGGGCGCTGCGCGCCGGGGCGTCCGGCTTCCTGGTGAAGGACATGGCGCTGGACGACATCCTCGCAGCCGTCCGGGTGGTGGCCGCCGGGGACGCCCTGATCGCGCCGAGCGTCACCCGCCGGCTGATCTCCTCCTTCGCGAGCCGGGCCCCGGATCCCGCCGCGGCAGCCGGCGCCTCCGGTCCGGCTGCGGCGGGCGTGGCGGGCGTGTCGGCCGTGGCGGCCCGGCGGCTGGAGGCGATCACCGGCCGGGAGCGGGAGATCCTCACCCTGGTCGGCCGGGGCCTGTCCAACCCGGAGATCGCCGCCGAACTGGTCCTCAGCACGGCCACGGTGAAGACCTACATGAGCCGGCTGCTGGCCAAGCTGGACGCCCGCGACCGGGTGCAGCTGGTCATCCTCGCCTACGAGGCGGGCCTGGTGTCCGTCCCGGGGTGACGGCGGCCCGGGGGCTCAGCGCTTGACCGCCACGCCCGCGTACATCGCGATGTCCTGGTCGCGGACGGGCTCGGCGTCCGGGTCCGGGTGCCAGCGGTGGACCAGGGCGACCCCGGGTTCGAGCAGCTCGTAGCCGTCGAAGAAGGCCTCCGTCTCGGCCTTGTCGCGGATCTGCAGCGGAATGCCGCGCGCGTTGTACTCCCGGCCGACGCCGCCCACGCCGACCGGGTCGGTGTCGCCGGTGAAGACGGTCAGCACCAGCATGCTGCCGGGGGCCAGGGCGTCCATGAAGCGGCGCACGATGCCCTGCGGGTCGTCGGCGTCCAGCACGCAGTGCACGATGGCGACCAGCGAGAGCGCCACCGGCCGGGACAGGTCGAGGACCTCGCGCAGCCGCGGGTCGTCGAGGATCGACGCCGGGTCGCGGAAGTCGGCGTCCACGTAGCAGGTGCGGCCCTCCGCGGTGCTGGACATCAGGGCCCTCGCGTGGGTGAGCACGATCGGGTCGTTGTCGACGTACGCGACCCGCG
This sequence comes from Kitasatospora sp. NPDC051705, assembly GCF_044453265.1. Lineage (NCBI taxonomy): Bacteria > Bacillati > Actinomycetota > Actinomycetes > Kitasatosporales > Streptomycetaceae > Kitasatospora > Kitasatospora sp. NPDC051705. The sequence continues at coordinate 18,701 of NZ_JBITCO010000022.1, read as the reverse complement.
CGTCCGGGGCGACGGCCTGGGCGATCTCGTGCACGTTGGGGGAGGTGGGGATGCCGGTGCCGATGTCGAGGAACTGGCGGATGCCGTGCTCCTCGGCGAGCCGGCGCACCGCCCGCTGCATGAAGTCGCGGGTGGTGCGCATGGAGACCGGCAGGGCCGGCCAGGCCTCCACCGAGGCGTGCGCGGCCACCCGGTCCGCCTCGAAGTTGGTCTTGCCGCCGATGAGGTAGTCGTAGACCCGGGCCGAGTGCGGGACGTCCATCCGCAGGTCCACCGACGGGTATTCCTGCTGCGCGCCGCGCTGCGCCCGGACCTCGTTCGACATGCTCGTCCTCCCGTTGACTGGTGCTCCGTCACCGGCCGCCGCGGTGGCGGACCATGGTGCGCATGGTAACGGTGCTCCGGTATGACGAGATGACGATCCCTCGGCCGTCGGCTCAGGGGACGCCCGACGGCCGGGGGCACGGGGCCGGCTCGTGACACCCCCGGGCCGCCGGCCTACCGGCCTACCGGCCTACCGGGGTTGGGGCTCCGCGCCGTCCGCCGCGGCGGAGGACTGCCGGGGCAGCGCCGTCGCGCGGGTGAACGCGCCGCCCGCCGAGGCGAGTTCGAGCGCCGCGCCGATCCAGGCGGCACCGAAGGCCCAGGTCGCGAGCCACTCGCACAGGTAGACCGGCCGGACGGACCAGTCGTCGCCGAAGCCCGTCACCGCCGCGAGGACGGAGCACAGCAGCGCGACCGGGATCACCACCCCGGCCGCCAGGTAGCCCGCACCGACCCAGGACGCCTGGCTGGAGCGGGGGTTGCGGAAGGAGAAGAGGCAGAACATCGCCAACATGGCGAACAGCAGCCCCGCGAAGACGAGGTGCAGCACGCCGACCGTGGTCTGGAAGGCGGTCGGGTGGTCCGGGGTGGTGGGGCACAGCGCGACCCCGAGGGCGAACACGCCGGCCGCGGTGCTCCAGCGGTCGTCCCGCCGGTCGAAGCGGTAGCAGATCAGGAACACCCCGAGTGCGCACAGGCCGCCGACGAAGAGGTTGCGGGTGCTGGTGTAGTACGAGCCGCTCATCGACACCGGCCAGAAGCCGGCCGTGCTGCGCCCCGTCAGTTCGGCGAACAGCCAGTTGCCCGCGGGCAGGGCCGGTGGCAACAGCACGCCGATCAGGCCGACGCCGAGGCGCAGCGAGCCGACCGTCCGTTCGTCCTGGATGCCCCTGCCGTTCCGGGTGTCGAGCGAGTCCTGTCGAAGGGTTCTCTCCGCACGCCAGTCATGGGTCACGGCCGCCTCCTTGCTTCCGAGAGCCGCTGTCACCTGGTGTACCCGCTCAACTACCCCGCGCCACACCGCGGGGCCGGGCGGTTTCCGGCTGCCCGGCCCCGCGGTGTGGCGCTCCGTCAGGCCTTGAGCGGGTTGGCGGTGAGGTCCACCACGGCCTTGCGGGGGTCGGCGGTGCTGTAGGTGTTGAAGTGGGCGACGCAGGCCAGCACGAGGAGGCGGGAGATCCGCGGGTCGTGGATCCGGACGCCGTAGGTGGCCCGGACGCCCGCGTGGCGGGTGAGTTCGAAGCCCGCCGACTCCGCGGAGCGGTAGTGCACCCGGAAGGCCAGGGCGGTGTCGACCACGCCGCGGTCGAGCAGCGGCAGGCTGCGGCGGGCCCGGTTGGCGAGGCCGACCGGCTCGCCCTCCAGGGCGGCCAGGCCGTGCTGTTCGAAGGTCCACAGGTCGGGCCGCCAGGACCGGGAGCGGTGGTCGACCCGGCCGATCGGGGAACGGTCGGCGGCGGCCGCGGAGAAGTTGTCGACGTGGCCGAGCAGCTGGTCGAGCCGGGGCCCGCCGAACACCCGGTAGGCGGCGCTGTGGTCGTAGGCCGCGTCCTTGTGCATCCGGGCCACCGGCTCGCGGGAGCCGTCCGCGTGCACCAGGAAGGTGGTGTGGGCGCGGCCGTAGTCCACGGCGACGGTGAGCTCGGTGAGCTCGGTGAGGGCGGCGAGGGCGCCGAGGTCGGCGTGGGAATCGGTCATCGGTGATCGTCTCCGTGCGTCACGGCCGTCCGGTCGGACCGGGCGATCAGGGAGTTGAGCAGGGCCGCGCCGCGCTCGGCGTCGTCGAGGCTGACCGCGAACTCGGCGCCGCGCCGGTTGCGGACGACCAGGCACGTCCCGCGCCGCAGCATCACGGTGGTGCCCAGGCCGTTGATCCGGTAGCCCCAGCCGCCGGCCTGGGCGGGGCCGCGCTGCTCGGCGCGGGCCGACTCGAGGTCGGCGGGGGACCAGCGCCGGGCGGGCCAGCCGAACGGGCCGAAGCCGAGGTGCAGCCCGCGGGCGGTCACCCGGGCCCGGACCGAGGAGCAGGCGAGGACGATCACCGAGGTGGAGGCGAAGGGGACGACCAGCGACCAGTTGAGCGCGATCAGCCCGCTGGCCGGCGCGAGCAGCCCGCCCATCGCGCAGACGCCCAGCACGGCGGCCGTCAGCTGCAGCCACGGGTTGACGACCCGGGAGAGCCAGACCACCTGCTCGCCCGGTGGGACGGCCATCACCGGGGCCCCGGGCGTCGGGCGCGGCCCGGCCGGGGTGGCGCCGCGCGGACGGGCGGCCAGCCAGGTGAGCAGGCCGGCGAGCGCGCTCGCCGCGACGACCGCCGCCACCGCGGTGCCGACCGGATCGGCGTCCTGCCAGCGGGCGTGGTCAAGGTTGGCGTGCACGATGGAGGCCTGGGCCCCCGTCAGCAGCACGCCGCCGGCGGCCAGCGCGGCCCCGGTGGCGCCGCGCGCCCGGCCGGTGGCCGCCCGGCGCCCGAAGCGGTGCAGGGCGGCGGTGGCCAGCACCAGCACCAGCCATGTCCCGGCCGGGAACAGTGCGGCCCCGGTCGCCGTCATCGAGCCGTCCGGGTCGTGGCCGCCCCAGTGGGTGGCGAGCGGGTCGGGCAGCCGGTGCCGGGCCGCCCACGGCAGGGCGACCAGCAGCACCAGCACGCCGGCCGACCAGGCCGCCGCTCCCCAGACCGCGCCCCGGTGCGGTGCCCCGCGCTCCTCGGGTATCGGTTCCCCGTCCGTCACGACATCCCCCTGATCATGTCCACGAGATCGTTGCCGCTGTAGCCCGCCCGGGCCGCGTCGGCGACCAGCCGGCGGACCCGCTCGACCAGTTCGGAGCGGGTGTCGGCGTCCGCCGCGACGGTGATGCCGCGGCCCCGCCGGAACTCCAGCACGCCCTCGTCCCGCAGCGTGCGCAGCCCGCGCAGGACGGTGTTGGTGTTCACCCCGAGCGCCCGGGACAGGTCCCGGGCGGGTGGCAGCCTGTCCCCGGGGGCGCACTCGCCCTCGGCGACGGCTCGACGGATGGCGCCCGCCACCTGCTCGTGCAGGGGGCGGGCGTCGCCGGTGTCGAGCTTCAGCAACATGGTGCCAATGACGATAGCACCATTCGATTGTCGTCGATCATCGCGGACGGGGTCGGGCCCCTCCGCCGGGCCCGTCCGCCGGGCCCGTCCGCCGGGCCCTCCGCCGGGCGCCTCCGCCGGGCCCGTCCTGCGGGCCTCGCCGCGGAGCCTCAGACCGCAGGGTCCCGGACCGCGGCGCCGCGCCGGTCGCCCGGCACCGGCACCGGCTCCGCGGCGGAGCGCTTCGGCGCCCGGCCGCGTGCCCCGCGGGAGAGCAGCAGGTACAGCGCGGCGGCCAGCGCCCCCGAGAACAGGAAGCTGAGGTCGATCCCGCCGGTCAGCGACAGCAGCGGCCCCCGGTAGGCCGGGGTGTCCACGGCGGCCAGCCCCAGCACGCTGCCGGCCGCCCAGGCGGTCGTCGCCGGGACGTTCCAGCCCGCGCGGTACCAGTAGACGCCGCCCCGGGTGCGCTGGTTGAGCACCTGCAGCGAGTGCCGGTCGTAGTCCCCGCGGAACCGCCGGTGACCGATCAGGGTGATCACCGCCCACGGGGTGCCGATCGCCGTCAGCACCAGCACGAACGAGGTGACGGCGTCCTGGGCGTTCCAGACGAAGTGGCCGAGGAAGACCAGCACCGCCGCCAGGGCCGCCACCACGTAGGTGGCCTGCAGCCGGGTGGCGCGCGGCAGGATGGCGTCCAGGTCCAGGCCCATGCTGTAGAGCATCAGGCCGGTGTTGCCGGCACTGCCCAGCAGGCCGTTGAGCAGCAGCGGCAGCAGGAACCAGGCCGGTGCGCCGGCGATCAGGCCGTGCACGTAGTCGTTGCCGGCGCCGGTGGCCACCGCGGTGAAGGTGCCGAACACCTGGGGGATCAGCAGGCCCAGGAACAGCCCCAGGCAGGTCGACCGGAGCACCTTGCGCCCGGAGTGCCGGGCGGGGGAGACGTACCGGGTGTAGTCGCCGAGCAGGGTGATGAAGGCGATCGGGCCGCTCAGCCCGGCCGCGACCACCGCCAGCAGCCAGGTCGGCCAGAACCCGCCGAGCAGGTAGGCGCCGTGCGCGGAGCCGTCGAAGTGCGGGGCGAAGGCGAACAGCCCGGCCAGCAGCAGTGCGCCCATGGCCCACATCAGCACCCGCTCCAGCTTCAGCAGCAGCCGGTAGCCGAAGACGGCGGCGGTGGCGCTCAGCACGGCCAGCACGGTGTACGTCGCCACGTACGCCACGCCGTCCGCGGGCAGACCGAGCATCCGGTTGAGCGCGCCCACCACCACGTCGCCGCCCACCCAGAGCGACAGCGCCGTGTAGCCGAGGGACAGCAGCAGCCCGACCACCGAGCCGATCAGCCGGCCCCGCACGCCGAAGAACGCGCCGGAGCTGGTGGACAGGTTGGTCGCGGTGCGCAGCGAGACCAGGGCCAGCGGTGCGGTCAGGGCGATCCCGGCGACGGTGCCGACCAGCAGGGCGGCGATGCTGCTCCAGAAGGACAGCCCGAAGGAGACCGGCAGCCAGCCGAAGACGACGACGCCGAACGCGAGGTTGGAGCCGATGAGGATGCTGGCCACGTCGCGGGGGGTGCTGGTCCGCTCGGCGTGGGGGATGGTGTCCACCCCGTGCTGCTCGACGAGTCCGGAGTGCCCGGCCCGGGCGCCCTGATCGTGGGCGGTCTGCGGCACGGTGTTCGGCATGAGGGAGGCCTTCTGGTGCAGGGATCCGCCCGGAGTCGGTCCCTCCGGACGGCCTGGCAATCCTTCGCCGCGCGGGCCGGGCGGAACAAGGGCGATCCGGACGAACTGTCACGTCCGGAATCCGGAGCCCGCTTGTCGTTTTCCACAAGGCCGCAGGTCGGACGGTGTGGGGCGGGCCGCGCGCGGAGCGGCCCGGCCGCCGGTGGACGGCCGGCGTACGGAACGCGTTCGGAACGGGCCCCCGGGCGTCAGGAGTCCGTCAGGGCCGGCCGGCGGCGGGCCCGGGCGCGGTTGGCTGGAGGCCGGCACACCGGGCCCGGCAGGGCGGCACCGGGACGCGACGAGCGAGGACGGGACCATGGACGGCGACGGGCGGCACCAGGACGGCGGCACGGGCAGGGTGGTGGTCGGGGTGAGCGGCTCGCCGGGCAGCCTGGCCGCCCTGCACCTCGGCGTGGCCGAGGCCCGCCGCCGGGGCGCCGTGCTGGTGCCGGTGCTGGCCTGGGAGCCGCCGGGCGGCGAGTACGGCTACCGGCGCTCGCCGTGCCCGCCGCTGCTCTCGGCGGCGCGCGAGGCCGCCGGGCAGCGGCTGCGGGACGCCCTGGACGCCGCGTTCGGCGGGGCCGACCCGGGCGTGCCGCTGCACCCGACGGTGTTCCGCGGCGAGCCCGGGCCCGCCCTGGTCGCGGCTGCCGACCGGCCGGCCGACCTGCTGGTCCTCGGCCGCAGCGGGGGGTTGCTGCGGCGGGGCTTCCGGCGTCCGGTCGCCGCGTACTGCGCGGGCCGGGCCGGCTGCCCGGTGCTGGCCGCCCCGGTGCCCGGGCTGCTGCACGACCTGGAGGCCCTGCACCGGCGCACCCGGTGGCACCTGCCGGTCGGCCCGGTGCCCGGGCTCCTCGGCCCGAGGGGCTGAGCGCGCCGACGCCCGGCCCGGGCGGTCCGCCGCCGGTCACGGCGCCCGCCCGGCCGCGCCCGGCCGGGGCTCCCGCCCGGTCGGCGTACTCGCCCGGCCGTCGCGCGGCACCGGGGTTACGCTGAGACGGCCAGATCGGCCCTCGTGGCCCCCGCTGCGTACACAAGGGGGTGGGATCCGTGTCGGTCTCCCCGACCAGCCCCCCAACCGGCGTTCCCACCGGCTCCGGTGCGGGCGAGAAGGGGCTGAAGACCGGCGCCCTGGGCCTGTTGTCCTCGGTGTGCATCGGTCTCGCCTCGACCGCTCCCGCCTACAGCCTGGCCGCCACGCTGGGCATCATCGTGGTCGGTGTGGGGCTCCAGGCGCCGATCATCACCATCCTGGCGTTCGTCCCGATGCTGCTGATCGCGTACGCCTACAAGGAACTCAACGCGACCGACCCGGACTGCGGCACCACCTTCACCTGGGCCGCCCGCGCCTTCGGCCCGCGCACCGGGTGGATGGGCGGCTGGGGGATCGTCGTCGCCGACATCATCGTGATGGCCAACCTGGCCCAGATCGCCGGGGTGTACGGCTTCCGGCTGATCGGCCTCGACTCGTTCGCGGACAGCAAGGTGTGGACGACCGCGGCCGGGGTGCTGTGGATCGTGGTGATGACGGCGATCTGCTACATCGGCATCGAACTGTCGGCCGCCCTGCAGCGCTGGCTGCTGGCCGTCGAGGTGGTCATGCTGGTGGTCTTCTCGGTGACGGCGCTCGTCAAGTCGTACGGCTCGGGCGCGCCCGCGACGGCCATCCCGGTGGCCGCCTCCTGGTTCAACCCGTTCAACATCCCGTCGACCTCGGCGTTCACCGCGGGCATGCTGGCCGCGGTCTTCATCTACTGGGGCTGGGACACCGCCGTCTCCGTCAACGAGGAGACCGCGGACTCGAAGCGGACGCCGGGCCGGGCGGCGGTCATCTCCACCGTGCTGCTGCTGCTCATCTACGCCCTGGTGTCCACGGCCGCGCAGTCCTTCGCCGGGGTCGGGACGGACGGCATCGGGCTCGGCAACCCGGACCACTCGGGGGACGTGCTCTCCGGCCTGGGCGACGCCGTGTTCGGCACCACCGGCTTCGGAGCGGTGCTCAGCCGGCTGCTCATCCTGATGGTGCTGACCTCGGCCGCCGCCTCCACCCAGACCACGATCCTGCCCACCGCCCGCACCACCTTCTCGATGGCCAGTCACAAGGCCATCCCGACCGGCTTCGCCAAGGTGCACCCGCGGCACCTGACCCCGACCTGGTCGACGGTCGCGATGGGCCTGGTCTCGATCGCCTTCTACGTGCTGCTCACCGTGATCAGCGACAACGTGCTGGCCGACTCGATCGCCTCGGTCGGCCTCGGCATCGCCTTCTACTACGGGCTGACCGGCTTCGCCTGCGTCTGGTACTACCGCCGGGTGCTCACCCGCAGCGTCCGGGACTTCGTGTTCAAGGGCGTCCTGCCGTTCGCGGGCGGCCTGATGCTGCTGTACTTCTTCGCCTACGGCGCCTTCGACGTGTACGCCGACCCGGACTACGGCGCGACCTCGATCGACCTGCCGGTCATCGGGAGGGTCGGCGGGGTCACCGTGATCGGGCTGGGCGCGCTGCTGCTGGGCGCGGTGCTGATGCTGGTGCAGTGGGCCGTCCAGGGGTCCTGGTTCCGCCGCCCGGACGTCCCGGTCGGCGTCGCGGACCGGGAGACCGCGCCGCCGTCCTGACGGCGCGTCCGCCGGTACCGCCGGCCGTTCTGCCGACCGTCCCACCATGGTGCCGCCGTACCACCGCAGCCCGGATCCGGGAACCACGTGTAAAGCCATCGCAAAGTGGAAGTATGGTTCCGGCAAAGGATTGTGGTGGGAGGGGCGATGGAGACGACGCTGGAACCGGACTGGCGCACGCTCGGCGTCCTGGGCGCGGCCCGGGACGCGCGCGGCGCGCAGGGGACGCGGCTGGGGACGGAACACCTGCTGGCCGCCGTCGCCGCGGCGAAGGGCCCGGCCGGCGAGGCCCTGGCCGCCGCCGGAGCGGACACCCCGGTGCTGCTCGCGGCCCTGCGCGCGCGCCGGGGCGCGGCCGGCTGGGCCGAGGGCGACGACGCGGGGGCCAGCGTGCCCGCCCGGGAGGTCCTCGGCGCCACCGGCGAACGCGGGGACCTGCTCAGCGGCGCCGCCGCCCGCGCCCTGGCCGGCGCCATGGAACGGGCCAGACTGGACGGTGCCCGCAAGTTCACCGCGGAACACTTGCTGCGCGCCCTGCTCGCCGACGGCCGGGCCACCCGCGCCACCGAACTGCTGCACGCGGTCGGCGCCGCGCCGCGGGCGGTGCTGGAACGCCTGGACGCCGCCGAGCCGCGCGCCGTGCCGCCGGGCCCGGGCGCCGCGCCCGGCCCCGCCACCGGCCTCGACCCCCTGCTGCGCCCGACCCGGGACGCCCTCCTCGCCCGCGCGGCGCACCCCGTCCCGCGCTGGCGGCGGCTGCTGACGCCCGGTGCGCCGGGCGCGGCGGCTCCGGCCGGGCTCCTCCGGGCGGAGGCTGACGCACAGGCCGAGCGCCTCGGGCGCCGCGCACCGGGCACCGAGCACGTCCTGCTCGCGCTCCTGGCGGTCCATGAGGTCACCCGCCGGCAACCGGAACTGGCGGCCCCGCAGCCCGCCGACGACGGCGCGGCGGTGGCCGGGCTCGGCGTCGACTACGCCCGGGTGCACGCCGCCCTGACGGCCGGACAGGTGCCGCTCGCGGCCGACCCGAGGTCCGTCGAGGCGTACCTCTCCGAGGCCGGGCGCGGCCGGGGAACGAATGCGCTGGTACGGGCGTTGCTGGCCGAGGACACCCGGGCGCGGCGACTGGTCGAGGCGCTGGGGGGTGGCCGGTCCGTACAGGGAAAGGAATAGCACATGCACGTCACCCTCGCCGAGGAGCTGATGCTGCTCTCGCTGGACGACGAGTCCGGTGTGGCGAAGGACGGTTCGAGCGCCGGATGGGCGGTGGCGGGCGGCCTCCTGGCCGATCTCGCACTGGCCGGGAGGATCGCCGTGGAGGAGGGCCGGATCACCGTCACCGACCCCACCCCGACCGGCGAACCGCTGCTCGACGAGCGCCTGGAGCGGCTCGCCGAATGGGTCGGGCGCAAGGCCCCCGGCAAGGCGAAGGCGACGGACTGGCTGACCAAGGACCACCTGACGGCGGTCCGGGCCACCGTGCAGCGGCTGTGCGAGCGCGGCCTGGTCGTCGAGGAGCGCCACCGCGTCCTCGGCCTCTTCCCGGTCCGCCGCTACCCGGAGGCGGACGGCTCCGTCGAGCGCGAACTGCGGGCGCGACTGGCCGACGTGATCCGCCACCACGTGACGCCGGACGTGCGCACCGCGACCCTGATAGCCCTGCTGCACTCGGCCCGGCTGCACGGCCTGGCCTTCCCGGACCTGCCCCGCAAGCGGGTCGAGCCGCGCTTCGCGGAGATCGCCGCGGGCGACTGGGCGGGGGACTCCGTCGGCCAGGCGATCCGCAACATGCAGGCGGCCGTCGCGGCCATCGCCGTGGTGACCGCGGCCACGGCCGCCACCACCGTCGTCACCTGACGGGCGGTGCCGCCGGGCCCGCCCTCCGCACGGCGGGCCCGGCGGGCGGCTCGGCTCGGCGGACGGGCGCAGGGCCCTCTTGACGCTCCGGATTGGTCCAGTCCATGGTGAGCGGCGGCCAGTTCGCCCCCACCGCAAGGAGCGCCGCCCGTGACCTCCCGCCTCCCCGCCCTCGCCGTGCTGACCGCCCTCACCCTGGCCTGCGTGCCCCCGGCCACCGCCGCGGGGCCCGGGTGGGCCGTGGACACCGCCGCGCCGGGCGGCACCGTCGTCACGGTGAGCACCGCCAAGCAACTCCAGGCCGCGCTCGCGGCCGCGGTGCCGGGCCGGACCATCCGGCTCGCCGACGGCACCTACCGCGGCACCTTCCGGGCCGCCGCCCCGGGCACCGCGGCGGCCCGGATCACCCTCACCGGCTCGGCCGCGGCCGTCCTCACCACCCCGACCGGCGGCGGCTACGGCCTCCACCTGGACGGCGCGAGCTACTGGACCGTCCAGGGCCTGACCGTCACCGGCGCCCAGAAGGGCATCATGGTCGACGCCGCGACCCACGTCGTCCTCGACGGCGTGACGGTGCACCACACCACGATGGAGGGCGTGCACTTCCGCAACTCCAGCAGCGACGGCACGCTGCGCGACTCGCGGATCCACGACACCGGCCTCGACCGGGACGGCCTGGGCGAGGGCGTCTACGTCGGCACCGCCAACACGCTCTCCGACCACAGCGACCGGGTGCGGATCACCGGCAACACCTTCGGCCCGAACATCGGCGCCGAGAACGTCGACCTCAAGGAGGGCACCACCGGAGGCCTGGTCTCCGGCAACACCTTCGACGGCGACGGCCTCACCGGGCGCAACTACGACGACTCCTGGGTCGACGTGAAGGGCAACGGCTACGTCGTCGAGAACAACACCGGCGTGCGCACCACCGACGACGGCTACCAGACCCACAGCGTCCAGCCCGGCTGGGGCTGCGGCACGGTGTTCCGGGGGAACCGCTCCGACCTCACGGGCGCCACCGGCCCGGACCGCTACGCGATCGACGTCACCGACTACTCCGCCGCCTGCCCGGTGACCATCGGCCCCGGCAACACCGTCACCGGGGGCCGGGGCCTGGTGAACCCCGGCGTCCCGGTCGGCTGACCCGCGCAGGCGGCCGCCGCCTCAGAGCTCCCCGAGCGGGGCGCCCGGGTCGGCCAGGGCCTTCGGGTCCACCGTGCGCCCGGAGCGGACGAGTTCGCGGACCGGGTCGGTGACGTCCCAGACGTTGACGTTCATGCCGGCGAGGACGCGGCCGTCCTTGAGCCAGAAGGCGAGGAACTCCCGGGTGGCCGGGTCGCCGCGGAAGACCACCCGGTCGTAGCCGCCGGGCTCGACGTAGCCGACGTACTCCATGCCCAGGTCGTACTGGTCGGTGAAGAAGTACGGCACCCGGTCGTACACCGCGTCCGGCTGCCCGAGCATCGCGCGGGCGGCGGTCTGCGGCTGGTTGACGGCGTTCGCCCAGTGCTCGACGCGGATGTGCCGGTTGAACAGGGGGTGGAAGGCGTTGGCGACGTCGCCGGCCGCGTGGACGTCCGGAGCCGAGGTGCGCAGGTGCTGGTCGGTCTTGACGCCGTTGTCGACCTCCAGGCCGGCCGCCTCGGCCAGGCCGGTCGCCGGGCTGATGCCGATGCCGACGACCACCGCGTCGGCCGCCACCGTACTGCCGTCGCCGAGCCGGACGCCGTCCACCGTGCCGCCGCTGCCGGTCAGTTCGGTGACCTGCGCGCCGAAGCGCAGGTCCACGCCGTGGTCGCGGTGCAGGTCGGCGAAGACCTGGGCGACCTCCCGGCCGAGCACCCGCAGCAGCGGCAGTTCGGCCGCCTCCAGCACCGTCACCTCGGCGCCCGCCGCCCGGCCCGCGGCCGCCACCTCCAGACCGATCCAGCCCGCGCCGATCACCACCAGCCGGGCGCCCGGCCGCAGCGCCGCCCTGATCCGGTCGCTGTCCTCGACCCGGCGCAGGTAGAGCACGCCGTCCTGGTCCGCGCCCGGGACCGGCAGCCGGCGCGGCACCGAGCCGGTGGTGAGCAGCAGTTTGTGGTAGCCGATCCGGCCGTCGTCGGCGAGCGTCACGGTGTGCGCGGCCGGGTCGATCGCCGCGACGGCCGTGCCCAGCCGCAGCGTGACGTCGTGCTCGGCGTACCACTGCGGCGGGTGGACGTGGATCTTCTCCCGGGGCGTCTTGCCGAGCAGGTAGCCCTTCGACAGCGGCGGCCGCTCGTACGGGCGCTCGTGCTCGTCGCCGATCAGGACGATGCCGCCGTCGTAGCCGGCCTCGCGCAGTGCCTCGGCGGCCTTCGCGCCGCCGAGGGACGCCCCGACGATCACGATCGGCAGCTCGCGCCCGCCGCCCCCGGCCGTCCCCGCGGTTCCCGTGCCCATGCTGAACTCCTCGCTCTCCGCCGGAAATCAGCCGCCAGCCTGCCGCCGTCCGGGTGGCCTGTCGAGGGCGCGGCGGGCGCGCCGCGCCGTGCTCCCCCGTTCGGGTGAACGGGGCCGGGCGGGGGGACGGGCCGCGGGAGCGCCCGGTCACGGCGTCATGGCGTCCCTGACCAGCGCGGTGTCGGTGAACTGCTCGAAGCGGACGATCCGGCCGCCGCGGACGGTGAAGCGGTGGGCGGTCCGCACCGCGAGCGGCCTTCCGGTGGCCCTGTGCACGGCGGTGTAGCGGCCCAGCACCACCACGTCCTCGCCGTCGACCACGTAGGCGTCGTCGTGCGCCGTCCAGTTCTCCCACTCGGCGGCCAGGCGCTCCATGACGTTGGCGGTGACGCCCTTCGGCGTCCGGTAGGTGCCGGCCAGCGGGAAGCCGGCCATCTCGGTCCACTCCACGTCGTCGGCGAGGGTGGCGCGCAGCGCGGCCAGGTCGCCGCGGGCCGAGGCCAGGTACTGCCGGCGGACCACGTCGGCCGGGGCGCCGGACTCGGCGAAGGAGGCGGTGTCCCGCGGGATCTCGATCATCGTCGATCAGCCCCAGGCCAGCTCGCCCTTGGCGACCTTCGTCCCGAGGTCGACCGCGATCCGCAGCCCCAGCCCGGGGAAGCGGCCCTCCAGCGCGCTCCGCGCGGCGGCCGCGTCGGGGGAGCGGCCGATCTCGGTCTCGAAGGCCCGCAGGTAGTCCCGGGTGTGCCGGATCGCGCTCTGGTCGGCGGGCGCGCCCGCGGTCCGGTGGCCGGCCGCCACGAACTGCGGCTGCAGCGCCTCCATGCCGTCCAACAGGTCGATCCAGGCGGCCCGTTGGGAGGACGTCGGGGTGTCGGCGGTCCACACGTGCAGGCCCTCGAAGAGCAGCACGCCGCCGAGCACCGCCTGGTGGTGGTGCTGCCAGAGGTAGTGCCGGTCGGGCAGGTGGAAGTCGGCGCCGCGCAGTTCGAACCGGTGCCCCTCGAAGACGAGTTCGTCCCCGTGCAGCACCTCGGGCCGGACCAGCCGGGTCGGCAGCTCGGGGCCGAGGTGGGCCCAGGCCCGCAGCTTGTCCTCGTAGGTCTCCTGGATGTGCTCGACGGTCGTGGCGGTGGCGAGGAAGGCGGCCTGCGGGAAGGCGTCCTGGACCTCCTGGGCGCCGAAGTAGAAGTCCGGGTCGCCGTGGCTGACGAAGACGGTGGTCAGCCGCCTGCCGGTGGCGCGGATCCGCTCGACCAGGCGCCGGCCGTCGGAGCGCGTGAACCCGGCGTCCACCAGCAGGGCGTCCCGCGGCCCGGTGACCAGCACGGAGGTCTTGTTGAGCGAGCTGTCGGGGCTGTCGATGATCTCGAAGTCGAGTGCGCTCATGCGGGGGGCATCCTTCCTCGGGCCGGGCACGCCTCGCGGCCAGCATCGGTGCTGGGCGCGCCGTCCGCATCCGGAGTCGGACGCCCCCACCTGCTCGTCGTGCACGCCCCCGGCCGGCCGGGCGGGAGTGGCGGCGGCCGGCCCGCTCACTCCGCGGGGGCGAGCCGCAGCACCCCCACCACCCCCAGCAGGGTGGCCACCGCCAGCACCGGCCACAGCACCCCCGGACCGGCCGCCAGCAGCGCCGTCAGCACCGCCGGCGCCGCCGCCCGGCCCACCCCCGTGGACAGCTCCCAGCGCGCCAGCGCCCGCCCCAGCAGGTGCGGCGGGGCCGCCGCCGTCACCAGCGCGGTGCCCGAGCCGGTGTAGAGGATCTCGCCGAGCGTGAACAGCACCGAGACCGCCGCGATGCCCGCCGCCCCCGCCGTGCCGCCCAGCGAGCCGACCGCCCAGTAGCCCAGGTAGGACAGCGCCAGCGCCACCCCCGAGGCGGCCAGCACGGCCCTGCGCGAGCGGTCCGCCAGCCGCAGGACCAGCGCCAGCTGCAGGGTGATCACCAGCACCGTGTTGCCCACGAACACCCCCGAGGACCAGGCCGGCGAGGCCTGCAGGTGCAGCACCAGCAGCGCCGGCAGCGCCACCTCCAGCACGTCGAAGCAGAACGCGAACGGCAGGTTGGCCACGCTCAGCACGGTGATCCGCCGCAGCGACCCGGCGTCCGCCCGCGGCTCCGCCGCACCGGCCGCCACCGCCTGCGGCGCCCGCACCCGCAGCGACAGCACCAGGACGGCCGCACCCAGGCAGGCCGCGCCCGTCACCCCGGCCAGCGCCCGGATCGCCCCGGCCCCGCCCGTCACCACCAGCGTGGCCAGCAGCGCCCCCGTGCCCAGGCCCGCGTTGCGCAGCGACCGCCCCGCGGCCAGCGCGGCGTCCCGCAGCCGCCCCGCGGTCAGCGTGCTCACCACCGCCGCGTGCGTGGTCGGCCAGGACTGGCTGCCCACCCCGATCAGCACCGCCGCCGCCGTGAACCCCGGCAGGCCGTCCGCGACCAGCAGGGTCAGCGCACCGACCGCCCGCACCGCGAGCGTCGCCGCGGCCGGCAGGGTGCGGGCGCCGCGGTCGATCCACCGGCCGGTCAGCGGCACCACCAGCAGGCCCGCGACCATCCCGGCCGACATCGCCAGCCCCGCCGCGCCCGCGCCCAGCCGCAGCACCCCGATCCCGTACAGCAGCAGGAACGGGCGCAGCAGGCCGGTGCCCACCGCGTCCACCAGCAGGGCGGCCGCGTACCGGGGGCCGCCCGCGGCGGTCAGCAGGCCCAGCAGCGCGGACGGGCCCCGGCGGCCGGCACCCACCGGCGGGGCGGGCGGCTCGGCGGTGCGGACGGCGGCGTGGTCATGGACGGACTTCTCCTGGATCAGGCTCATGACCGGTACCGTCCGCCCCGCCGGGCCGTGCGGGCACGCGGATTGACGGTTCCCGTCAATCGACGCGGAGGCCGGTCCCGGCGGGTGGCAGGATCTCGACCGTGACAGAGCGAAGCGAACGGACCGGCGGAACGCGCAAACCGGAGGCCGACCGCACCGGACGGAACGGCGGAGGGCCGGCGCGGGCCGGTGGCCGGGTCGATGCCAGGGTCGGTGGCCGGGTCGGGCAGGGCGGGGCCGGCGCATGAGCGTGACCATCGACATCACCGGCCTGCCCGAGGAGCGGCTGCTCTTCACCCCGTCGCCGCTGGGCGAGCTGAACGCCATGCTGCACGTCCTCGCCGAGCCCGCGCACCACCCCGAACTGCACGGCTGGGCCGCCTCCACCGCCGCGACCGTCCCGCCCGAGCTGTCCGAACGGCTGCTGGAGGCCGACTTCCTCTGGCGCTCCTCCCGCGCCGACTTCCTCGTCCCCGGCCTGCCCGGCGCCACCCTCGCCGCCGAACTCGACGCCGTCGACCGGATCGAGGACGAGCAGTACGTCGCCGCGGCGCTGATCACCACCTGCGGCTCCTCCCGGCTCACCCACCGGATGGCCTCCCCGCTCACCGACCCGGCCGCCAACGAGCGCGCCCGCGAGCTCGCCCTCGCCCGCGGCCCCCGGCAGGCCGCCTTCGCCGACCGGCTGCTCGCCGACCCGCCCGCCGTGCGGGCGCTCGTCCGGCGGATGCTGGAGGACTGCGAGGCCGCCTTCTTCGCCGACGCCTGGCGGCGCGTCCTGCCCGACCTCGCCGCCGACGCCCGCCGCAAGATCGACCTGCTCGCCCGCCGCGGCGCCGCCGAGGCCCTGGCCGACGTCTCACCCTCCGTCACCCTCGAACAGGGCGGGGACGGGCGGCGGCGGATCGTCATCGACAAGCTTCAGGACAACGCCACCAGCGGCACCGACAGCAGCGGGGTCACCTTCATCCCCACCGCCTTCGGGCGCCCCCACCTGCTCGTCGTGCACGCCCCCGGCTGGCGGCCCGTCCTGCAGTACCCCGTCGCCGAGGCCGGCGTCCCCGAGCCCGTCTCGCTCGCCCTCGTCCAGCAGCGGCTGGAGGCCCTCGCCCACCCCGTCCGGCTGCGCCTCGCCCGCACCATGGCCCGCGGCCCGCACACCACCGGCGAACTCGCCGCGGCCTGGCAGCTCAGCGCCCCCGAGGTCTCCCGCCACCTGGCCGTGCTGCGCAAGGCCGGCCTGCTCACCACCCAGCGGCGCGGGCGGTACATGCTCTACCAGCTCGACCTCTCCGGCAGCGCCCGGCTCGGCTCCGACTTCCTGGAGGCGGTGCTGCGGTGACCGGGCCCGCGGCGGCGAGCGGTGGCACCCGGCCCGCCGGGGGCGGGCGGTGCGGGCGGCGGCACTCGGCCCGCCGGGGGTGGGCCGCCGTGGGGGCGGCGGGAACAGCGGCGCGGCGCAACACGTTCGTCCGGGCATGACCGACGACGCCACGCCCGCCATCCTGCGCTACGCCGCCTTCACCACCCGCCCCGAGGGCGGCAACCCGGCGGGGGTGGTCCTCGACGCCGAGGGGCTGACCGACCACCGGATGCTCGCCGTCGCCGCCGGGCTCGGCTACTCCGAGACGGCCTTCCTGACCGCCGGCGCGGCCGGGGGCGCCTACCGCGTCCGGTACTTCAGCCCGCTCGCCGAGGTGCCGTTCTGCGGCCACGCCACGGTCGCCGCGGCCGTCGCCCTCGCCGAGCGCACCGGCCCCGGGCGGTTCGTGTTCGGCACGGCGGCGGGCGAGGTGCCCGTCGAGGTCGACCGGGGCGCGGACGGCGTGCTGCGCGCGACCCTGACCAGCGTCGAGCCCCGGGTGGAGGAGGTGTCCGAGGCCGACGTCGACGAGGCGCTCGCGCTGCTCGGCTGGGCCCGTACCGACCTCGACCCGCAGCTGCCGCCCCGCGTCGCCTACGCCGGCGCCCGCCACCTCGTCCTGGCCGCGGCCACCCGGGACCGGCTGGCCCGCCTCGACTACGACTTCGACGGGCTCGCCGACCACATGCGCGCCCGCGACCTGACCACCCTCCAGCTCGTCTGGCGGGAGGCCGCCGAGGTGTTCCACGTCCGCGACCCCTTCCCGGTCGGCGGTGTCGTCGAGGACCCGGCGACCGGCGCCGCCGCGGCCGCCTTCGGTGCCTACCTGCGCGAGCAGGGTGCGGTGACGGCCCCGGCGGTGCTCACCCTCCACCAGGGCGAGGACCTGGGCCGCCCGGGCGTGCTGCGGGTCGAACTGCGGGCGGAGGACCGGCGGATCCGGGTGTCCGGCGCGGCGGTGCCCATCCCGTAGGGCCCGGGACGGGGCGCGGCGGCACCTGCCTGCTCATCGACGGGGACGCGGCCCGGCTGCGCTACTCCGTACCCGGCGGGCACTGACGCTCCGGCGGGAAATTCGCTCGCGAAGGGCACGTCAGGTGGGCGAGGCTGCCCGGATGCAGCGAGCCGCCGAACGCACCGTCACCGTCCACCTCACCCACGAGGGCGAGTACTTCGGGCCGCTCGGCCCGTTCGAGGCCGAGGGCGGGTGGTGGTCGTCCGTGGCCCCGGTGGTGGAGCGGGCGTCGGAACTGGCGGGGGTGCCGGTGCTGGTGACCCGGCTGGTCGAGGGGCGGAGCGCGAACGGCGGGCACGGCGGCCGGGTGGACTACCACGCCGAGGCGCTGGCACGGCCGGCCGGGCTCGCCGCCCGGCCCCCGGAGGAGCGCACCGCCGCCCTGCTGGGCCCCGCCGAGCGGCGGGCGGCCTGGGCGACCCCGGCCGGGCTGCGGGACGCCCTGGACTGGGCGCGGGACCGGCTCGCCCTGGCAGGGCGCCCGGCGACCGGGCCCGCCCGGCAGATCCGCACCTGGAACCTGTCAGCCCTGTTCCGGATCCCGACCACCCGCGGCGACGCCTGGCTGAAGACCACGACGCCCGCCTTCAACGCCCACGAGGGCGAGGTGATCGCGCTGCTCGGCGGCGTCGACCCGTCGCTCGTCCCGCCGGTGCTGGCCGCCGACGCGGCGGCGGGCCGGCTGCTGCTGGACCACGTGCCGGGCGAGGACTGCTGGGGCCCGTCCGCCGACACCGTCGCCGAGGTGGTGCCCCGGCTGGTCGCCGCCCAGGCGGCGCTGGCCGCCGACGGCCGGGCCGCCTCGGCCGGGCTGCGCGACCGTACCCCGCACACCCTCCTCGCCCAGGCCGGGGCGCTGCTGGAACGCCTCCCCGGCGTCACCGACCTGACGCCCGGGGAGCTGGCCGCCGTGCGCCGGCTCGTCGAGGAACTGCCCGGACGGCTGGACGAGTTGGCGCGCTGCGGATTCCCCGAGACCTTGGTGCACGGGGACTTCCACCCCGGCAACTGGCGCTCGGACGGCGAGCACGCGGTCGTGGTCGACTTCGCCGACTCCTGCCTCGGCCACCCCGCCCTGGACGGCCTTCGCCCGCGTGCCTACCTGGTGCCGGAGCGCTGGGAGCAGTTCGTCGGGGTGTGGGGGCGGGCCTGGCGGGAGCACGTCCCGGAGGTGCGGCCGGAGCGGGCGCTGGAGCTGGCCGAGCCGCTCTACCACCTGTCCTACGCGGTGCGGTACCAGGAGTTCCTGGACCACATCGAGGCGAGCGAACGCCCCTACCACGAGGGGGATCCGGCCGCCGAGCTGCGCGCCGCGCTGGCCTGCGCCGCCCCGGGCCGGGGGTGACGGGGGCCGGTGTGAAGGCGCCCGGGCGCTCCGGACGTGCCGGCGGGGGGGGGGGCCCCCCCCCCGGGGGGGGCCCCCCCCGCCGCCGCCGGGGGGGGCGGGGCGGCGGGGCCGGGGGGCGGCGGGGGGGGGGGGGGGCCGGGCGCCCCCCCC
>NZ_JBITCO010000021.1:0-133695 GCF_044453265.1 Kitasatospora sp. NPDC051705 | reverse complement strand
CGTTTTCCCGGAGTTTCATTTCATCGGATTCGCTTTCCGCTTGTCCCCGCTCTCTCGCGGCGACTCCGGAACTGTACGGGGCCGGGCCCGCCACATGCAAATCGCCCCCGCCCGGCACTCCGGACGGGGGCGATCGGTGCGACGCGGACCAGGTCAGCGGACCTCGGTGATCTCCGGGCCGCGGGCGAACGGGTCGAGCGCGGCACCGCCGAAGCGGTTCTCGCCCTCGCCGGCAGCGGCGGCCGCCCCACCACCGTCGGCGACCATCTGGGCGTCCTCGGGGAGCTTCAGCACGATCGGGTCGCGGGGCGCCATCGGGCTCTCACCGCGGACGACGACCGTCTGCTGGAAGACCTGCTCCAGGATCCCGGCCATCTCGGGCTGCACGGCGGCCTGGCCCGAGATCACACCGCGCAGGAACCAGCGCGGTCCGTCGCAGCCGACGAAGCGCACCAGCTGCACCCCCTGGGTGCCGTCCGGCAGCTGCACCGGGACCTGGGCGCGGAGGTGCCAGCCGAGCGGGCCCTCCTCCTCCTCGATGAGACCGCCCTGCGAGGTGATGCCGTTGGCGATCTCCTCGCGGACCTCCCCCCAGATGCCCTCCGACTTCGGGGCCGCGAAGGCCTGCAGCTGGATGGCGCTGTTGCCGAGGACGAGGGTCGCGGCGACGATCGCGTCTCCGGCGACCTCGACGCGCAGCTCCATGCCCTCGACACCGGGGACCAGCAGACCCCCGAGGTCCACCCGCCCCTCCTCGGGGTTCTCCAGCTCGGAGTGGTCCCACGGACCGTCCGGGCGCGGGGCCGGCGGGAGACCGACCCTGTCGGCCGGGTCCAGCTCGGTCACGTTCTCGCTCTCGGCGGAACCTTCGACGTCATCGGCCGTCTCGTCGGCGCTGATGGCGTCGTCGGCGAGCTGCTCGACAGCGTCCTCGCTCTTCTGGCGACGACGGAACACGGTCACTGTCCTTCCCGGTCCAAGACCGATGCGAATACCTGCTCGGCTTCCTGCGAGGCCGCGGGCATGCTAGACCGCGGCATGGCCGCCGGTCGACCCGAACCCGCCCTCGGCACGTGCCGACCCAGGCAGCTCGGCCACCTCGTGGAAGCGGGCCTTCTCGACCTGCTGGATGACCAGCTGGGCGATCCGGTCCCCTCGGCGGAAGCTGACCCCCTCGCGCGGGTCCAGATTGACGACGATCACCTTGATCTCTCCACGGTACCCGGCATCGACCGTCCCCGGGGCGTTCACGAGGGCAACTCCGCAACGAGCTGCCAGCCCGGAACGGGGGTGGACGAACGCCGCGTAGCCGTCCGGCAGCGCGATGGCGACGCCGGTGGGCAGGACGGCCCGCTCGCCGGGCGCGAGCTCGGCGTCGACGGTGGTGCGCAGGTCGGCACCGGCGTCGCCGGGCTGCGCGTAGGCGGGCAGCGGCAGCTCGGGGTCGACGCGCCTGATCAGGACGTCCAGCGGCGGGCGGGGAGTGTCGCTCAAGGGTTCACCTCAAAGGCTCGTGCGCGCTTCATCAGGTCCGGGTCGTCGAGGACCTTCTCGATGTCCTCGGGACGACCGTGCGTGGTGAAGTGTTCCAGCTTCACCTGGATGAAGAGCGCCTGCGCCCGCACCGCGACCGGTCCGGCGGGGCCGCCGATCCGCGCCTCCGCGGCGCTGTAGATCTTGCGGCCGTGCACGCCGGTGATCCAGGCGCGCAGGTGCAGGACGGAGTCGACGGGCACCGGGCAGAGGAAGTCGGTCTCCAGCCGGCCGGTGACGGCGGGGGCGTGCAGCAGCCAGTTCAGCGTGCCGAGGGTCTCGTCCATGGCCGTCGTCAGCACGCCGCCGTGGGCCAGGCCCGGGCCTCCCTGGTGGACGTCGCGGACGGCGAACTCGGCGGTGACGTCGAGGCCCTCGCCGGCGACCGCGTCGATCCGCAGGCCACCGGGGTGCTGCGGGCCGCACCCGAAGCAGTGCTCGTAGTGGGAGCCGAGCCGGGTGCCGGGGGCGGGTGCCTCGGGGGCGCGCGGCGGCAGCACCGCGTCCGGCGGCGGCGTGGTCGGGGTCGGTGTCATCGCGGGCTCCGGCCGGTCGGTGGGGGTGGTGGGGGTGGTCGCACCGGTCACGGGGCCCCACCCTACCCAGCGGTAGGGGCGCGGCCGGTGGGGGTGGCGTCCCGGCCCCGGCGTCAGGGCGCCCACAATGGGGGCATGTACGACGAACGCCTCACGGTGCCGCGCTCCTGGTGGCTGCTTCCGGTCGCAGTCGGTTTCACGCTCGCGCTGATCCTGATCCGGGTCAGCGGCCCTGCCGCGCTGGCCGGGCTGGTGGTGGGCATCGCCGCCGGCGCGGTCGCCATCAGCAGCTACGGCTCGGCCCGGATCCGCGTGGTGCAGGGCTCCCTGGTGGCCGGGCAGGCCCGGATCCCGGTGGACGCCCTCGGCGCCGCGCACCCGCTGAGCCCCGCCGAGGCGGTGGCCTGGCGCGGGCCGAAGTCCGACCCGCGCGCCTTCATGCTGCTGCGCAGCTACGTCCCGACGGCGCTGCGGGTGGAGGTGACCGACCCGGCGGACCCGACGCCGTACCTCTACCTGTCGACCCGATCGCCGATGAAGCTGTCCGAGGCCCTGGAGGACGCCCGACGGGGCGCCCGCACGTAAGTCCGGGGCGCGCGCGGCGAGCGCGCGACCCCCGGTCCGGAAAACGGAGAGGGACGGTTCCGCTGCTGCGGGACCGTCCCTACGACTTCGTGCCGACCGTCGTGCTCCTGGCCGACCGGGTCCTCCCGGAGCCGTCCCTCAGGACGGCGTCCGGACCTGCCGTCCGGCCCCGCTGCCCGGGGCCGGAAGGGGCGCTGTGCCGGTCCCGCGGTGGCCGCGGGCACCGGGCCCTGTCCGCCGCGGTGCTCAGGCGCCGCAGTCCCGGCAGATCGGGTTGCCGTTCTTCTCGCTGTACAGCTGGCTGCGGTGGTGGACCAGGAAGCAGCTCATGCAGGTGAACTCATCGGCCTGCTTCGGCAGCACCCGAACCGCGAGCTCCTCGTTCGAGAGGTCGGCGCCGGGGAGCTCCATGCCCTCCGCCGCGTCGAACTCGTCGACGTCGACGGAGCCGCCGCCCTTGTCGTTACGACGAGCCTTGAGCTCCTCGATGCTGTCCTCGTTGAGCTCGTCGTCGGTCTTGCGTGGGGTGTCGTAGTCCGTTGCCATTTTTCGCTCTCCCCCTCCGGGTTGTGCGGTGTGTGCGGTATCTCCAGCGCACGTAACGCATGGGGGGCCGGTCTTGTGCCCGACCCGAGGCGGAGATTTTGCCTTACTTCAAGCCCTGTTACTCAATCGACACTCAGCCAGGGGTCCGTTGGGGTGATCCACCAGCACGTGGCGGGCCTCACGCTGGGGCACCGCCACCCCTTTCGGGACCCGGCAGGACGGATACGCACAGTAAGCGCAGGCCATGAGGTCTCTCGCCGAATCCCTTGCCCACCTGGGGCGCCGGTCAACCCTTCACCCGAACGGCCCCAGGAAATCTGATCACGGAACGCAACCGACACCATCGCGCAAGTGATCACTCTCCGAGTTCACCCGAAGTCACGGAGCGACACGGTGTGACCTTGGTCACGTTCAGAATCTTCCGGGGCAAACCACGGAAAATCCACCCAGGTCGACAGCCCCGCGAAGCGCCCTGTCGAGCGCCGCGGGGCTCCGCCGACGACGGCCGGGGGACGGCCGCGGGGGGTTCTAGGCGCCCAGACGGGCGGCCCGGCGGGCCAGCTGCGCGGCCTGGCGCTCCTCGAACTTGCGCGCCTGCTCGTCCAGGCCGTCCAGGAAGACCCCGAGCTCGTTCTGGGCCAGCAGGCCCTCGGGGCCGAGGCCGCCGATCTCCATCACGCGCAGGTGGCGCAGCACCGGCTGCAGCACGTCGTCGTGGTGGATGCGCAGGTTGTAAACCCCGCCGATGGCGATCTGCGCGGCGGCCCGCTCGAAGCCGGGGATGCCGTGGCCGGGCATCCGGAAGTCGGTGACCACGTCGGCGATGGCGCGCATCGCCTGGTCGGGGGCGATCTCGAGGGCGGCCTTCAGCAGGTTCCGGTAGAAGACCATGTGCAGGTTCTCGTCGTTGGCGATCTTCGCCAGCAGCTGGTCGCAGAGCGGGTCGCCGGCGAACTTGCCGGTGTTGCGGTGCGAGATGCGGGTGGCGAGCTCCTGGAAGGCCACGTAGGCGACCGAGTGCAGCATGCTGTGCGCGTTGTCGGACTCGAAGCCCTCCGACATGTGGCTCATCCGGGCCCGCTCCAGCTCCACCGGGTCCACGGCCCGGGTGGCGAGCAGGAAGTCGCGGATCGCTATGCCGTGGCGGCCCTCCTCGGCGGTCCAGCGGTGTACCCAGGTGCCCCAGGCGCCCTCGCGGCCGAACATGGTGGCGATCTCGTGGTGGTAGCTGGGGAGGTTGTCCTCGGTCAGCAGGTTGACCACCAGCGACACCCGGCCGAGCGGGGTCACCTGGGACTGCCCGACGTTCCAGGCCTCGCCACCGAGCACGCCGTCGAAGTCGCGACCCTGGCTCCAGGGCACGAACTCGTGCGGCATCCACTCCTTGGCCACCGCGAGGTGGCGGTTGAGCTCCTTCTCCACGACCTCTTCGAGGGCCAGGATCAGGCGCGCGTCGGTCCAGCCGCTCGATCCGAGCGAGGGGCTGCTCTGCACGGGGGCGATGGTCACGGTCTTGCTCCTGGGGGACGGCACGCGCTGGGACGGGCGCGTTGGGCGGGCACGTCTTCAGACGCACTTACGGTTCCGTAGGTTACGACACCGTAAGTTGCTCGGGGCGGAAAAGACAAGCCGCCCCCGCCAGGCCTTATGTCGTCTTGACGGCCTGACGGGGGCGGCTGTGAACGGTCGTTCACGGAGCACGGCGGGGCGGGCGGCCCGAGGGGCCCGGGAAGGGCCTGGTGGGGCGGGTCAGGGGTTCGGGATGCGCACCCGCATGGTGAGCCCGCCACCGGCGCGCGGAGTGGCCTCGATGGCGCCTCCGTGGGCGCGCACCACCGAGCGGACGATCGACAGTCCGAGCCCGACGCCCTTGTCGCTGCGGGTGCGGTCGGCGCCCTTGATCCGCCGGAACGGCTCGAAGATGTGCTCCAGCTCGTAGCCGGGCACCACCGGGCCGGTGTTGGACACCACCAGTTCGCCGCCGCCGGGCACCTCCGCGGTGGACAGCTCGACCCAGCCGCCCGGGGTGTTGTACCGGACGGCGTTCTGCAGCAGGTTGAGCGCGAGCCGCTCCAGCAGCACCCCGTTGCCCCCGACCACGGCGGGATCGAGCTTGGCGCGCAGTTCGACCTCGCGCCGCTCCGCCTCGGCCCTGGTCTGCTCCAGGGCGCGGGTGGCCACCTCGGAGATCTCCACCGGGCGCCGCTCGGTCAGCTCGTTCTCGCTGCGGGCGAGCAGCAGCAGGCCCTCCACGAGCTGTTCGCTGCGCTCGTTGGTGGCCAGCAGGGTCTTGCCGAGCTGCTGGAGGTCGGGCGAGGCCGCCGGGTCGGAGAGCTGGACCTCCAGCAGGGTGCGGTTGATCGCCAGCGGGGTGCGCAGCTCGTGCGAGGCGTTGGCGACGAAGCGCCGTTGCGAGTCGAAGGACCGGTCCAGCCGGTCCAGCATGTCGTCGAAGGTGTCGGCGAGCTCCTTGAGCTCGTCGTCCGGCCCGTCCAGCTCGATCCGCCGGTGCAGGTCGGAGGAGGCGACGTCGCGGGCGGTGCGGGTGATCCGGCCGAGCGGGCGCAGCACCCGGCCGGCCAGGGCGTAGCCGGCCGCGAAGGCGATCACGGCGAGGCAGACCAGCATCGTGAGCGACTTGCGCAGCAGGGTGTTGAGCGCCGAGTTGGAGCGCATCAGGTAGTCGCTGGCCTGCTCCTGGTTGAACTGCGCGCTGTCCATCGAGACGCCGCCGACCCTGACCCGGATGTCGCCGAAGTCGAACTTGCGGGGCGCCAGGTTCTGCACCGCGTCCTGGAAGAACACGTACATCAGCAGCAGCAGGACGACGCCGGCCATCAGGAACATGCCGCCGTAGAGCAGGGTGAGCCGCATCCGGATGGTCGGCCGGAAGGGCAGCCAGGCGAGCATGCCGTCGCCGGGCACGTAGTGCGGCCGGATCGCGCGCGGGGGGTGCGGTGGCTTGGGCGGGACGGCGCGCGGGCCGCCGGCGGGCGCGCCGGAGGGCCCGCCGGCCGGGGGCGGGGTGGTCATGATGGTCCTCTCGGGGCGCCCGCCGGGGCGGGCGCGGGATGGGTGGGTCCCACCGGGCCGGCGTCCGGGTCCGTGGATCCGGTGCGGGCCGGCCCGGTGGTCCGGAGCGGTCCGGTGGGATCCGGCCGGGCGGTCCGGCCGGATCCGGTCAGATCCGGTAGCCGGAGCCCGGCACGGTGACGATCACCGGCGGGTCGCCGAGCTTGCGGCGCAGCGTCATCACGGTGACGCGCACGACGTTGGTGAACGGGTCGGTGTGCTCGTCCCAGGCCTTCTCCAGCAGCTGCTCGGCGGAGACGACGGCACCGCCGGCCCGCATCAGCACCTCCAGGACGGCGAACTCCTTGGGGGCGAGCTGGACGGTGCGGCCCTCCCGGATCACCTCGCGGCGGCCGGGGTCGAGCGAGATCCCGGCGCGTTCCAGCACCGGGGGCAGCGGGATGGTCGCACGGCGTCCCAGCGCCCTTACCCGGGCGACGAGTTCGCTGAAGGCGAACGGCTTCGGAAGGTAGTCGTCCGCGCCGATCTCCAGGCCCTCGACCCGGTCGCTGATGTCACCGGAGGCGGTCAGCATGATCACCCTGGTGGCCAGGCCCTGCTCGACCACCTTGCGGCAGACGTCGTCGCCGTGGACCAGCGGGAGGTCCCGGTCCAGGACCACCACGTCGTAGTCGTTGACCGCGATGCGCTGGAGCGCGGCCTCCCCGTCGTACACCACGTCGACGGCCATCGCCTCGCGGCGCAGGCCGGTGGCGACGGCCTCGGCGAGCAGCTGCTCGTCCTCGACGACGAGAACCCGCACGGTCGTTGTCCCTTCTCCAGGCCGGCCCCGGAAGCGGACGCACGGCTCCGACGGTGCCTCCATCCTGCCTGGTCCTGCGGTAAAGCAGCGATAAGCTGCCGCTCGGGCACGGGGCGGAACCGGCGACCGGTGACCGTTCGCACCGGGACCAGTCCGGTTGGACTGTGACACGGGCAACTTTCTCGCGCCGACAGGTTTCCCCGCCCCTGCGGCGGGGAGGACAGCTGCACACCCGCGATCTGGCCTGTCGGCCGATCGCACCCACCCGCCGTGCGTTCATCCGCGCCGGCCCTGGGGCTGGGACGTCACCGGGAGCGGCCGACGGGCCGTCTCCGCGCCCGACCGGAGAATCAGGATCCTGCCTCCCCGGACGCTACCGCTGGCCACGCAACCTCAGGGCGGAGAACGTACGACCGTGCACGTCCGACACAGTAAGGGGGCCCGTATGGACGCCTTCAAGGCCGGAATCCTGCAGCGCATCGCCAACGCCGAGCAGGACCTGCACCGCGCGATCGAGGCCGGGGACGAGTTCCTCGCCGAGGTGGAGCAGTCAGAGCTGGACGACCTGCGCCGGCTCGCCGCCGAGCACGGTGTGGACACCGTGCTGGAGCGTCACCGCACCGCCGCCTGATCCACCCGATCCCGACCCGTCGCCGGAGTTCCGGCACCAGCGGCCCTGCGGGGGCCGTGCGAAACCCCAGGCCCTGGCATCCCTCGTATGCCAGGGCTCTTCGCGTTCCGGGCCCCGTCGCGTTCACGGCGGTTCCCGCTCGGGGCACCTGGCGTCCCGGGGCTCCCGTGCCCCGGGACGCTCCGGAGCTCAGCCCCGGTCCTCCCAGGCGCGCAGCGCGGCGAGCCGCTCCTGCAGCGGCTCGTACACGCCGGGCGCGGCGGCCACCGTCAGCTCGCCGTCCGGGCCGTGGCCGGGGCGGCCGCCGACCAGGGCGCCGGCCTCCGCGGCGATCAGGCAGCCGGCCGCGCGATCCCAGGGGGCCAGTCCGCGCTCGTAGTAGCCGTCCAGCCGCCCGGCGGCGACGTCGCACAGGTCCACGGCGGCGGCGCCGCCGCGGCGGACGTCCCGCACCTCGGGCATCAGGGCCTGCAGCACCTCGGCCTGGCGGACCCGCACCGACCGGACGTAGTTGAAGCCGGTGGCGATCAGCGCCTGGCCCCACGGCGGGGCCTGGCGGGCGGCGAGCGGACGGCCGTCGAGGTGGGCGCCGCGGCCGAGGACGGCCTGGAACAGCTCACCGCGGGCCGGCGCGAAGACCACGCCGACGGCCGCCCGGCCGTCCACCTCGGCGGCCACGCTCACCGCCCAGGAGGGCAGTCCGTACAGGTAGTTGACCGTGCCGTCGAGCGGGTCGACGACCCAGCGCACCCCGCTGGTGCCGTGCCGCTCGGCGCCCTCCTCACCGAGGTAGCCGTCCTCCGGGCGGCGGTCGGTGATCAGCTCCAGGACCAGCTTCTCGGAGGCGAGGTCCATCTCGGTCACCACGTCGACCGGGCTGCTCTTGGTGCCGGCCACGCCGAGGTCGGCGGGCCGGCCGTCGCGCAGCAGGGCGCCGGCCCGCCGGGCCGCGTCCAGGGCGACGTCCAGCAGGTCGTCGAGGAGCCGGTCGTCGGGCAGGGCGGGGGTGGACAAGGGGGACTCCTCGGGACGGGCGGTCAGCGCTCGGCGGCGGCCGGGCGCGGGGCGCGCGGGTTGGGGCAGCAGGCCACCGCGCACACGTCGTGGCTGGGGCCGAGCGCGCCGAGCGCGCAGCGGGTCACCGGCTCGCCGCGTTCGGCGGCGGCGCGCTCCAGGACGAGCTCGCGCACCGCGGCGGTGAACCGCGGGTCGGCGCCGACGGTGGCGGCGCGGGCCACCGGCAGGCCGAGTTCGGCGGCCCTGGCGACGGCCTCGGTGTCGAGGTCGTACCTGACCTCCATGTGGTCGGAGACGAATCCGATCGGGACCATCACCACGGCGGGCGCGCCGTCGGCGTGCTGGGCCTCCAGGTGGTCGCAGACGTCCGGTTCCAGCCAGGGCACGTGCGGGGCGCCGCTGCGGCTCTGGAAGACCAGCTCCCACGGCCGGTCGGCGACCCCGGTGCGCTCGGCGACGGCCTCGGCGATCAGCCGGGCGACGTCGAGGTGCTGGGCGACGTAGGCACCGCCGGGCCGGCCGCGGGCCGGGTCGTCCGGGGCGCCGGAGGAGTCGGCCATGGTGTCCGGGATGGAGTGGGTGGTGAACGCCAGCCGGGCGCCGTCCCGGACCGGCTCGGGCAGTTCGGCCAGGGCCGCCACGGTGGCGTCGATCATCGGCCGGACGAAGCCCGGGTGGTTGTAGAAGTGCCGCAGCTTGTCGACCCGCAGCTCGGGCAGGCCCTCCGCGGCGAGCGCGGCCAGCGCCTCGGCCAGGTTCTCCCGGTACTGGCGGCAGCCCGAGTAGCCCGCGTACGCGCTGGTGGCGAGGACGGCGATCCGGCGGTGACCGTCGGCGGCCAGCTCGCGCAGGGTGTCGACCAGGTACGGCGCCCAGTTGCGGTTGCCCCAGTAGACCGGCAGCTCCAGCCCGTGCTCGGCGAAGTCCTTGCGCAGCGCGGCGAGCAGCTCGCGGTTCTGCTCGTTGATCGGGCTGACGCCGCCGAACAGGAAGTAGTGCTTGCCCACCTCCTTCAGCCGCTCCGGGGGGATGCCGCGGCCGCGGGTGACGTTCTCCAGGAACGGGACGACGTCCTCGGGGGCCTCCGGCCCGCCGAAGGAGAGCAGCAGCAGGGCGTCGTACGGGGCGGCGCCGGTCGGTGAGGGTTTGCGCGCGTCGGACATGGCACCGATCCTGCCATTGAGGGGCCGAACACCGGCGGTTGGGCCGCGCGGGTGTCCGGAAAATACCGTTTGCCAAGGTACGTAAGCTGTGTTGACCAGCCTTGTTCCTTACCCCTCGGAGCTCCCCCGTGCTCTCCAGTTACCGCCGGATATTCGCCGCCCCCGGCACTCTGGCCTTCTCCTCGGCCGGCTTCCTCGCCCGCCTGCCGATCTCGATGACCGGCATCGGCATCGTGACCATGCTCTCCGAGCAGAGAGGGTCGTTCGGGGTGGCGGGCGCGGTCTCGGCGACCCTGGCGATCGCCGCCGGAGCGCTCGGACCGGCGGTGTCCTGGCTGGTCGACCGGTACGGGCAGCGCCGGGTGGCCCTCCCCGCCGCCGCGCTCTCCGTCTCCGCCGCGATCGGACTGCTGCTCTGCGCGCACTTCGGCGCACCGGCCTGGACGCTGTTCCTCTTCGCCGTCGGCATGGGCGTGATGCCCAGCGCCGGCGCCATGGTCCGCGCCCGCTGGGCGCACCTCTACCGCGAGGACGCCGGCCGGCTGCACACCGCGTACTCCTTCGAGGCGGTGGTCGACGAGTTCTGCTTCATGGTCGGTCCGATCCTCGCCGTCGTCCTGGCGACCAACGTCCTTCCCGAGTCCGGCGTGCTCGCCGCCGTCGTCGCGCTCACCGTCGGCATCACGCTGTTCACCGCCCAGCGCCGCACCGAACCGCCGGTCCACCCGGCCGCCTCCCGCAGCGGCGGCAGCGCCATCCTCAACGGCGGCCTGATCGTCCTGGTGCTCACCTTCATCGCCACCGGCGCGATCTTCGGCTCGGTCGAGATCGTCACCGTCGCCTTCGCCAGGGCCCAGGGCCACGAGGGGCTGGCCGGCACCGTCCTCGCCGTGTGGGCGCTCGGCTCCGGCCTGGCCGGCATGGTCTACGGCACGCTCAAGCCCAGGGGCTCGCTGTCCACCCGGTTCTTCGCCGGCGTGACGCTGATGGCCCTGAGCATGGTCCCGGTCCTGATCGTCTCCTCGACCGTCCAGGGCCTCGGCGGGCTGCTCGCCACCGGCGCCGCCCTGATGCTCGCCGGCCTCGCCATCTCGCCGACCCTGATCTCCGCGATGGCCCTGGTGGAGCGGCTCGTCCCGGCCTCCCAGCTCACCGAGGGGATGGCCTGGACCACCAGCGGGCTCGCCCTCGGCGTCGCCTTCGGCTCCTCCGCCGGCGGCTGGGTGGTGGACGCCTCCGGCGCCGCCGCGGGCTACTGGGTGCCGCTGGTCGCCGGTGCGCTCGGCGTGGCCACCGCGCTCGCCGGACTGGGCCGGCTGCGCGCCGGAGTCAGCTCCGACGAGCCCGCCGAAGCGGCCGGACAACCCGTAGACCTCGAACGGTGAACTGACTAGTCTCTCCCTACCCGCGGCCCTACCCGCGGGTAGGGCGGCGCTGCCGCCCCGACCCCGCGCCGACCCGTTCGGCCACGGAGCAGGAGGCGGCGCATGCCCCAGACCAGTACCGTGACGCCCGCCCGGTGGACCAACTGGGCCGGGAACCAGAGCGCCCGGCCCGCCCGGTCCGCCGCCCCCGGCACCGCGGAGGAACTGGCCAGGGAGATCCTGCGGGCCGCCGGACAGGGCCGCACCGTCAAGGCCGTCGGCTCCGGCCACTCCTTCACCTCGATCGCCTCCGCCGGCGACGGCGTCCTGCTCCGCCCGCACGCGCTCACCGCCGTCCGCGGCATCGACCGCGAGGCCGGCACCATCACCGTCGAGTCCGGCGTCCCGCTCGCCCGGCTCAACCGGATCCTCGCCGGCGAGGGCCTCTCGCTCACCAACATGGGCGACATCGAGGTCCAGACCGTGGCCGGCGCCACCAGCACCGGCACCCACGGCACCGGCCGCGACTCCGGCTCGCTCGCCGCCCAGATCCGCGCCCTGGAGATCGTCCTCGCCGACGGCACCGTCCGGCACTGCTCCCCCACCGAGAACCCGCGGCTCTTCCAGGGCGCCCGGCTCGGCCTCGGCGCCCTCGGCGTGATCACCGCCCTGACCTTCGGCGTCGAACCGGCCTTCCTGCTCACCGCGCACGAGCAGCCGATGGCCTTCGACGAGGTGCTGGAACGGCTCGACGACCTCACCGCCGTCAACGAGCACTTCGAGTTCTACTGGTTCCCGCACACCGACCGCTGCTCCACCAAGCGCAACAACCGCAGCCAGGGCCCGGCCGCCCCGCTGCCCCGGTTCAAGGAGTGGCTGGAGGACGACTTCCTCTCCAACACCGTCTGGGAGGGCGCCTGCCGGGTCGGCCGGCGCTTCCCCGGCAGCATCCCCGCCATCGCCTCGCTGGCCAGCCGCGCCTGGTCCGACCGCAGCTACACCGACACGGCGTACCGGGTGTTCACCAGCCCCCGCAAGGTCCGCTTCGTGGAGATGGAGTACGCGGTGCCGCGCGCGGCCGTCGCCGGGGTGCTGCGCGAACTGAAGGCCCTGGTCGACCGCTCCGACTGGAAGGTCAGCTTCCCGGTCGAGGTGCGCTTCGCCCCCGCCGACGACCTCTGGCTCTCCACCGCCTCCGGCCGCGACAGCGCCTACATCGCGGTGCACCTCTACCGGGGCACCGCCGACCAGGGCTACTTCACCGGCGTCGAACAGCTGATGACCGCGCACGCGGGCCGCCCGCACTGGGGCAAGCTGCACACCCGCGACGCCGAGTACCTGGCCGGCGTGTACCCGCACTTCGGCGACTTCACGGCGCTGCGCGACGAGGTCGACCCGCAGCGGGTCTTCGGCAACGACTACCTGCGCCGCGTGCTCGGCGCCTGACCTCGGCCGGGCCTCAGGGCGTCGAGGACGCGGCCCCCGACCGGGGCGCCGCCGGCGTCCGGCTCGGGACGGGAGGCTGCGAGGAGGCCCCGCCCGACGGCGTCCCGCCGCCCGCCGACGGGGAGGTGCCGGCCGACGGCGAGGTGCTCGGCCCCGCCGAGGGCGAGGTCGTCCCGCCGCCCGGCTCACCGGAGCCGCTCGGGCTCGGCTCCCGGCTCGGCCCCGTCGGCGCCGGGGCCGTGGCCCCGGCGGACGGCGACCGACCCGCTCCGCCGGGCTCGCGCGCCGGGGGCGTCCGCTCCGGTTCCTCCCGCGGCGTGGAGGAGGTAGGGGTGGAGGACCCGGGGGTGACGGCGCCGCCGAAGGAGGTGCCGTTGCCGGACCGCCCCTTCACCGTCGCCGAGACCGGCTGGCCGGTGGCCAGTTCGAACGCGACGATCGGCGTCATCGCCAGCACGAACACCAGCCCGGACACCGCCGCGTACGTCCGCCAGGTCCAGCGCCGGCGCGCCCGCACCACCCGCGGCTCGTTCCACTCCGCGGAGAGCACCGCCACCGGCGACTCCACCACCGGCGACTCCACCACGGGCGCCGGGCCCACCGGGCCGGCCGGCACCTGGCGCAGTCCGTTCGCGGTGTGGACCGGCCCCCGTTCCGTCACCGCCCCGCGCAGCTGCTCGCCGGTGCGCCGGAAGACGTGCTGGAACACCGCACTACCGGTGGTGGCCCCGATGCTGACCACCGCCGCGCCCAGGATCGTTCCGTACACGCCGAGTTCCGAGGCGAGCAGCGCCCCGGCCACCGTCGCCAACGCACTCGCCACGACCTGAGCCACACTCAGATCGATTCGCCTGCGATCCTCCTTGCCGCCCTCCTCGGCGGGGTTCCGCTCCGGCATCAACATCCCTCGGTCCGTACGACTGATCCTCGAACAAGCCACTCCATCTTGCCCAAAGAAGGACACAAGGGACGAAAATGCGGTTCTCCGCCCCCGATATATGTGAAGATGATCACCGTTCACCCGGCAGTGGTCCGCCATTAGGGGCGCGCGCTCTTGAGATTCCCGTGAATCGCGGGAGACTTGAGCGGCGAGCCGCCCCTTCGGATGCCACGAATGGAGTACTGTTCGTAAAGCCTGAGCCTTGGGTCGACTTGTCGACTGCGTCCGTACCGGCAGCTTGACGAAGAGCCACGGGCCAGGCACGCACGGCGACGACCGTCCCGGAACGTCGCGTTCACTGCGCGTGCGAGGACGGCCGGGACACCCAGGCGCGACGTCGACGGATGACGTGGCAAAAAGGCAACCGTGCCACAGTGGCGCGCCCGGGCGTATGCCCGACACGCCGGGGAACTCAGCAAGGTTGTGGCCAGTCGCGAGCGGGCAGGCCACACTCAGTACGGGAGCAGCGACGCAGGTGACGTCGGCAGGCACCACCCGGGAGGTAACCGTGCCCGAACTGCGGGTTGTGGCCGTCAGCAACGACGGCACACGGCTGGTGCTCAAGGCTGCCGACAGCACGGAGTACACCCTCCCCATCGACGAGCGGCTGCGCGCCGCCATCCGCGGCGACCGGCCGCGCCTCGGCCAGATCGAGATCGAGGTCGAGAGCCATCTGCGCCCCCGGGACATCCAGGCGCGGATACGAGCAGGCGCCTCCGCGGAGGAGGTCGCCCAGGCCGCCGGCATCTCCGTCGACCGCGTCCGCCGCTTCGAGGGGCCGGTGCTCGCCGAGCGCGCCTTCATGGCCGAGCGCGCCCGCAAGACCGCCATCCGCCGCAACGGCGAGTCCACCGGGCCCCAGCTCGGCGAGGCCGTCGCCGAGCGGCTCGCGCTGCGCGGCGCGGAGAAGGACACCGAACGCTGGGACTCCTGGCGGCGCGACGACGGCACCTGGGAGGTCATCCTCTCCTACCGGGCCGACGGCGAGGGCCGCAGCGCGTCGTGGACGTACGACCCGCCCCGGCGCCTGGTCCAGCCCAACGACGACGAGGCCCGCGCGCTGATCGGCGAGAACGTCGAGCGCGAGGAGGAGTCGGTCTTCCCGTTCATCCCGCGGATCGCCCGGCTCCCCCAGGACCGGCCGCCCCGCCCGATGATCGACCGGCCCTCCGCCGACCGCATCATGTCGGCCCGTGAGGTCCGCGAGTCCCGCGAGGCCACCGCCGAGGCCAGGGACTCGCTGACCAGCCTGCTCGACGTCGTCCCCGCCTTCCGCGGCGACCTCGCCGTCAGCGGCCCCACCCCGATCGAGCCGGTGCCCGCCGAGGTCGCCGAGGAGAGCGAGGAGCCGGCCGCCGCGGCCCCGGCCGTCGGCGCGGGATCGGCCTACGCCGACATCCTGATGCCGCGGGCCGTCGCCCCGCACCGCGAACGCCTCGTCGGCACCACCGACCGCCAGGCCGAGGCGGACGGCGTCCGCCCCGGCCGCCGGGCCACCGTGCCCAGCTGGGACGAGATCGTCTTCGGCAGCCGGCGCAAGAAGCAGGAGTAACCGCCGTACGGAAGGGGCGGGAGGCCCGGCCTCCCGCCCCTTCCGCGTGCCCGGACTCAGCCCGGCTGCCCGGTCACCGCCACCGGGCGGGCCGCGTCGCTCGACCACTCGCTCCACGACCCGGGGTACAGCGTCGCGGGCAGGCCCGCCACCTCGAGCGCCAGGATCTGGTGCGCCGCCGTCACCCCCGAGCCGCAGTACACCGCCGTCTCCCGCTCGCCCGCGCCCAGCGCGCGGAACCGCGCCGCCAGCTCCGCGGCCGACCGGAACCGCCCGTCCGCGTCCACGTTCTCGGCCGTCGGCGCCGACACCGCCCCCGGGATGTGCCCGGCCCGCGGATCCACCGGCTCGGTCTCGCCCCGGTAGCGCTCGCCCGCCCGGGCATCCAGCAGCAGGCCCTCGCGCGCCCAGGCCGCCGCGCCGTCCGCGTCCACCACCGGCAACCGCCCCGGCACCGGCTTGAAGTCGCCCTCCGCCGGCTCCGGCACCTCCGCCGTCACCGGCAGACCCGCCGCCACCCAGGCCGCGTACCCGCCGTCCAGCACCCGGACGTCCCGGTGCCCGGCCCAGCGCAGCAGCCACCAGGCGCGGGCCGCCGCCAGCGAGGCCGCCCCGTCGTACACCACCACCGGGCGGTCGGCGTCCACCCCGAATCCGCGCATCGCCGCACCGAACTCCTCCGGGTCCGGCAGCGGGTGGCGCCCGCCCCGGCCCGGAGCACCCGGGTGGGCCGCGAGGTCGCGGTCCAGGTCGACGAAGTGGGCCCCGGGCAGGTGCCCGGCCAGGTACTCCTCGGCCGCGGTCGGGCCGGAGGCCGCGGCACCGACCAGCCGGTAGCGCACGTCCAGCAGCACCGGCGGGCGGACGGAGGCGAGCGCCTCCCCCAGCGCGCCCGCGGAGATCAGCGGAGAAGCGTCGTTGTAGGTCGTCATGGCGGCCATTGTCGCGCAGCACCGACGAACCACCGCTCTTTGTGCGGACTTTGCCGGACTTTCCGCGCGGCCCGAGGGTTCGGTGCCCGCCAGGGTGGAAGCATCACCCTCGCGCGCGAGGATCCCCGCGCGCCGACCACCCACGAGGAGGCCCGCATTGCCCGCGGTGGAACTCCGACTGGCCCAGGGCACGCCCTGCTGGGTCAGCCTGCTGACCGACGACCTGCCCGGAGCCCGCGCCTTCTACGGCGACCTGCTCGGCTGGGCCTACCGCCCGGGCCCGGGCCAACTCGGCGACTACGTACGGGCCGAACTCGACGGGGAGCCCGTCGCCGGCCTCGGCGTCTCCACCGCCACCGGGTTCCCGGTGCAGTGGACCACCTACTTCGCCGTCGACGACGCCGACCGCACCACCCAACTGGTGCGCGAATGCGGCGGAACCGTCGCCGTCGGCCCGCTGCAGGCCGAACGGGCCGGCCGGATGGCCATCGCCGCCGACGTCTCCGGCGCCGTCTTCGGGCTCTGGCAGGGCGAGGAGCACACCGGCCGCGAAGCCGGCCCCGAACCCGGCGGACCGGCCTGGGCCGAACTGCTCACCCCCGACGCGGACGGCGCCGCGGCCTTCTACGCCACCGTGCTCGACCGGCCCGTACGGCCCGCCGACGGCGAGTCCGCGCTCCTGGTGCACGGGCGGCCGGTCGCCGGCATCCGGCACCACGCCGAACTGCGCGGCCACCCGCCGCGCTGGCGGGTCCACTTCGCCGTCCGCGACACCACGCGGACCGCCCGGCACGCCGTCGAGCTCGGCGGCCGCGTCCTGGTGGAGCCGCACGACACCCTGCGCGGCCGGGCCGCCCGGCTGGCCGACCCGCAGGGCGGGCACTTCTCGGTGATCGAGGCGCTGTGAGCCGCCCGGTCCGCGCCCGAGCGGGCACCGGGCCGCCCGCGGTCAGGCCCGCTGCTCCTCGAAGGGCAGCACGTCCGGCGAGAGCACCGAGGCCCGGGCGGTCGCCGAGGTGAGGCGGCGGCGGTGGTGCCGGCGGCACAGCACCTCGTAGCTGACCTCGTCCTCGTCGACCGTGATGTCGCCGACCACCACCTGGGCGCCCTCGACCACCATCACGCCGCCCACCGTCCGGGCGTTGTGGGTCGCCCGCGCGCCGCACCAGCACAGTGCCTCGACCTGGAGCACCTCCACCCGGTCGGCCAGCTCGATCAGCCGCTGCGAACCCGGGAACAGCCGGGTGCGGAAGTCCGTGGTGATCCCGAACGTGAAGACGTCGATGTCGAGTTCGTCCACCACCCGGGCCAGCTGGTCGACCTGCCCGGCGGCGAAGAACTGGGCCTCGTCGCAGATCAGGTAGTCCACCCGGCCACCCGCCGAGAGGCGCTGCACCACGTGCGCGTGGAAGTCGAAGTCGTCGGTGACCTCGACCGCGTCCGCCCGCAGGCCCAGCCGGCTGGAGATGGTGGCCGCACCGGCCCGGTCGTTGCGGGTCAGGATGATCCCCTGCCGGCCGCGCGCGGTGTGGTTGTGGTCCATCTGCAGCGCCAGCGTCGACTTGCCGCAGTCCATCGTGCCCGAGAAGAACACCAGTTCAGCCATGGGTGGAGCAAAGGCCTTTCAAATCAGAGGAGTTCGGGCACAGAGGAGTCAACGGAAGCGCTCAGCCGCGGACTTCGAGCAGGGGCACGAACTGCTCCACCGGGGTCATCGAGCCGTGCAGTCCGACCATCGCGGACTCCCCCGGCTCGTTGCGGGAGGCGATGATCGCGATGTCGTCCCGCGCCGCGGCCACCACGTCGCCGATCCGCCCGTACACCCGCTCGTCCACAGCCGGGCCGAACCAGCCCGCGTCGATCGCCTGGTCCCGGGTCGCCACCCACATCCGGTCGCCCAGCACCTCGCTCCAGACCGCGTGCACGTCGGCCGCCGCGCCGGGCACCGCGTACACGTGCCGGGCCCGGCCCTCACCGCCCAGCAGGGCCACGCCGGCGCCCAGCTCCCAGTCCTCGTCGAAGTCGATCCGGTCCTCCGGGGCGATGTCGATCATGCCGTGGTCCGCCGTCACGTACATCGCCGAACGCGGCGGCAGCTGCTCCGCCAGTCGGCGGGCCAGCCGGTCCACCGCGTCCAGCGTCATCCGCCACTCGTCCGAGTCCACCCCGAACCGGTGGCCCGCACCGTCCAGCTCGCTGACGTAGGTGTACACCAGCGCCCGGTCGTGCTCGGCCAGCCAGGAGGCCGCCAGATCCATCCGCTCCATGCCGGTGGTCCGGCCCAGGAAGGTGCCGCCGGACAGCGCCACCCTTGTCAGCGGGGTCTGCGCGAACAACGGGGAGGACACCTGCGCCGTCGCCACCCCCGCCTCGTGCGTCCGGTCGAAGACCGTCGGGTACGGCTGCCACGCCCCCGGGTCGGTGTGCGGCTGCCAGCGCAGCTGGTTCATCAGGTACCCCGCGCCCGGCACCGCCACCGTGTACCCGACCAGGCCGTGCAGCCCCGGAGGGGTGCCCGTCCCGACCGAGGCCAGCGAGGTCGCCGTGGTCGACGGGAAACCCGCGGTCAGCGGGCGGCCCGAGCCGCCCAGCGAACCGGCCGCCAACGAGGACAGGAACGGCGCGTACTCCGGGTGCCGCAGCAGCAGCTCCCAGCCCAGGCCGTCCACCAGGAACACCACCACGCGGTCCGCCGGGGCGATCGGCAGGGTGGCGGTGAAGCCCGGAACCCCCAGCCCCGCCGCCACCGAGGGCAGCAGGTCGCAGAGCGAACCGCTGCCGTACGGGGGCGCGGGAGCCGCGGCCGGGTCAAGGATCTCGAAGGCGTCGTAGCCGTCGGCGGGTGCGAAGGACATGGAACCGGATTCAGTAGCGGACGGAGGCGGCGGCGCTCAGACCCGCGGGCCGTTGCTGATCGTCGCGTCGGACAGCGCACGGGCGAACACCAGAGCCTGCGCGACCGTCTCCGGGCCGTCACCGGCCTCGCTCACCCGCAGTGAGAGGTCGTCAGCCGTCGCCGACCCCGTGTAGCCGTGATCCGCCTCGCAGTTCGGGTCCGAGCAGCCCGCCGGCTCCAGGTCCAGCCGCTGCACGGCACCCCAGCCGATCGTCAGCACCACCTCGCGCGGCAGCGTCCCCGGCGTGTACGTCTCCGGGTTCGCCACCATCCGGCTCAGCACGACCGAACCGATCCGGTCCAGCCGGACACTCTCCGTCGACGTCGTCGCGAACGGCACCGCCGGACTGCCGCCGTCCCCCGACTGCTCGTCGGTGTGGCTCACCACGAACCGGGTCGGGGTCAGCACCAGCACCGTCACGTGCCGGCGCACCTCGTTGGCGTCGAAGGTCGTCTCCTGGTGCACCAGGTACGAGCTGATCGGCTCCGGGCCCACCGCGGCCTCGACCGCCTCGGACACCAGGGCCGGGTAGTAGCCGCTGCGCTCGATCGCCGAGCGCAGGTCCTGAGTGGTGGTCGTACCGGTCTTCGCCATAACTCCATCCTGGCATGGTCCGCCGACGAAGCGGGCGGCACGGCGCCGAGCTTCGGACAACAGCGCCCGACGGCCGGGCACAACCAAGGAAGGTTACAGGGTGCTCATGGCACGCGGGCCCAGATCGCTGCGGACGGGCAGTGGCGCGAGCCGCACCCGCGCCCCCAGGATCGCCAGCCCGTACGGGGCCACGACCACCGGTTCGAGATCCACCGAGGCGACCTCCGGCACGTCGTCCACCAGCTGCGACACCCGCAGCAGCAGCTCCTCCAGCGCGCCCGTGTCCACCGCCTCCGCCCCCCGCCAGCCGAACAGCAGCGGCGCCGCCCGCACCTCCCGCACCAGCCCCGCCACGTCCTGGTCGGTGGCCGGAACCAGCCGGTGCGCCACGTCGCCCAGCAGCTCCGCCGGCGCCCCGGCCAGGCCGAACGACAGGATCGCGCCGACCGCCGGATCCACCGTGGCACCGATCACGGTGTCCACCCCGCGCGGCGCCAGCCGCTGCACCACCAGCTCCGCCTGCGCCGCGCCGCCCAGCAACGCGTCCAGCTCGCGGTGCGCCCGGCGCAGACCCGGCTCACCGGTCAGGTCCA
This sequence comes from Kitasatospora sp. NPDC051705, assembly GCF_044453265.1. Taxonomy (NCBI): domain Bacteria; kingdom Bacillati; phylum Actinomycetota; class Actinomycetes; order Kitasatosporales; family Streptomycetaceae; genus Kitasatospora; species Kitasatospora sp. NPDC051705. The sequence continues at coordinate 113,531 of NZ_JBITCO010000021.1, read as the reverse complement.
GCCGCACGCTGCCCAGGTCGGGGCGGTGCCGCAGGTGCGGGGCCGTCGCCTTCAGCGCCACCGGGTAACCGAGCGCCTCCGCCGCCCGCACCGCGGTCTCCTCGTCCGGCGCCGGCAGCGTCGGGGAGACGTCGATGCCGTAGCGGGCCAGCAGCTCACGGGCCCCGACGTCCGGCAGCGTGATCCGGGCACCGCCCGGCTGGGTCCGCGCGGCGATCGCGGTCCGGGTGCTCAACGCCGCCTCGACCAGCGCACGGGCCCCCGGCTCGTCGATCCGGTCCAGCTCCGGCACCCGGGCCGTCTCCTCCGCCACCGCCGTCCGGCGGCGCCACTGCGCGTAGTGCACGGCGTTCGCCAGCGCGCGCACCGCCCGCTCGGGGGCCGCGAACGCCGGGACGCCGCCCGGACGCAGCCGGGCCGGCAGATCCGTCAGCGCCAGGTGCGCCAGCACCAGCGGCTTGCCCAATTCCCGCGCCCGCAGACCGGCTTCGAGCAGCGCGGTGGCGATCTCCGGATCGTCCGAGCCCATCTCCGGGTCGTCCGGGCCGGTCAGCCGACCGCCCATGAACGCGTGCGCGGACGTGCCGATCGGCGGGATCGCCACCGCGATCACCGCGTCCACCGCCGGGTCGCTCAGCGCCACGTCCAGCGCGATCCGGAAGTTCTCGCCGGTCGCCGCGGTGGTCAGGTCCACCGGGGTGCGCGGCCGCAGCCCCGCGCTCAGACAGGCGTCGTACGTCAGCAGTCCCATCGAGTCCGAGTTGCCGACCACCGCCACCCGGTCCCCCGGGGGCAGCGGCTGCAGGCCCAGCAGCTCCCCGGTGTCGTACAGCTCGGTGATCGTCTCCACCCTGATCACGCCTGCCTGCTCGAACAGCGCGTCCACCGTCGCGTCGCGCAGCCCGGTCGCGGTCGCCGGCACCGCGTGGCCCGGCGGCAGGCTGCCCGTGTGCCGGGCCCCCTTCACCACCACAATCGGCTTCACCGCGGCCAGCCGCCGCGCGATCCGGGTGAACTTGCGCGGATTGCCGAAGGACTCCAGGTAGAGCAGCACCACCTCGGTGGCGTCGTCCTCCGCCCAGTACTGCAGGAAGTCGTTGCCGGAGACGTCCGCCCGGTTGCCGACCGAGGCGAACGAGGACACCCCGAGACCGCGCCGGTGGGCGGCCTCCAGCAGCGCCACGCCGATCGCGCCGGACTGGCAGAAGATCCCGAAACCGCCGCGGCCCGGCAGGTGCGGCGCCAGCGAGGCGTTCAACGGGACGGCCGGATCGGTGTTGATCAGGCCGAACGCGTTCGGGCCGACCACCCGCATCCCCGCCGCCCGGGCCTGCCGCACCAGGGCGCGCTGGCGGTCCCGCCCGTCCACCCCGGTCTCCGCGTAGCCGGCGGTCACCACCACCAGGCCCTGCACCCCGTGCGCACCGCACTCCGCGACGGCCGCGGGCACGGCGCCCTCCGGGACGGCGATCACCGCGAGGTCCACCGGGCCGGGGATGTCCAGGACCGAGCGGTGCACCGGGACGCCGTCCAGCACCGTGCCGGGCGGGGCGTTGCGGTTGACCGCGTACACCGGGCGGGGCTGCACCCCGACCTGCTGCTCCCTGCCCTGCTCTGCCCCGGCCTGCTGCTCCCCGGCGTCGGCCCGGTCGGCGGGCTCGGGGGCGGCGGGCTCGGGTTCGAAGGTGCCCAGCAGGTCCCGCAGGATCGCCCGCCCCACCGTCTGCGGATGGCGGGACGCCCCGATCACCGCCACCGACCGCGGCGTCAGCAACCGCTGCACCGACCGCGCCTCCGCGCGGTGCTCGCGGGCCCGCATCACCGCCAACGAGCGGTCGGTCTGCTCCAGGTCGAAGTCCAGGTGCACCACGCCGTCGGCGAAGCTGCGGCGCTGGGTGTAGCCGGCATCGGTGAAGACCTTCACCATCTTCCGGTTCTCCGGCAGCACCTCCGCCTGGAAGCGGCGGATCCCGCGCTCCTGCGCCACCGCGGCGATGTGCTCCAGCAGCGCCGAGGCCACCCCGCGGCCCTGGTGGGCGTCCTGCACCAGGAACGCGACCTCGGCCTCCGTACCGGTGTCGGACGGGCGGCCGTCGGCGTCGATCCGGTCGTAGCGGACGGTGGCGATGAAGTGGTCCCGGATCACCACCGCGAGGCCCACCCGGTTCACGAAGTCGTGGTGGGTGAAGCGGCGGACGTCCTTGTCGGACAGCCGGGGGTAGGGGGCGAAGAAGCGGAAGTACTTGGACTGGTCCGAGACCTGCTCGTAGAACTCCACGAGCCGCCCGGCATCGTCCGGCGTGATCGGCCGGATCCGGGCCGTGCCGCCGTCGCGCAGCAGGATGTCGGCCTCCCAGTGCTGCGGATAGTCCGGTTGCTCGGGGTTCGCCACCGCGGAGTCGTCCACATTCGTCAGGTTATCCGGCAGCGGGCCGAATGGCGCCGGACAGGCGCTCGCGGCAGGGTGGACAGGGCCACTGGCCGGGCCTTATGCCCCGAAAAGAAACAATCACAAGTCCTGAACGCGACGGTTCGCGGGGGCCGGCTGCGTGCAACACTGGTCTAGACAACATGGCCGTCCCCCCGCTCCTCCGAGCACGGCCGTGACCAGCTTCACCGGAAAGGCACGTCTCATGGCCGAGCGCCGCGTCACCATCGGTTGGGCCGAGGGCCTGCACGCCCGTCCCGCCTCGATCTTCGTCCGGGCCGTCACGGCCACCGGCGTGCCGATCACCATCGCCAAGCCCGGCGGCACCCCCGTCAACGCCGCCTCCATGCTCGGCCTGCTCGGCCTGGGCGCCCAGGGCGGCGAGGAGGTCGTCCTCGCCTCCGACGCCGAGAACGCCGACGAGGCCCTCGACCGCCTCGCCAAGCTCGTCCAGGAAGGCCTCGACGAGCTCCCGGCCGCAGCCTGAGCCCACCCCTCGCCCGACAGGGGTGCACCACCACGCGTGGTGCACCCCTGTCGGCGTTGATCAGCTGCCGGCGTTGATCAGCCCTTCACGCAGACGACCTGCTTGAGGTGCGCGACCACCTCGACCAGGTCCTTCTGCTGCTCGATGACCTTCTCGATGTTCTTGTAGGCGCCCGGGATCTCGTCCACCACGCCGCCGTCCTTGCGGCACTCGACGCCCTTGGTCTGTTCGACCAGGTCCGCCGTGCTGAACCGCTTCTTCGCCGCCGTGCGGCTCATCTTGCGGCCGGCGCCGTGCGAGGCGGAGTTGAACGACGCCTCGTTGCCCAGGCCGCGGACGATGTAGGAGCCGGTACCCATCGAGCCCGGGATGATCCCGTAGTCACCGGAACCGGCCCGGATCGCGCCCTTGCGGGTCACCAGCAGGTCGACCCCGTCGTACCGCTCCTCCGCCACGTAGTTGTGGTGGCAGCTGATGACCTCGTCGAAGGCGACCTTCGCCCTGGGGAACTCACGGCGCACGACGTCCTGGAAGAGCGCCATCATCACCGCGCGGTTGTTCTTGGCGTACTCCTGGGCCCAGAAGAGGTCCTGGCGGTACGCGGCCATCTGCGGGGTGTCCGCGATGAAGACGGCGAGGTCCCGGTCGACCAGCCCCTGGTTGTGCGGCAACGCCCGGGCGACGGACATGTGGTGCTCCGCCAGCTCCTTGCCGATGTTGCGCGAACCGGAGTGCAGCATCAACCAGACAGTCCCGTCGTCATCCAGGCACACCTCCGAGAAGTGGTTCCCCGACCCGAGCGTTCCCATCTGCTGCATCGCCCGCTCGCGGCGCCACTTGACCTCCTCCGCCACCCCGTCGAAGCGGTGCCAGAAGTCGTCCCAGCCCGCCGCCCGGAAGCCGTGCAGCTTGGCCGGGTCGACCGGGTCGGTGTGCAGGCCGCGGCCGACCGGGATGGCCTGCTCGATCTTGGAGCGCAGCCGGGACAGGTCGTCCGGGAGGTCCGCGGCGGTGAGCGAGGTCTTCACCGCGCTCATCCCGCAGCCGATGTCGACGCCGACCGCCGCCGGGCAGACCGCGCCCTTCATCGCGATGACGGAGCCGACCGTCGCGCCCTTGCCCAGGTGGACGTCGGGCATCACGGCGAGGCCGTGCAGCCAGGGCAGCGAGCTGATGTTGCGCAGCTGCTGCAGGGCCTGGCCCTCGACCGTGGCCGGATCGGTCCACATCCGGATCGGGACCCGGACGCCGGGGACTTCGGTGTACGACATGGGTGAACGACCTCCAGGGGTCGGGTGGTCACGCGAAGGCGTGGTTCACGTGAAGGGTGGGGTGCCGCGCGAAGGATCCCGGTGCGGCTCGGGGAAGTCAGGGGTGGGGCTCAGCAGCCCTGCGCGGTACGGGGGAGGTACGGCCTTGGGGAGCGTCGTCGTATGGCTCGCTCGACCCGCATGGTGCCGCCTCCCTTCCTCCGTCGCCGTTCGCACGTCTGTGCCGGGGACGATTCACCCACGGAACGGCGTGGGCCCGCAAGGCATTTAACGACGCGACGGGCCCGGTGGAGCGGGTGCTCCACCGGGCCCGTGCGGGAGGCCGGAGGCGTCAGCTGACGACGGTGACCTCGCCGATGCCGAGGGCCCGCACGTCCTCGGCGATGGCGGCGGCGTCGCCGACCAGGACGGTGACGAGGCGGTCCGGCGGGAAGGCGGCGACGACGGCCTCGGTGGCGGCGGCCGTGGGCAGTTCGGCGAGCTGCCGGTAGACCTCGGCCTGGTAGTCGTCGGCCAGGTGCTGCTCGACCTGGTCGGCCAGCGTCCCGGCGACGGAGCCCGCGGTCTCGTACTTCAGCGGCGCCACGCCGACCAGGAACTGCACGGCCTCGTCGCGCTCCGCGTCGGTGAGGCCCTCGGCGGCGAGGAGGCGCAGGATCTTCCAGGTGTCCTCGAGCGCGGGGGCGGTGGAGGCGGTGTCCACCGAGCCGCTGATGGCGAGCAGCGAGCGGCCGCTGCCGTCGGCGGCGGAGCGCAGCGGCTGGGCGAAGGAGCGGACGCCGTAGGTGTAGCCCTTCTCCTCGCGCAGGACGCGGTCGAGGCGGGAGGTGAGGGTGCCGCCGAGGCAGTAGGTGCCGAGGATCTGGGCGGCCCAGACGGGGTCGTGCCGGTCGGGGCCGATGCGGCCGATCAGCAGCTGGGTCTGGACGGAGCCGGGGCGGTCGACGATGACGACGCGGCCGTGGTCGTCGCCGGTGACGGGCGCGTGGACGGAGGCTTCGGCGGCGCTGCCGGTCCAGGTGCCGAGGGTGCTCTCCAGGAGGGCGGGCAGGTCGGTGCCGGTGAGGTCGCCGACCACCACGACGGTGCTGGTGGCGGGGCGCACGTGGGCGTCGTAGAAGGCCTTGACGGCGGCGCGGTCGATGGACTTGACCGTGTCGGCGGTGCCGCTGCGGGGCCGGGAGAGCCGGTCGGCGGCGTCGAAGAGCTCGGCGTAGAGGGCCTTGGCGGCGCGCCGGGCGGGGTTGGCCTGCTCGTGGACGATCTCGTCGAGGCGGTTGGCGACGAGGCGCTCGATCTCGTCCTCGGGGAGGGCGGGGGCGCGCAGGGCGTCGGCGAGCAGGGAGAGGCCGCGCTGCAGTCGGGAGGCGGGGACCTCGAGGGAGACCCGGATGCAGGGGTGGTCGGCGTGGGCGTCGAGGGTGGCGCCGGCGCGCTCGAGCTCGGCGGCGAACTCCTCGGCGCTGAGGGTGTCGGTGCCCTCGTTGAGGGCGCGGGCGAGGATGGCGGCGACGCCGTCGAGGCCCTCGGGTTCGGCGGCGAGCGGGACGTCGAGGAGGACCTCGACGGCGACGAGCTGCTGGCCGGGCCGGTGGCAGTGCAGCACGGTGATGCCGTTGCCGAGGGAGGCGCGCTCGGGGGCGGGGAACGCCCACGGGCTGGGGGTGCCGGGCCGGGGCTGGGGGTGGAAGGTCATCGCGGGGGCGTGGTCGGTGCTCATACGGCGGCACCCTCCTGGGAGGCGTCGGTGGCGGTGTCGTCGTCGGTGTCGTCGGTGTCGTCGGCCGTGGTGGGCTCGTAGACGAGGACGGCCCGGTTGTCGGGGTGGAGCCGGGCCTGGGCGACGGCCTGGACCTCCTCGGCGGTGACGTCGAGGACCTTCGGGAGGGCGTCGTTGAGCAGCTTGGGGTCGCCGAACAGGACGGCGTAGCGGCAGAGTTCGTCGGCGCGGCCGGCGACGGTGGTGAGCCGGTCGAGCCACTCGCGCTCGATCTGGGCCTGGGCGCGCTCGAGTTCGGCGGCGGTGGGGCCCTCGGCGGCGAAGCGGGCGAGCTCCTCGTCGACGGCGGCGTCGATCTGCGCGATGGTGGCGTCGCCGGAGGTCTTGACGTCGAGCCAGCCGAGGCTGGGGGCGCCGGCGAGGCGGAGCAGGCCGAAGCCGGCGGCGACGGCGGTGCGGTCGCGGCGGACGAGCCGGTTGTAGAGGCGGCTGGACTCGCCGCTGCCGAGGATGGTGAGGGCGAGGTCGGCGGCGTCGGCCTCGCGGGTGCCGTCGTGCGGGAGGCGGTAGGCGGCCATCAGCGCGCGGGAGGGGACGTCCTCGTGGACGGGCTCGCGCAGTTCGCGGCCGATCGTGGCGGGGAGTTCCCCGGAGCGCGGGGGCTGCTTGCCGTCGTGGCCGGGGATGCTGCCGAAGTACTTCTCGACCCAGGCGACGGTCTGCTCGGGGTCGATGTCGCCGACGACGGAGAGGACGGCGTTGTTGGGCGCGTAGTAGGTGCGGAAGAACGCGCGGGCGTCCTCGAGGGTGGCGGCGTCGAGGTCGGCCATGGAGCCGATGGGGGTGTGGTGGTACGGGTGGCCGTCGGGGAACGAGAGCGCGGTGAGCTTCTCGAAGGCGGTGCCGTACGGGACGTTGTCGTAGCGCTGGCGGCGCTCGTTCTTGACGACGTCGCGCTGGTTCTCCATGGACGTCTCGTCGAGGGCGACGAGCAGCGAGCCCATGCGGTCGGCCTCCAGCCAGAGGGCGAGCTCCAGCTGGTGGGCGGGCATGGTCTCGAAGTAGTTGGTGCGCTCGAAGCTGGTGGTGCCGTTGAGCGAGCCGCCGGCTCCCTGGACGAGCTCGAAGTGGCCGTTGTTGGACACGTTCGCGGAGCCCTGGAACATCAGGTGCTCGAAGAGGTGGGCGAGGCCGGTGCGGCCCTTGACCTCGTGCCGGGAGCCGACGTCGTACCAGAGGCAGACCGCGGCCACCGGGGTGAGGTGGTCCTCGGAGAGGACGACCCGCAGGCCGTTGGCCAGGCGGTGCTCGGTGATGGCGATGCCTCGGCTGGAGGCGGGGGCCGGGTTGGCCATGCGCTCGGGTCCTTCCCGTCGTCGATGTCGGGGTTGGTGTGGCGTCCCCCATTGTGGTGCAACGCGTGGGAGGCGCGTTTGTGTCCGCGCGGACGGGGCGTTCGCCAGGGGCGGAAGAGGGGCGCTGGCCGGGAGTGTCGGCGGGAGGGTCCACAATGGGGGCGCCGCGCCCTGTTGACGGGGGCCGGCGGATGGACGACAGAGCAGACCGAGACACTGCAAGCGAGACGTAAGGGAGCCCCGCCGCGATGGCCCGCCGCAGTTCGCAGACCCCGCCGCCCGGAGACTTCGAGGAGCGGATCCTCGACGTCGACGTCGTGGACGAGATGCAGGGCTCCTTCCTGGAGTACGCCTACTCGGTGATCTACTCGCGTGCGCTTCCCGACGCGCGGGACGGTCTGAAGCCGGTGCACCGCCGGATCCTGTACCAGGCCAACGAGATGGGCCTGCGTCCGGAGCGCGGGCACGTGAAGTGCGCCCGTCTGGTGGGCGAGGTGATGGGTCGGCTGCACCCGCACGGCGACGCGTCGATCTACGACTCGGTCGTCCGGATGGCGCAGCCGTTCTCGATGCGGTTGCCGCTGATCGACGGGCACGGGAACTTCGGTTCGCTGGGCAACGACGACCCGCCGGCCGCGATGCGGTACACCGAGTCGCGGCTGACGGCCGCGTCGATGGCGATGGTGGAGTCGATCCACGAGGACACCGTCGACTTCGGCCCCAACTACGACGGCAGCGAGCAGGAGCCGCTGGCGCTGCCGGCGGCGTTCCCGAACCTGCTGGTGAACGGCGCGACGGGGATCGCGGTCGGCATGGCGACGAACATGCCGCCGCACAACCTGTCCGAGGTGGTGGCCGCGGCCCGGCACCTGATCAAGCACCCGAACGCGGACCTGGACACGCTGATGCGGTTCGTGCCCGGTCCGGACCTGCCGACGGGCGGGCGGATCGTGGGCCTGTCGGGGATCCGGGACGCGTACGAGTCGGGCCGCGGCACGTTCAAGATCCGGGCGACGACGACGGTGGAGGCGGTGACGGCCCGCCGCAAGGGCATCGTGGTCACCGAGCTGCCGTACAACGTCGGCCCGGAGAAGGTCATCTCGAAGATCAAGGACCTGGTCAACGCGAAGAAGCTGCAGGGCATCGCGGACGTCAAGGACCTGACCGACCGCGAGCACGGGCTGCGGCTGGTGATCGAGGTGAAGAACGGCTTCGTGCCGGAGGCGCTGCTGGAGCAGCTGTACAAGCTGACGCCGATGGAGGAGACCTTCGGCATCAACAACGTGGCGCTGGTCGACGGCCAGCCGCTGACGCTGGGTCTGAAGGAGCTGCTGGAGGTCTACGTCGACCACCGCTTCACGGTGGTGCGCCGGCGCAGCGACTTCCGCCGCCGCAAGCGGGAGGAGCGGCTGCACCTGGTCGAGGGCCTGCTGGTGGCGCTGCTCGACATCGACGAGGTCATCGCGATCATCCGGTCGAGTGACAACGCGGCGCAGGCGAAGGAGCGCCTGATGGAGCGCTTCTCGCTGTCGGACACGCAGACGGCGTACATCCTGGACACCCCGCTGCGCCGGCTGACCCGCTTCGACCGGGTGGAGCTGGAGCAGGAGAAGGCGAAGCTGAACGCGGAGATCGCGGAGCTGACGGAGATCCTGGAGTCGGACACCCGGCTGCGCAGCGTGGTCTCCTCCGAACTGGGCGCGGTGGCCAAGCAGTTCGGGACGGAGCGGCGCACGGTGCTGCTGGAGGCCGGTGCGGTGCCGTCGGCGGCGCTGTCGGTGCCGCTGGAGGTGGCGGACGATCCGTGCCGGGTCCTGCTGTCGTCGACGGGCCTGCTGGCGCGGACGGCGGACGGCGAGCCGTTCGAGCTGTCGGAGTCGCGTGCGAAGCACGACGTGATCGTGTCGGCGGTGCCGGCGACGGCGCGGGCGGACGTGGGCGTGGTCACGTCGGCGGGCCGGGTGCTGCGGCTTCCGGTGATCGACCTGCCGGCGCTGCCGCCGACTCCGTCGCCGACGCTGGCCGGCGGTGCGGCGGTGGGCGAGTTCCTGCGGCTGGAGGCCGGGGAGCGGGTGCTGGCGCTGACCACGCTGGACGAGTCCTCGCCCGGGCTGGCGCTGGGCACGGTGCAGGGCGTGGTGAAGCGGGTGGTGCCGGAGTGGCCGGCGAACAAGGACGAGTTCGAGGTGATCGCCCTCAAGGAGGGTGACGAGCTGGTGGGCGCGGTCGAGCTGCGCACCGGCGACGAGGACCTGGTGTTCATCACCTCGGACGCGCAGTTGCTGCGCTACCCGGCGGGGCAGGTCCGTCCGCAGGGCCGCCCGGCGGGCGGCATGGCGGGCATCAAGCTGTCGGACGGGGCGCGGGTGCTGTCGTTCACGGCGGTGGATCCGGCTTCGGACGCGGTGGTGGTGTCGGTCGCGGGGGCGTCGGGGACGCTCTCCGGCGGCGAGCAGACGTCGTGGAAGGTGACGCCGTTCGAGCAGTACCCGCGCAAGGGCCGGGCGACGGGCGGCGTGCGCTGCCAGCGCTTCCTGCGCGGCGAGGACGCGCTGACCTTCGCCTGGGCGGGGGCGGCCCCGGCCCGGGCGGCCACCGACAAGGGGGCGCCGGTGGGCCTGCCGGAGCGCGACCCGCGCCGGGACGGTTCGGGTACGCCGGTGACGGGCGCGATCGCGGTGGTGGCCGGCCCGGCGTAGCGTCCGAGCCGCGCCGGAGCAGGGCCGGCCCGGCCTCTCCGGAGCAGGGCCCGGTCGATCCGGAGGGGGTGCCCGAGTGGGCGCCCCCTCCGGCGTTTTGGTGAGGGTAGCCTTGCCCGGGTGAGCACCTGTGCGACCGTGTCGCGTGAACTGTCGGAGCCGCTGACCGCCACGGCGGCGGTGGCGGCCACCTGGTTGCTGGTGGAGCAGAACGGGCCCTGGGGCGCGAAGGCGCTCGGGGAGAGCCACCTGGATCCGCGGGTGGGCCGGGCGCTGGAGGCGGCCGCGGCGGGCACCGGGGTGCGGGTGGCGCTGGTCCGGCGGCCGGGCCGGCACGCGGACTGCCTGCCGACGGCGCGCCGCGAGGTGATCGTGGCGCACACGGTGCCGGGTCGCGGCTGGGTGCGCCGGGCCGGGGTGGCGGATCCGGAGGAGCTGCTGGGGCTGGACTTCGCGGCGCTGGGCGTGGGTGACCACGGCGGTTTCGGGGCGGAGCACGTCGGCGGCCCGGTGGCGCTGGTGTGCACCAACGGGCGGCGGGACCGCTGCTGCGCGCTGCTGGGCCGCCCGTTGGCGGCGGAGCTGGCGGCGGCCGGGCACAGCGAGGTGTGGGAGGTGACGCACCTCGGCGGGCACCGCTTCTCCCCCACGATGCTGGTGCTGCCGTACGGGTACGCGTACGGGCGGCTGACGGCGGAGACCGCCAAGGAGGTGCTGGCGGCGACGGCGGCCGGGCACATGGTGCCGGAGTGGTCGCGGGGCTGTTCGGGCTGGGACCGTCCGGGCCAGGCGGCCGAGCACGCGGTGCGGCTGGCGACCGGGGAGACGAGGGTGGACGCACTGACGCTGGTGCAGCGGCCGGACGGCGACGGCCGCTGGCTGGTCGCGGTGATGCACGGGGACGGCCGAGCCTGGGAGGTGGACGTCCTGGAGGGGGCGAGCGAGCCGCCGCGTCCGGAGAGCTGCGGCAAGGCCGCCGGGTCGCCGTCGCGGATGGACGTGCTGTCGGTCCGGGGGCTCTGAACCGGGGTCGCCGCCGGTCCGTGGGCCCGCGGCACGGCCCCGGACCACACAGCACCGGACTGCGGGGCCCCGGACCACGGGCGCCCGATACGCCGCACCGGGCGCACCGGCCCGGGACGCGGCGCGGCCCCGCGCCCGTGGGGGTGGGCGCGGGACCGTGGCGCGTGGACGGCCCCCGGCCTGCTGTCCACGGGGTGCCGGGGCCGTCACGTACCGGTCGGGTCAGCCGGTGGCGGCCTTTCCGACGAACTCGGTGGTGTACGTGCGGGCGAGGTCGATGGTGCCCTCCTTGCCCTTGACGTCCGGGTGGAAGGCCGCGAGCACGGCGAGGACGGTCTTCGGGCCGTCGGCGGGCATGACGCCGTCGGTGGTGAACATCGGCAGGGTGGCCTTGATGGCGGCCGCGTACTGCTCGGCGCCGCCCTGCGCGTAGTCCGCGGGCATCTTCGCGGCGATCTCCTCGGGGCTGTGGCCGGACATCCACCGCAGGGTCCGGACGAAGGCGTCGGCGAGCTTCTGGGTGGTGCCCTTGTTCTTCTCCACCCAGTCGGTGTTCATGTAGAGCGACGAGGAGGGGTAGAGGCCGCCGAGCGCCTGGCGGGAGCCCTCGGGGGTGCGCATGTCGTAGAGGACCTTGCCGAGGCCCTTGTCGAGGATGGTGGCGACGGTCGGGTCGGTGGTCATCCCGGCGTCGATGCTGCCCTGCTGGAGCGCGGCGATGAAGGTCTGGCCGGCGCCGACGGCGATCGGGCTGAAGTCGCTGACGGCGGCGCCGTTCTTGACGGCGAGGTACTTGGTGAGGAAGTCCGTGGAGGAGCCGATGCTGGTGACGCCGAGCTTGCGGCCCTTGAAGTCGGCGCCGGACCTGATGGCGTCGGCCTGCTTCGTGGAGACGATCTCGACCTCGCCGGGGGCCTGCGAGAACTGCACGACGGACTCGACGATCTTGCCCTTGGCCTGCAGGTCGATGGTGTGGTCGTAGAAGCCGACGGCGCCCTGGACGTCGCCGGCGAGCAGGGCGGTGGTGGCGTTGACGCCGGCGGGCTCGCTCATCAGCTCGACGTTGACGCCGGCGTCGGCGAAGTAGCCGAGCCGCTGGGTGAGCATCGCGGGCAGGTAGATGACCTTGTCGAGGCCACCCACCATGATCTTGACCTTGGGTCCGTCGACCTGCCGGTCGGCCGGTGCGGCGGCGGCGCCGTGGGTGGAGGTGGCGGCGTCGTTGGCGCAGGCGGTGAGCGGCAGGAGGAGCGCGGCGGCGAGGGCGAGGGCGGTGGATCTGCGCATGGGTGGGGGTGCCTCTCTGGGGTGGGAGGGGGTCAGCGGCCGTCGCCCGCGTCGGCGGGCTTCCAGCGGAAGAGCTTCTTCTCGGCGAAGGTCAGCAGGCCCTCGGTGAGCAGCGCGACGACGGCGAGGATGGTCATCGCGGCGTAGACGCCGGCCGCGTTGAAGGTGCCCTGGGCGGCGGCGACGAGCAGTCCGAGGCCCTTGGTGGCACCGATGTACTCGCCGACGATGGCGCCGATGAGGGCGAAGCCGAAGCTGACGTGCAGGCTGGTGAAGATCCAGGTGGTGGCGGCGGGGATGACCACCTGGAGGGTGACCCTGCGGTTGTCGGCGCCGAGGATGCGGGCGTTGGCGACGAGGTTGCGGTCCACCTCGCGGGCGCCCTGGAAGGCGTTGAAGAACACCGGGAAGAACACCAGGACCACGGCGGAGGCGACCTTGGAGGCCGGGCCGAGGCCGAACCAGATCAGGAAGATCGGGGCGAGCACGATGCGCGGGATGGCGTTGAGCACCTTGATGTAGGGCCCGAACACGTCGGCCAGGAAGCGGATCCGGCCGAGCGCGATGCCGAGCAGCACGCCGCCGGTCACGCCGATCACCCAGCCGGTGAGGGCCTCGTAGAGGGTGTAGCCGATCTGCTCGCCGAGCGAGCCCTGCGCGGTGCCGTGGGTGACCCACTGCCAGATCTGGTCCCAGATCCTCGACGGCTGCGAGAAGTTGAAGGGGTCGATGACGTCGGTGCGGGCGCACAGCTCCCAGAGACCGAGGAAGGCGACGAGGACCGCGATGCGGGCGCCGTACACGGTGAGTCTGCGGTTGCGGGCGGCCCGTTCGCGGGCCTCGGTCCTGGTGGTGACGGCCGGGGCGGTGGCGGCGGCCGGTGCGGTCTCAAGCGGCACGACCCGCTCCTCTCTCCCTGGTGATGCGCACCTCTTCGCCGAGCGAGGCCCAGATCTCGCGGTACAGCTCGACGAACCTCGGCTCCAGCCGGACCGCCTCGACGGTGCGCGGCCGCGGCAGGTCGACGGTGAAGACCTCCTTGACGGTGGCCGGTCCGGCGGTCATGACGACGACCCGGTCGGCGAGCGCGATCGCCTCGTCCAGGTCGTGGGTGACGAAGACGACGGAGGAGCCCGTCCCGGCCCACAGCTCCAGCAGCTGGTCGGACATCAGGGCGCGGGTCTGCACGTCGAGGGCGGAGAACGGCTCGTCCATCAGCAGGATGGCCGGGTCGTTGACGAAGGTCTGGGCGAGCGCCACGCGCTTGCGCATGCCGCCGGACAGCTGGTGCGGGTAGCGGTCCTCGAAGGCGGCGAGGCCGACCCGGCCGAGCCAGTCCCGGGCCCGTTCCCTGGCCTCGGCGGCGGGCACCCCGCGGAAGCGCGGCCCGGCCATCACGTTGGACAGGACGGTGCGCCAGGGGAAGACGGCGTCCTGCTGGAAGACGAAGCCCACCTTGGGGTCGATCCCGCGGACGGGCTCGCCGTGGACCCGGACCTCCCCCTCGGTGGGCTCCTCCAGGCCGCTGACCAGGGTCAGCGTGGTGGACTTCCCGCAGCCGGTGGGCCCGACGACGGCGACGAACTCGCCCTGGGCGACGGTCAGATCGAGATCGTGGACGGCGGTGTGCAGGGCCCCGGAAGGGGTGCGGAACCGTTTCGTCGCGCCGGTCAGCTCGATCGCCGGGGTGTTGCTCATGTTTCCTCCCGGGTCTGTGCTTGCCCCAGGACGGTAGGAGCGGGCCCGGCCCCGGCGGGAGGCTTCTCGGCGTACTGCGGTTTCTCCGCATTGAGGGGTGTTCTGCTCGTTTTGCTTGCGCTACAACTGCGGGGACGCGGCTGACAGAAACAGGCCGGAAACATAGGGTGTCCCAACCCCCCACCCGGCCGGACCGCCCCGGCCGACCCGCTGCCCCGCCGCCGACCCGCCCGATCCGCCCTGCCGAACGACCCGCCGACGCACCGACCCGCTGCCCCGCCGCCGAGAGGAGGCCCGGATGAAGCTGCCCCACTGGCCCCGCCGGGTCTTCGCACAACTGCTGCTGAGCCAGACCGTCGTCACCGTCGGTGTCACCGCGGTGACCGCCGGGCTGTTCCTGGCCCCGGTCAGCAGCGAGCTGGACCACGACGCGATGCAGCGGGCGCTGTCGATCGCCCAGGCCACCGCCACCCACGAGGTGATCGCACGGGCCGCCGACGCCCGGGACTCGGCGACCGCGCAGCGCAACGCCGAACAGATCCGGCTGGCCACCGGCGCCAGCTTCGTGGTGGTCACCGACCTGGAGGGCATCCGGCTCTCGCACACCGACCCGGACCGGATCGGCCAGCGGGTCAGCACCGACCCGGAGCCGGCGCTCAGCGGGCGCAGCGTCACCGCGATCCAGCAGGGCACCCTGGGCCGCACCGCCCGCGGCAAGGTGCCGCTGCGGGTCGCGGACGGCCGGATCGTCGGCGAGGTGTCGGTGGGCATCAGCGACGACTCGATCCGCCGCCGGCTGCTGAAGATGCTCACCGGGATCCTGCTGTGCGCGGGGGCCGGCCTGGCCGCCGGGACGGTCGCGACGCTGGCGCTGGCCCGACGGCTGAAGCGGCGCACCCACAACATCGCGCTGGCCGACATCTCGGCGCTGCTGGTGGAGCGGGAGGCGATGCTGCACGGCATCCGCGAGGGCATGGTGGCGCTGGACGAGCGCGGGCGGATCCGGCTGGCGAACGACGAGGCGGTGCGGTTGCTCGGCCTGCCCGCGGACTGCACCGGCCGGCCGATCGACGCGGTGCTGCCGCCGGGCCGGCTGGCGGACGTGCTGGCCGGGCGGATCACCGGCACCGACCTGCCGGCCGTCCGGGACGACCGGGTGCTGGTGGTGAACCGGACGACCACGGCCGAGCGCGGCGCGGTGGTGACGCTGCGCGACCGCACCGAGCTGGAGTCGCTGGTCCGCGAGCTGGACACCACCCGTAGCCTGACCGAGGCGCTGCGGGCGCAGGACCACGAGCACGCCAACCGGATGCACACCCTGCTGGGCCTGCTGGAGCTGGGCCGCCACGAGCAGGCGGTGGCGTTCATCTCGGAGCAGTCGGGTTCGCACGCGGCGGTGGCCGCGCGGATCGCCGAACAGGTGCAGGACCCGCACGCGGCGGCGCTGCTGGCGGGCAAGTCGGCGGTGGCGGGCGAGCGCGGAGTGCGGCTGGTGCTGGCCCCGGCGGCGCACCTGCCGGACGCGGTGGTGGACGCGCGGGCGCTGGTGACGGTGCTCGGCAACCTGATCGACAACGCGGTGGACGCGGTGGCGCCGGGCGGGGGCGGCCGGGTGGAGGTGACGCTGGCGGCGGCCGGCTCCACGCTGCTGCTGCAGGTCGCGGACAGCGGCCCGGGGGTGCCGGAGGAGCTGCGCGAGCAGGTCTTCGAGGAGGGGTGGACCAGCAAGGACGCACCCGCGCACCGTCCGCGCGGGCTGGGCCTGGCGATGGTGCGGCGGCTGGTCGAACGGACCGGCGGCCGGATCGTGCTCGACGCGGGGCCGCTCGGCGGCGCCCGGTTCACCGTCGAGCTGCCCGAGGCCCTGCTCACCACTCAGCTCGTGGAGGCGTGATGATCGACGTACTCGTGGTGGACGACGACTTCCGGGTCGCGGACGTGCACGCCGCCTACGTGGCCAGGGTGCCGGGCTTCCGGGTCACCGGCACCGCCCACTCGGCCGGGGAGGCGCTGGCCGCCCTGGAACGCCGCCCGGTGGACCTGCTGCTGCTCGACCACCACCTGCCGGACGAGACCGGCCTGGCCCTGGTGCGCCGGCTGCGGGAGCGGCAGGTGGCCTGCGACGTGATGATGGTGACGGCCGCCCGGGACGTGTCCACGGTGCACGCCGCGATGCAGCACGGCGCCCTGCAGTACCTGGTCAAGCCGTTCACCTTCGCCGGCCTGCGGGACAAGCTGGTCGCGTACGCGCAGCTGCGGCACGCGCTGGCCGCGCCGGCCCGGGAGGCGGGCCAGGACGAGGTGGACCGGCTGTTCGCGACCCTGCGCAGCGCGGCCTCCCCGGCCGGCCCGTTGCCGAAGGGCCATTCGGCGCCCACCACCGACCTGGTGCTGGGGGTGCTGCGGCAGGCGGGCCGGCCGCTGTCGGCGCAGGAGGTCGCGGAGGCCACCGGGCTGAGCCGCTCGACCGCGCAGCGCTACCTCAAGCAGCTGGAGCGGGACGCCCGGCTGCGGCTCACCCTGCGCTACGGCGACACCGGCCGGCCCGAGCACCGCTACGGCCTGGCCGCCCGACGGTGAACGGGCCCTGCCACCGGTGAACGGACCCGACCGTCCGGCGGTGAACGACGCCGGCCGCCCGGCGGCGGACAGGGGGGAACCCCGGCGGCCCCAGGCCCGCCGGGGTTCCCCGGGACGCGGCGCTCAGGCCGCGCCCGCACCGGTGAGGGCACGCACCTCCAGCTCGGCAAAGCGGTCCGCGTCGGCGGGTTCGGGCGAGGTGAGCGTCCCGATCCAGCCGGCCAGGAAGCCGAGCGGGATGGAGACGATGCCGGGGTTCTCCAGCGGGAACCAGTGGAAGTCCACGCCGGGGAAGAGCGCCACCTTGGTGCCGGACACCACCGGGGAGAACAGCACCAGCACGATCGCCGGGACGAGCCCGCCGTACACCGACCAGACCGCGCCGCGGGCAGTGAACCTCGACCAGAACAGGCTGTAGAGCAGCACCGGCAGGTTGGCGGAGGCCGCCACCGCGAAGGCCAGGCCGACCAGGAAGGCGACGTTCAGCTGCTGGGCGAAGAGGCTGATCGCGATGGCCGCGGCACCGATCCCGACGGCCGCGATCCGGGCCACCCCGACCTCCTGGTCGGTGGCCAGGTCGGTGGCCCCGTCACCGGCCGGCCCGGCGCCGGGCCGGGACGCCGGCACGGCCCCGCGCCGCAGCAGGGACCGGCGGCGCGGGCGGCCGCGCCAGGCGCCGGCCCAGATGTCGTGGGCGAAGGCCGCCGAGGAGGCCAGGGTGAGCCCGGCGACCACGGCGAGGATGGTGGCGAAGGCGATCGCCGAGATCAGGGCGAACAGCACGACCCCGCCGGTGCTGCCGTTGCCGCCGCCCAGCACCAGGGCGAGCAGCGGGACGGCGGTGTTCCCGGCCGAGTTGGCGTGCCGGACCTCGGCCGAGCCCACCAGCGCGGTCGCACCCAGGCCCAGGGCGATGGCCATCAGGTAGAAGCCGCCGACCAGGCCGATCGCCCACATCGTGGAGCGGCGGGCGGCCCGTGCGGTGGGCACGGTGTAGAAGCGGGACAGGATGTGCGGCAGCCCGGCGGTGCCGAGCACCAGGGCGAGTCCCAGGCTGAAGAAGTCGAGCCGGCTGGTGAAGGTGGCACCGTACTTGAGACCGGGTTCGAGGTAGCGGTGCCCGGCCCCGCTGTGCTGGGCGGCCTGGCGCATCAGCTCGCCCACGTCGCCGTGGAAGCGGACCATCAGCAGCACGGTGAGCAGCACCGAGCCGGCGATCAGCAGGACGGCCTTGACGATCTGGATCCAGGTGGTGGCCCGCATCCCGCCGACCGTGACGTAGACGATCATCAGGGCGCCGACGGCGACGATGGTCCAGGTCCGGGCGTGCGGGCTGCTGGTGCCGAGCAGCAGGGCGACCAGCGAGCCCGCGCCGACCATCTGGGCGACCAGGTAGAGCAGGGTGACGACGACGCTGGCGCCGCCGGCCGCGGCCCGCACCTTGCGGCGGCGCAGCCGCAGTGCGAGCACGTCGGCGAGGGTGTACCGGCCGGCGTTGCGGACGAGTTCGGCGACCAGCATCAGCACCACCAGCCAGGCGACCAGGAAGCCGATGCTGTAGAGCACGCCGTCGTAGCCGTACAGCGCGATCAGTCCGGCGACGCCGAGGAAGGAGGCCGCGGAGAGGTAGTCGCCGGAGAGCGCGAAGCCGTTCTGCAGCGGGGTGAAGTCGCGGCCGCCGGCGTAGAAGTCCTCGGCGGCGCCGCCCTTGCGGCCGACCCAGAGGGTGATCGCCAGGGTGACCAGGACGATGACCGCGAACAGCGCGATGGCGAGGTCGTGGTGGTCGCCGGTGGGGGCGACGGGGGGCGGGGTGGCGGTCGTCATCGCAGCTGGTCCTGGGTGTCCCAGCGCAGGCCCAGGGCGGCGCGGTCGCGCTTGGTCCGGGCGTTGCGGGCGTAGAGCCAGGTGAGCACGAAGGTGGTGGCGAACTGCAGCAGGCCGAGCAGCCAGGCCACGTTGACCGGGCCGGCCACCTGGCTGCGCATCACGCCGGGAGCGGCGGCCTGGGCGGCGACGTACATCAGGTACCAGGAGAGGAAGGCGCCGCTGACCGGGAAGACGAAGCCCCGGTGGCTGCGGCGGATGTCCTGGAAGGCGGCGCTGCGCTGGACGGCCCGGTACACCTCGGTGCTGTCGGTGGTGGTGGCCACGGCGCGGGAGGGCTGCGGCGCTTCGACCGGCCCGGCACCGGACGGCCCGGCGCCCGACGACCCGGCGGCGGTGGACGGCCCGGCGCCCGACGGCCCGGCGGCCGGGGCTGCGGCCGGGGGTACCGCCGGGGCCGGCGGGACCTCCCGTGCGGGGGTCGGCCGAACGGGTACCGCCGACTGGCCGGGTACCGCCGGTCGGCCGGGTGCCGCCGTCCGGTCGGAGGCGGTGGCGGCAGCCGGAGCGGCCCACCAGTCGAATCGCTGCCCCTGCCCGGGACTGCTGGTCTGCTGCTGTGGCACTGCTGCTCCTGGACCGGCGGGCACTCTGACCCGAACCATCATGGGGGCCGCCGGGCAGCGCCTCTGACCATTGCAGATACGTTCACTCGATGAGGTGATCGATGATCCGACAGACACTCATCCGACTACTGCTGCGTACCGGTGATCCCGTGTCGGAACGCGTACGCGACGGCCTGCGCCCGGTCCCGCACCGCGGTCTTCGCGAACAGGTTGTTGATGTGCGTCTTCACGGTGGCCTGGCTGACGAACAGCCGCTGGGCGATCTCGGCGTTGGAGAGCCCGTCGGCGATCAGGGCGAGCACCTCGGCCTCCCGGGCGGTCAGCCCGTCCGGCAGCGCCCCGCGTCGGCCGACCGGCTCCCGGGGCGTCGGCGTCGGCGCCCCGGGGTGCTCCGAAAGCCTTTCCAGCAAACGGAGTTGGATCTGCGGCGAGAGTCCGGCCGCGCCCGAGCGGACGTCCGCGATGGCCCGGGCGATCTCCTCGCCGCCGGCGTCCTTGGTGAGGTAGCCGCGCGCCCCGGCCTGCAGCGCCGGGAACAGCGAGTCGTCGTCGGCGTAGGTGGTGAGCACCACCACCTCGGTCTCCGGGTGCGCGGTCCGGATCCGCCTGGTCGCCTCGACGCCGTCACAGCGGGGCATCCGCAGGTCCATCAGCACCACGTCCGGGTGATGCCGCTCCACCAGGGCGACGGCCTCCTCGCCGTCCGCCGCCGCGCCGACCACCTCGATGCCGGGCAGCAGCCCGAGCAGCATCACGATGCCCTCGCGCACCACCGTCTGGTCGTCCGCCACCAGCACCCTGGTCGTCCCCGTGCCGCTCATCCGCCCGTCCCGCCGCATCCCGTCGCCGCCCCGCGGCGCCCACGCCCTCCGCGGGCCGACCCGCCCCGCCCGCTCACCCCGGCACCCGCAGCTGCACGCGCCACCCTCCGTCCTCGGGGCCCGCCAGCAGGGTGCCGCCGAGCAGTTCCGCGCGTTCGCGCATCCCCAGCAGACCGTACCCGCCGCCGCTGGCCGCGAGCCCTCCGGGCGTCTCGCCGCGCGGGGCCCTGGAGTTGCGCACCTCCAGCTCCACGGCGTCCGCCAGGTAGCGCAGTTCGACGGAGCACCGGGCGCCGGGCGCGTGCTTGCGGACGTTGGTCACCGCCTCCTGCGCGGTGCGCCGCACGGCGAGGGCCGGTTCCGCGGCGAGCGGCCGGGGGCTGCCGGTGACGGTCAGCGCGGCGCGCTCCCGCTCGGTCAGCTCCACCAGGAACTCCCCGACCGGGGTGAACTCGCCGCGCAGCGCCGACAGCGCCTGCCTGGTCTCGGCCAGCCCGTCCTGGGCCATCCGCCGCGCGGCGACGACCCGTTCGCGGACCTGCTCGCGGTCGGTGCCCGCGTCCAGCATCAGCCGGGCCGCCTCCAGGTGGACGAGCTGCGCGGACAGGCTGTGGGCGAGCACGTCGTGGATCTCCCGGGCGATCCTGGCCCGTTCGGCGAGCGCGGCGCTCTCCGTCTCGGCGGCCCGGGCGGCGCGCTCCTGGACCAGCAGCCGGCGGGCGGTGCCACGCGCCTCGAGGTCCAGCCGCATCAGGTAGCCCAGCATGACCAGCCCTCCGACGGTCGCGATGATGCTCAGCCAGCTCGCCCAGCTGACGGCGGTGTACGAGCCGAGCGCGGCGGCGGCGACGAGGACCGCGGGCGCGGGCGGCAGCCGGACCAGCGCGGTCACGGCGAGCCCGTACCAGAGCACGTCGGCGAGCAGGATGGCCCCGCCCCAGTTCGCCAGCCAGGCCGCGCCGACGACCGCCGCGGACAGGGCGAACGCGGGCACCGGGTGCTGCTCCCGGCTGGCGTGCAGGTAGCCGGCGCTGAGGCCGACGGCGGCGGCCAGCCCGGCCACCGCCACCACCACCGCCCAGCCCGCGTACCTGCCGTCGGCGAAGGTCCCCCAGCAGACGGTGATCAGCAGGACGGCCCGGCCGAGCCCGGTGAGCAGCCGGCGCGGTCCGCTCTCGGCGTCGCGCTCCAGCCCCTCGCGGGACGGCCAGCGGGTCCAGTACCACCCGGCCACGGGTTCCTCCTCGGAGCTCGGTGCGGTCGGTCAGCGGTCGGTCAGCGCAGCCCGGCGACCCGGTCCGGGGCCTCCAGCATCCGGGCCCTCCAGTTCACCACGAGCGAGCGCACCAGCAGCAGCACCGCCAGGCTGAGCAGCAGCGCGCTGCTCGCCTGGTGGACGTGCAGGACGGCGCCGGTCTCGTAGAGGCTGA
The DNA here is from genome assembly GCF_044453265.1 of Kitasatospora sp. NPDC051705. Taxonomy (NCBI): domain Bacteria; kingdom Bacillati; phylum Actinomycetota; class Actinomycetes; order Kitasatosporales; family Streptomycetaceae; genus Kitasatospora; species Kitasatospora sp. NPDC051705. Next base: position 92,279 of record NZ_JBITCO010000021.1, on the reverse strand, counting down.
GCCGGATGAAGATCATCCCGGCCCAGGCGGCCATCGTGGCCTTGGTGCCCTTGGCCCAGAGCGCGCCGTCCTCGGCCCGCCAGAGCCGGACGGTCCAGCCCCAGACGGAGCCCATCGCGAGCACCGCCGCGAGTCCGCAGCCGAGCAGGGTGGCGGAGAGCACGGTGTGCTCGTGGTCGATCAGCCGGGGGTCGCGCAGCGCGAGCGCGCCGAGGACCACCGGCAGCACCCAGAAGCGGCGGTCGCCGTCCAGCCGCTGCGGGCGCATCTGGCGCCGGATGACCAGGGCCATCACCGCGACGACCACGAGGAGGTTGACGAGGGCCGACATCGGACTACTCCGTCCCGGGGGGAGACTTGAACTGACCTCCCCGACGCTACGGATCCGGCGCCCCGCGCTGATCGGAGCCGGGGTGGACCGCGGGTGGAACCGGCAGCACGAGGGCCCTCCACCCGGAGGTGGAGGGCCCTCGCCGCGCGGGGCGCGTCAGGCGTCGATGCGGGAGCGGTCCAGGGTGGCCGCCGAGTCCACGATGAACTCCTTGCGCGGGGCGACGTCGTTGCCCATCAGCAGGTCGAAGACCTTCTCGGCCTGCTCCAGGTCGCCCAGGTTGATCCGGCGCAGCGTGCGGTGGCGCGGGTCCATGGTGGTCTCGGCCAGCTGGTCGGCGTCCATCTCGCCGAGGCCCTTGTACCGCTGCACCGGGTCCTTCCAGCGCAGCCCCTTGCGCTGGAACTCCAGCAGGGTGGAGCGCAGTTCGGCGTCCGAGTAGGTGTAGTGGTACTTCTCCTGGCCGCGCTTGGGGTTGGTGAGCTCGATCCGGTGCAGCGGCGGCACCGCGGCGAAGACCCGGCCCTGCTCGACCATCGGCCGCATGTAGCGGTGGAAGAGGGTCAGCAGCAGGGTGCGGATGTGCGAGCCGTCGACGTCGGCGTCGGCCATGAAGATGACCCGGCCGTAGCGGGCCTGGTCGATGTCGAAGGTGCGGCCCGAGCCGGCCCCTATCACCTGGATGATCGCGGCGCACTCGGCGTTCTTGAGCATGTCGCTCACCGAGGCCTTCTGCACGTTGAGGATCTTGCCGCGGATCGGCAGCAGCGCCTGGAACTCGGAGTTGCGGGCGAGCTTGGCGGTGCCGAGCGCGGAGTCGCCCTCGACGATGAAGAGTTCGCTGCGGTCGACGTCGTCGCTGCGGCAGTCGGCCAGCTTGGCCGGCAGCGAGCTGGTCTCCAGCGCGGTCTTGCGGCGCTGGGCCTCCTTGTGCTGGCGGGCGGCGACCCGGGTGCGGGCGGCGGCGACGATCTTCTCCATGACCGCCCGGGCCTGGAGCTTGTGGTCCTTCTTGGCCGAGGTGAGGAAGGCCTTGAGCTCCTTGGCGAGGACGGCGGCGACGATCCGGTTGGCCGCCGAGGTGCCGAGCACCTCCTTGGTCTGGCCCTCGAACTGCGGCTCGGCGAGCCGGACGGTGACCACCGCGGTGAGGCCCTCGGTGGCGTCGTCCTTGGTGATGTCGTCCTCGGCCACGCGCAGCAGCTTGGCGGAGCGCAGCGCCTCGTTGACGGTCTTGGCCAGCGAGCGCTCGAAGCCGGTGACGTGGGTGCCGCCCTTGGGGGTGGCGATGATGTTGACGAAGGAGCGCAGCGTGGTGTCGTAGCCGGCGCCCCAGCGCAGCGCGATGTCCACGCCCAGGTGGCGGGTGACCTCGGTGGGGGTCATGTGGCCGAGCTCGTCGAGGACGGGCACGGTCTCCTTGAAGGTGCCCTCGCCGCGCAGCCGCAGCACGTCGCAGACCGGCTTGTCCGGGGCGAGGAACTCGCAGAACTCGGCGATGCCGCCGTCGTAGCGGAACACCGACTCCTCGACCTGCTCGCTCTCGGTGAGCCGCTCGTCACGCACGACGATGGTCAGGCCGGGGACGAGGAAGGCGGTCTGCCGGGCGCGGCTGTGCAGGTTCTCCAGGGAGAGCTTGGCGTCCTTGAGGAAGATCTGCCGGTCGGCCCAGTAGCGGATCCGGGTGCCGGTGCGGGTCTTCGGCACCTTGCGGCTCCGGGTCAGGCCGTTGGCCGGCTCGAAGGGGGCGTCCGGGCTGGTCTCGGTGAAGATGCCGGGGGTGCCGCGGCGGAAGCTGATCGCGTGGGTGTGACCGCTGCGGTCCACCTCGACGTCGAGCCGGGCGGAGAGGGCGTTCACCACGGAGGCGCCGACGCCGTGCAGACCGCCGGAGGCCGCGTAGGAGCCGCCGCCGAACTTGCCGCCGGCGTGCAGCTTGGTCATCACGACCTCGACGCCGGACAGCCCGGTCTTGGGCTCGACGTCGACGGGGATGCCGCGCCCGTTGTCGCGCACCTCCACGGAGGAGTCCGGGTGCAGCAGGACCTCGATGCGGTCGCAGTAGCCGCCCAGCGCCTCGTCGACCGAGTTGTCGATGATCTCCCAGAGGCAGTGCATCAGACCGCGGCTGTCGGTCGAGCCGATGTACATGCCGGGGCGCTTGCGAACCGCCTCCAGGCCCTCCAGGACGAGCAGGTGCCGAGCGGTGTAGTTGGAACCGTCGTCGCCGGCCAGCAGTGCGGACGGCACGGTCGTTTCGGCACTCACGCGGCACTCTCCTCGGTGAAGTTCTGTCTCATCGGTCACATCCGGCACGCGTCCGGCCCGCCCGCCAGTGCAGCACGCCGCACCGACAGTCGTCGCCCAGGGTGCCCGAACCCCTCCGGCGGGTGCCCAGCACGGCGGGCCGCCTCCGCGCAGCTTGTACGCGCTGCGCGAACAAGGACCGTACCGGCACCCGGGGCTCCGGGGCGCCATCTCCTCCCGGTACCACCGGTCCTGGCGGATCGTGGGGTCTGGTGCAGGCTCCGGAACTGCCGTTATGCAGGCTACCGGGGCCCGGGACGGGGCTTATGCTCCAACCCGGCAGAGGATTATGCTACGCGGACCTCGCACCCCGTCCCGATCGGGCGTTCGAGCGACGGGCGGATCCTGGGAACGGGCACGCATGAACCACCGGCCCCCGGGGCACGTCCTCATCAACACAGCAGAATCCTCAGAGAAGAAAAGCCACGAGCGGGAACGTTTTCGGCCTGGTTGGATGTTGACCCTGGTACGACAGCTCGTCGAGCTAGAGAAGAGGCGACGTGACTACTGTTCTGACACCTGCGAGCCCGCTCACCGCGGCTGACCGCTGCGACCGATGCGGCGCCCAGGCCTACCTGCGCGTCGTACTCGCCAGCGGCGGAGAGCTGCTCTTCTGCGCCCACCACGGCCGGAAGTTCGAGCCCGAGCTCAAGAAGATCGCCGTGGAGATACAGGACGAGAGCGGCCGGCTCGGCACCACCAACGCCACGGCCTCCGACGACGAGCGCTGATCCCGGGCGCCACACCAGCAGCCAGCGTCGAGCTGTGTCCGGCCATGCACCGCGCGTGACCGGTGAGCCGGGCGGCAGGTCCCCCTCGGGGGGCCGGTCGCCCGGCTCTGCTGTTGCCCGGGGCAGGCACGCTGCGCACCGACGCCGCGTCAGAACGTGACCGGCCGGTCACCCGCGGCGCACGGCGCGCACCTCAGAGCACCGAGCGCACCGCGTCCGCGACCGAGGCCACCCTGGTGTAGACGCCGGGGTGGGCCGCCTCGGCGCAGCCCGTCCCCCAGGAGACTAGGCCCACCAGCCGCCCGGCGACGACCAGCGGGCCGCCGCTGTCGCCCTGGCAGGCGTCCCTGCCACCCTTCTCCTCGCCCGCACAGACCATGCCGCGGGCGTCGAACTTGCCGTCCTGTCCGCCCGGGTAGGCGTGCGCGCAGGTCTGGTCCGCGATGATCGGCACGTCCACCCCGCGCAGCACGGGCGAGTAGTTGCCCCTCCCGGTGGTGTCGCCCCACCCGAAGACCCGGGCCGTCGTGCCGGCCGCGTACGGCTCGGTCTCGCCCTGGCCGACCAGGTCGATCACCGGGCGGGAGCCCTGGGAGTCGGTCAGCGTGACCACCGCCACGTCGTTCATGTTGGCGCTGAAGGCGTAGTCGGGGTGGATCCACACCGACCGGACGGAGACTTCGCGCCCGACCGAGCCCCGCATGTCGTCCCGGCCGACGATGACCTTGAGGCCCGGCCGGTCCACCCTGGCACCCCTGGACTCGTCGTAGAAGCAGTGCGCGGCTGTCACCACCTTGGTCGGCGTGACCAGCGCTCCCCCGCAGAACTGACCGGACCGGCCGGCACCGAACTGCTGGCGGCTGGAGAGCGCCACCACCCACGGGTGGTCGGCGGTGCTCTCGGCGGCGCCCCCGACCACCCGGCGCTGCGCCCCGGCGGGCCCGGCCGTGCCGAGCGCGACCAGCGGGACGGGCACGGCGGCCAGCAGCGCCAGCACCGCGGCCCGTCGACGCCGGCCCGGACGGGCGGCGGCGGGGAGGGCGGCCGGCGGAAGGGCGGCGGCCGGACGGGCCGGGGGCGGGGCGGTGGTCGGCAGGACAGCGCGGTCCGGAATGGGCGGCACCGTGACTCCAGTCGGCTCGGCGGCAGGCAACCGGCACAGCGTAGGTGATCGACTACGCTCCGCGTCCGGTTCCCGGCACACCGCCACCCGGACGAGGGACAACCGGCACCCGGACGCTGACCCGCCCGGCCCGGGGAAGCACGGAGGCCCGGAGCCGTCCGGCTCCGGGCCTCCGCCACGCACTCACGGCCTCGTCGGCCGGGTCGGATCAGTCCAGGTAGTCGCGCAGCACCTGGGAACGCGACGGGTGGCGCAGCTTCGACATGGTCTTCGACTCGATCTGGCGGATGCGCTCACGGGTGACCCCGTACACCTTGCCGATCTCGTCGAGCGTCTTCGGCTGACCGTCCGTCAGGCCGAAGCGCATCGAGACCACGCCGGCCTCGCGCTCGGAGAGGGTGTCCAGCACCGAGTGCAGCTGCTCCTGGAGCAGGGTGAAGGAGACCGCGTCGGCCGGGACGACCGCCTCGGAGTCCTCGATCAGGTCACCGAACTCGCTGTCGCCGTCCTCGCCCAGCGGGGTGTGCAGCGAGATCGGCTCGCGGCCGTACTTCTGGACCTCGATGACCTTCTCGGGGGTCATGTCGAGTTCCTTGGCCAGCTCCTCCGGGGTGGGCTCGCGGCCCAGGTCCTGGAGCATCTGGCGCTGGACGCGGGCCAGCTTGTTGATGACCTCGACCATGTGCACCGGGATGCGGATGGTGCGGGCCTGGTCGGCCATGGCGCGGGTGATCGCCTGCCGGATCCACCAGGTGGCGTAGGTCGAGAACTTGTAGCCCTTGGTGTAGTCGAACTTCTCGACCGCACGGATCAGACCGAGGTTGCCCTCCTGGATCAGGTCCAGGAAGAGCATGCCGCGACCGGTGTAGCGCTTGGCCAGCGAGACCACCAGACGGAGGTTGGCCTCCAGCAGGTGGTTCTTGGCCCGACGGCCGTCCTCGGCGATGATCTCCAGCTCGCGCTTGAGCTTGGGGGCGAGCTTGTCGGCGGCCGAGAGCTTGTCCTCGGCGAACAGGCCGGCCTCGATGCGCTTGGCGAGCTCGACCTCCTGCTCGGCGTTGAGCAGCGGGACCTTGCCGATCTGCTTCAGGTAGTCCTTGACCGGGTCGGCGGTGGCACCGGCGACGGCGACCTGCTGGGCCGGCGCGTCGTCCTCGTCGTCGTCGGAGAGGACGAAGCCCTCCGACTCCTCCTCCGGGGCGCCCTCGGTCTCGGTACCGGCCTTGTCGGCCGGCAGCGCGACGTCCTCGAGGAGCTCCTCCTCGCCGATCAGCTCCTCGTCGCCCTTGCCGGCCTTGCCGGCGGCGGTCTTCTTGGCGGCGGTCTTCTTGGCGGGCGCGGCGGTCTTCTTGGCCGCGGCCTTCTTGGCCGGAGCAGCCTTCTTCGCCGCGACGGCACGCGCCTCGGCGACGACGGTGGTGCCCTCGGCGGTGATCTCGGCGGACACCGTGGGCGCGGGCGCCGCGGCGGCCGCGACGGCCGGGGCCGCGACGGGAGCGCCGGGCGCGATGCGCACGGGCGGCTTGGTCGGGGCCGACGGAGCGGCCGGGGTCCGGGTGGTGACAGCCTTGGTGGCGGTGCGCTTGGTGGGGCTCTTGGCGGCAACGCTCTTGCGCTTGGCGCCGGCCGGCTCGGCCGCGCTGACCATCAGGTCCACGCCCTCCTCAATCAGCACCTGATTGAGGCTGCGCATGACGTTCTTCCACTTGGTGACCGGGATCTGGTCCGCCTCGAACGCCTGGCGCACGTCGTCACCGGCGATCTGCCCCTGGGCCTTGCCCCGCTCGATGAGCGCCAGCAGAGCCGCGGACTCGGCGATCTCGGGGGGAAGCGAACGGGATGTGCTGGCCGACACGAACAACCTCTCGGACGATGAGTGGACTCGAACCCGTACCGGCCGCCCGAGCGGGCGGGGAAGGAGATCGCGCGTCGCACGCGCGGTGTCGATTCCGACCGACTCGGGCTTGAGGACTGGGTTTGCAGGACGGCAGCAGCGCCGCGGACCAACACAGCATTCTGACATGTTGGAGTATTCCGGAGCTGCTCCCGCTCAGGAGACATCGCTGCTACTCGTCAAGTGTTACGCATGGCCTTCGTGTCGCGGGTCACACCACTCGGCGTCCGCGGCCACCGGGCCGGAGTCCATCATCGCGCACTCGCGCCGAAACCTGTTGTCATGGGCGCTACATTTCGGGTTGCGGTCGGGCCACCGGTGTGCAGAGGCCCTCCGGCTGCACCGCACGGGCGCGGCCGGAGGGCTCTGGAGGAGCGGTGGACGCCCGGGGCGCCCCGGCTCGTCGGAACAGCCCGCTCAGTGCTCCCGGGGAGCCGGCACGGACGGCTCGATCTCGGGGTGCGCGGTGAGCAGCGCCCGCATCGCGACCTCGCCCGCGGTGCCGTCGCCGGTCCCCAGCGCGTCCACCAGCCGGGCGTGCAGGCTGACCGAGGCCTCGGACGGCCGCTCGCAGGAGGTGGCCGGACCGCCCGACACCTGCAGCGCGCCGGCGACGATCGCGGACAGGTGCTCCAGCATCCGGTTGCCCGCCATCTGCAGGACCAGGCCGTGCAGCTCGGCGTCGGCCCGGGTGTAGGTGGAGAGGTCCGCCTGGGCGGCGGCGTGGCCCATGATCTCGACCAGCTCGACCAGCCGCTGCTGGACGTCCTCCCGGCCGTGGCCGGCGGCGAGCCGGGCGGCCAGCGGGTCGATCGCCCAGCGGAGCTCGAACAGCTCCCGGCGCTGCTCGTCGCGCTGCGGGCCGAAGGCGCGCCACTCGATGATGTCCGGGTCCAGCAGGTTCCAGTCGCCCACCGGGCGGACCCGGGTGCCGACGTTCGGCCGGGCGCTGACCAGGCCCTTGGCCTCCAGCACGCGCAGCGACTCGCGGACGACGGTCCGGGACACCTCGAACCGCTGGCCGATCTCCTCGGGGACGAGCGGGCGGTCGGCGCCGAGGTCGCCGGAGACGATCATCTGGCCGAGCTGCTGGACCAGCTGGCCGTGCAGACCGCGGCCGCGGCTGCTGGTGGTCTTGCGGCCGACCCGCACGAGGTCGGACTCGGCGCCCTCCCAGCGGGGGGCCGGCGGGGTCGGCCGGTCGGCGTACGAGAAGCGGTCCAGATCGCCGGGGCCGTGGATGGGCCCTTCGGCGGAACGGGCGGGGGTCATGGTGGGGTGCGCAAGGGTACTCACAGCTCCTTTGTCGGCGATCGGCAGGCGCAGCTTGAGAATTCTCGTGAAAAGCACACGAAAGGGTGATCGACCGCGACTGGATAATTGACTTCTTATCAGGAAGAACCGCTCATTACGGTCACTGCTGGTCGATCTTGGTGCTTCGGTGCGACAGCCGTCCGGCGGACGGCGACGCCGGCCTCAGAGCGCTCGCCGCCGGACCTGGACCAGCAGGGCCGCCAGCAGCAGCACCGCCGCGGGGGCGGCGACCGCCGCGAGCAGGGCCGGATCCGTCAGCGCCGTGCCCCCGGCCGCGACCTCCCGGCCCCCGCGGTACACCCAGCCGTAGGCCCACTCGATGCCGGACTGGAACGGCAGCAGCCCCGCCGCGCGGGCCGGCCACGGCCGGCCGGTCTGCCGCAGCAGCAGCGCCACCCCGGACTCCAGCAGCGGGGGCAGCGCGCACAGCAGCAGCATTCCGGCCGCCGCGCTGCGGGTCAGCGAAGCCGTCAGCACCCCGGTCCAGCCCGCCACGACGGTCAGCAGGACGAACGCCAGCAGGGCGGCCGGCACGCCGTGGCCGACCGCCGGGCCGACCGGGGCGAAGACCCCCGGGAGGTCCGCCAGACCGTCCAGCCCGGCGGCGGCCAGCGCCCCGGACACCCGGCCCGACACCGCGGAGGGCTGCGCCCAGGCGGCCACCGTCACCCCGGCGGGCAGCGCGAGGTGCACGGCGACCGCGTCGAGCAGCAGGGTGGCGAGCGTCAGCAGCCCCGCGACCGGGCCGATCACCAGCAGCTTGACCAGCAGCAGCCGGACCCGGCGCGGGTAGGACACCAGCGAGGCCGGCAGCCCCGGGTGGCGCACCTCGTGCCCGTACGAGAGCGCGCCCAGCACGCCCGCGCCGAGCGCCGCGAAGGGCAGCGGGACCAGCGGCACGGCGGCGGTCAGCAGCCGCACCCCGGCGGCCGCGGGCAGCGGGCCGGCAGGGGTCTGACCCGCCAGGACGGCGGCCACGGCGGCGTCGCAGAGCAGCACGGCGGCCAGCAGCAGCCAGGTGGAACGCAGGCCGCGCAGACGGCGCAGCTCGTAGGCCAGGACTCGCACGGTTCACTCGCTCCGGTGGTCGTCGGTGGTGGCGGGGGCGGCCGGCGCGGCGGGGGCCTCGGTGGCGGCCGCCTCCGGGGACCGGGCCGGGGGCGGGGTCAGGGTGAGGCGGCCGAGCCGGACGGTGTCCTCGGTCAGCAGGTCCGCGGCGTTGGCGCGGGCCGCGGCCGGGGTCGCGGCCGGGGTCTCCGAGAGGGGCGGCACGGGGTCCTCGGCCGACCCGTCGGCCCCGACCGATGCGGTGGGCTCGGTGCGGTCGGAGCGGTCGGAGCGGTCGGTGCGGTCGCGGCGGGCCGGACCGCCGGGGCCGTTGCGGAACAGCCGGTCCACGGCGACGGTCGGGGGGACGTCCTCGGGATCGGCGGAGTCGCCGGGCCCGACGGGCCCGGCAGGCTCGGGGGGCCCTGCCGGCTCGGCGGGTGCGGCCCGGCGGGCGGCGGCGAGGGCCGAGAGGGCCGTCGCGGCCGAGACCACGGGCAGTGCGCGGGTGGGCAGCACGGCCGCGTCCCGGTGCCGCGGCACCTCGGCGGCCGGGGCGGCCGGGGCGGTCGGGGTGTCCGCGGCGAGGGCGGGGCCCGGCTCGACGGTGGTCACCGGCCGGACGCCCGGGTGACCGGCACGGCCCGAGGCGACCGGCAGCACGGCCCGGGGGGCCGGCTGCTCGACCACCCGGTCGGCCAGTTCGTGCAGCAGGATGCCGTGGCGGTAGGCGAGTTCACCGATCTCGGTGCGCTCGACACCGGCCACCGCGAGCCCCGCGCCGCCGTCCCGGCGCACCTCGGCGCCCTGGCTGACCAGCAGGTCGGCCAGTCGCGCCATCTGCGGCCCGCGCACGGCGACTTCGGGGCTGAGGCGGGTCCGCCGGAACTCCGACACCGGCTGGTCGGCCACCAGCCGGCCGCGGTCCAGGGTGACGACCCGGTCGGCGAGCTGGGCGGCCTCCTGCGGGGTGCGGGTGGTCACCAGGACCGTCCCGCCGGCCACGGCGAACGAACGCAGGAAGGAGTGGAACCACTCGACGTTGCGCGGCGACAGGCCCTCGGTCGGCGCGTCCAGCAGGAGGGTGCCGGGGTCGCCGAGCAGCGCGGCCGCCAGGGAGAGCCGGCGGTGCATGCCGGGCGAGAAGCTGCGCAGCCGCTGCCCGGCGACGGCGGCCAGCCTGGTCTGCTCCAGCAGCTCGTCGGCCCGCCGGGCGGGGACGCCGACGGCCGCGGCGAGCATCCGCAGGTGGCCATGGGCGCGGCGGCCCGGGTGGCCGGCGACCGCGGCCGCCCCCTGGCCGGGGCCCGGCAGCAGCACGCCGACCTGGCGCTCTGGGCGGCGCAGTCGGCGGTAGGTGCGGCCGCCGAAGAGCGTGACGCCCTGGCCGCGTTCGAGTTCGAGCATCAGCCGCAGCGCGGTGGACTTCCCCGCCTCCTCCGCGCCAAGCAGCGCCGTCACCAGGCCGGGTCGGGCGTCGAAGGTCAGGTCGAGGACGGCGGGCGGATCGCCCTTGCGATAGACCTTGGTCAGTCCGGTGATCTGGATCATCGCTGCCTGCTCCCATGCCCTCGGCCGGCCTGCTGGAAGCGGAGCGCCCCCGGTGCTGTCGGCCTGTGCCCGCACGGCTCCGCGCCAGCACACTAGGGGGAGGCGGCGGCGATTCCGGGCATTGCGGGAGCGGCGCGGGCCCGCCCGCCGTCCACCTCACCCGATCAGGGGACAATCCGATCCCGGGGCCCGCCGGGACCGTCCCGGCGGGTACGCCGCCCGGTGGGCGGCGCGGCGGGCCGGGCCGACGACAGGGGGCCGCGGCCGGGACCGGTCAGGACTCCGGGCGCAGCATCGGCGGGTTGAGGACGGTCGCGCCGCCGGCGGTGAACAGCTGCGCCGGACGCCCGCCCTGACGGGTCGTCGTGCCGCCGGAGGGCAGCAGGAAGCCCGGCGTGCCGGTGACCTTGCGGTGGAAGTTCCGCGGGTCGAGGGCCACGCCCCAGACGGCCTCGTAGACCCGGCGGAGCTCACCGACGGTGAACTCGGTCGGGCAGAAGGCGGTGGCGAGGGAGGAGTACTCGATCTTGGAGCGGGCGCGCTCGACGCCGTCGGCGAGGATCAGCCCGTGGTCGAAGGCGAGCGGGACGCCGTCGGCCGGGCTCTGGCCGAGCAGTTCGACGACCGGCGCCCAGCGGGCGCTGCTGGCGTCGCCGCCGGCCCGCGGGGTCGGCAGGTCGGGCGCGAGGACCAGGTACGCGACGCTGACCACCCGCATCCTGGGGTCGCGCTGCGGGTGGCCGTAGGTGGCGAGCTGCTCCAGGTGCGCGCCGGCCGCGCCGGGGCCGACGGCCTCGTGGCCGGGGGCGGAGTGCGCGCGCAGGCCGGTCTCCTCGGCCAGCTCCCGGGAGGCTGCCTCGGCCAGGCCCTCGTCCGGGCGGACGAAGCCGCCGGGCAGCGCCCAGTACCCCTGGAACGGCGGCTCACCACGTCTGACCAACAGGGCGCAGAGCGCGTGGTCGCGCACCGTCAGAACCACCAGGTCAACCGTGACAGCGAACGGGGGGAAGGCCGACGGATCGTAGCGCGACATGGCGACGATCATAGTCGTCTTTCTGACGATAAGCACAGGCCCGTGCACGGACTGCGGCCGGGCGGCTACGCACCCGCCGGCCGCGGGCCGCTCCGCCCTCCGCCCCCCTCACCTGGGCCCCGCCCCGACCCGGCGACCGGGCGGGGCCGGTCAGCGGGCGACCAGCTGCAGCTCCGCGGAGGCCTCCTCGACCATCGCCACGCCGATCCGGCTGACCCGCACCGAGAAGGGCTCACCGGCGACCCGCAGGCCGGTCAGCTCCAGCTCGCCCAGCGGCGCGGTGCTGGCCGGCCGGACCAGCACCCGGCCGCCCGGGACGTCCGGACGGACCCCGGCGAGTGCGAACACCGCGTGGGCGGCGCCGGCCGCCGAGACGGCCGCGGGGCGGCACGCCGCCGGATGGGGCACCGGCGGGCAGCCGGCGGTGCGCTGCTCCCCCGCGTACATCTCGGGCAGCCGGCCCTCGAAGTGGGCGGCGGCGGCGAGCAGCCCCTCCAGCAGGGCGCCGGCCTCGTTCTCGTGACCGGCCTCGGCGAGACCGGCGACCGCCAGCGCCGTCTCGTGCACGCGCACCGCGCCGCCGCGGTGGCCCAGCGGGTTGAACCGGGGGGACTTGGCGCTGAGCGTGCGCAGACCCCAGCCGCTGTCCAGCTCCGGCGCGGCGAGCCGCTGGGCGAGCAGCCTGGTCTGCTCGCGGTCCAGCAGGGTCTCGTGGCGGCCGCCGTCGGCGGCGAGCCCGGTGTCGAGCAGGTGGACCAGGGAGGAGGCGACGGCCGGCAGCGGCTGGCCGCCCGGGGCGAGCCCGGCGGCGGGCCGGCCGCCGGAGAGGTCGTCGATCCAGAACCGCTCGCGGAAGCGTCCGCGCAGGTCGGCGGCCCAGCTGCGCCACTCCTGCGCGCCGGGGCGGCCGAAGGCCTCCAGCAGGTCCGCGCCGTGCAGGGCGGCGCGGTGGGCCTGGGCCTGGACCTCGGTGCGGGCGGCCACCGGGTGCGCGGCGCGGTCCTCCGCCGGGCGGCTGAGGTCGGTGACGAAGCCGTCGACCAGGCCGTCGCGGAGCGCGGACAGGGCCCGCTCGGCGGCCGGGAGGAGGTCGGCCGTCTCCGCCCGGGGCAGGCCCCAGCGCCAGGCCTCGGCCAGCACCGTGACGAACAGCAGGGTGGCCTCGGTGGCGGTGCAGGTGGGCGGCAGTTCGGGGCCGCCGTGCCGGAGGGCGCCGGGCAGCAGGCCCTCGGTGCGGCCCGGGGCGGGGGCGAGCTGCTGACGGCGGGCCAGTGCCCGCAGGGTGCCGGCCGCGAGGCGGGTGCCGAGCGGCAGGGTGAGCCGGGCGGCCCAGAGCGCGTCGGCCGGGGCGAGGCCGAACCGCCAGGGCGCGCCGGAGGCCGGGTAGAGGTCGGTCGGGCGGTCCGGATCGGCGAACAGCAGCCCGCCGAGGGCGTCCAGCGAGCGGGTGACCAGCTGGGCGGCCCGGGCGTCGTCGCAGCGGACCCCGGGCTCCGCCCAGGGCAGCGGCACACCGGTGCCGCGGCCGCCGGGCGGGCGCGGGCCCGGGGCCGCGCTCTCCAGCTCGACGCGCAACTCGACCGACCAGCGGGCGCCGGGCTGGACCTCCAAGTCCCACCGGAGCACTCCGGCGCCGGCCAGCACCGCGTGCGGGGAGGGCTTGGCGCTGACCACGGCGCTGTGCGCGGGGCCCGCCCAGCGCAGGCCGGCGGACTGCACCTGGCCGGGCAGGTCGGGCGGGCGGTGCCCGGCGGCGATCTCGGCGACCGGGCCGAGGTCGGTGCCGAGGGCGATCTCCATCGGCAGCCGGGCGGGCCGACTGCCGGTGTTGCGGACGATGACCGTCTCGACGCCGTCGGCGTGCCGCAGCCGCTCGACGGTGAGCGCCGGATCCGGGTCCGGGTCACCGGGCAGGCGCACGGCGCCGAGGAAGCGGGCCTGCGCCGTGCTGGTCGAGGTGCCCTGGAGCGGCAGCGGCTCCATGCCGCCCAGGCGCAGCTCCATCCGGGCGAGCACCCGCACTCCGTGCCGGTAGAAGCCGTGCAGGCCCTGGCCGCGCAGCTGGCCGTCCGGTCCGGAGGCGGCCATCCCGGGGGCGTTGACGCAGAGCACCGCGTGGTGGACGGCGGGCGGCTGCGGCCGCGGCGGGGCCGCGGGTCGGCCCGGCCCGGCGGGCGCTCCCGCCGGCCCGCCGGCCGGGACCTGGTCGGCGCGGCCGCCCGGTCTCGGCGGCGCGCCGACCACGCTCTCGGCCGGCATGGCCTGTGGTGGCCTCATGGCGGTCACCGGACTCTCCTCCCCTCGGCGGTCCGGTGGCCGGGTCAGGCCGGTGGGCCGCGAGCATGCTCGATCGCGTGCTGGTGGTGCGGGCCGACGGGGTGTCCCGTCGGCGGCTGTGCTTGTCCGGCCGTACCCGGTGCCGGGTCGTGCCAAGCGGTGCGCGGTACCGGACGGGTACCGGCGCGACGCCCCTCGCCCGCCCCGGCCCGCCACGGTGCCCGACGGGTCGTCGGTCCTGGCGCCCGGGCCCGCCGGGCGGCCGGGCGCAGGGCCCCCGGGGTCAACGCCGCGCACCGCCCCCAGGTCACGGCCGACACCGGGTGCGGCCTCTCACACCGGGCCCCTCGGGCGGTCGTACCACCGCTGTCGGGCCGTCACCGGCCGCACCGTCAGCGTCCGGCCGTCACCGTCGCTCCGCCGGGGCGGCCTCGTGGGTCCGCCACCGGGCGGCGGACGCCGCGCTCCGGCCCGTGGACCACGCCGGAGCCGGCTCCGGTGCGGTGCCGTACTCCTGGTCGAGTGGACGGCCGCCGTCGAACCGGCGCCCGACCGCGGCCAGGATACGGTGCGGAGGTCGCGGTGCCCGCACCCGGTGACCCCGTGAGCCGCGACCCCATCGCTGTGACCAGCAGAGACCGAGGAGTTGCATGTCCACCGTCAGCCGGCTGCCCGGGATTGTCACGACCGACCACGTCTTCCAGGTCCCGCTCGACCACGCCGCCCCGCAGGGCGAACAGATCGAGGTCTACGCCCGCGAGGTGGTCGCCGCCGGCCGCGAGCAGGCCGACCTGCCCTGGCTGCTCTTCCTCCAGGGCGGCCCCGGCGGCAAGGCCAACCGCCCGCTGGGCCGGGACGCCTGGCTGGACCGCGCCCTCGACGACTACCGGGTGCTGCTGCTCGACCAGCGCGGCACCGGGCGGTCCACCCCCGCGAACCGGCAGACCCTCGCCCGGCGCGGCGGCCCCCGGGCGCAGGCCGACTACCTGGCGCACTTCCGCGCGGACTCGATCGTGCGGGACGCCGAGCTGATCCGGCACCGGCTGCTCGGCGCGGAGCGGCGCTGGAGCCTGCTCGGCCAGAGCTTCGGCGGCTTCTGCACCCTCACCTACCTCTCCCTCGCCCCCGAGGGTCTGACCGAAGCCTTCATCACCGGCGGTCTGGCCGGACTCGGCAGTTCGGCGGACGACGTCTACCGCGCCGCCTACCCCCGGGTCGTCCGGAAGAACGAGGACCACTACGCACGGTTCCCGCAGGACGTCGAGGCGGTGCGGCGGATCGCGGCGCACCTCGCGGCCGCCCCGGCGCCGCTTCCCGACGGCGGCCGGCTGACCGTCGAGGCCTTCCAGGCCCTCGGGATGATGCTGGGCGGCGGCAGCGGCTCGGGCGCCCTCCACCACCTGCTGGAGGAGGCCTGGGTGGACGGAGTGGACGGCCCGGAGCTCTCCGACACCTTCCTGGCCGGTGTCCAGGCCAAGGCGTCCTTCGCCGAGGGCCCGCTGTACGCCGTGCTGCACGAGTCGATCTACGGCCAGCGCTCGGTGGACACCGGCGGCACCGCCTGGGCCGCCGAGCGGGTCCGCAAGGAGTTCCCGCAGTTCGACGCCCGGGCCGCGCTGGACTCCGACGCCCCGGTGCTGTTCACCGGGGAGATGATCTACCCCTGGATGTTCGACACCGATCCGGCGCTGCGCCCGCTGAAGGAGACCGCGGACCTGCTCGCCGCCCGCGCGGACTGGCCGGACCTGTACGACCCGGCGCGGCTGGCCGCCAACACGGTGCCCGTCGTGGCGGCGGTCTACCACGACGACATGTACGTGGACACCGCCGACTCGCTGGAGACCGCCCGCGCGGTGCGCGGCCTGCGGACCTGGGTCACCAACGAATGGGAGCACGACGGCCTGCGGGTGAGCGGCGGGAAGGTCCTCGACCGGCTGATCAAGATGGCGCACGGCGAGGCGTAGCGGCCACCGGCCGAGCCGGGCGGCCCGGCTGCGGGCCGCCCGCGGCGGCCCGCAGCCGAGGTCACTGCGCACGCCTGACCCCCCTCGCCGCCCTCCGCACGCCCCGGCACCGGTGGCGCCCGCCGGCGTGCGGCACGGCCGCCGACCCGCCCGCCGACGCCCGGCCGAGCCGCAGGCCCCGGGAGGACCTCTCCCGGAGTCCGCCCGGGGCGCGCCCGGGCACCGGGAGCAGGGCGAGCGCCCCCGGGCCCGCCTGCTCCGGCGCCGCCCCGGAGGGGCCCGGGTCGGGAGCGGAGGGACCTGCGGCGCCGCGCCCGCCCTCCGTCGACGCGACCCGGGCGGCCCGACCGGCCCGAGCCGCCTTCCGCCTGGCGCCGCGGCGACCGCGCCCGGCACCTGAGGGACCGGGCCGCCCGCCGGGCCCGCCGCCCGGGCCCGTGGCGGCCGGCGGCTCCCCGTCGAGGTCCGGATCCCGGGCGGGTGTCGGCGCCGGCGCGGGGGTCCGCGCGGGCTCGCCGACCGGCGCCGGGGCGGGCCCGCCCGCCTCGCGCCGCCGGCGCTGCGCCTCGACGGCCGCGAGCAGGCCGTCGGGCGCCATGCCGTCGTTCAGGGACTCGTACAGCAGCTCCGCCAGTAGGTAGGAGGGGTCGAGCCGGAGGACGTGGCCGAGCACCACGCGGGCCGTCGCGGTGTCCCCCGCGACCCAGGAGGCCCAGGCCAGCAGAGTCAGCGGGGCCACCGCGCAGCCCTCGTAGGGCGGCACCGCGCGCCGGGCCAGGAAGCGCCAGAGCCGCTCGGCGGGCGCCAGCTCGGCGGGGCGGCTGTACTCCACACCGCGGTCCCTGGTGCGCCGGTCGCGCAGGGCGACCAGCAGCCGGGCCGCCCGCTCCTCGTCGACCTCGCGGGCGCCGGCCGCGAACTCGGCGAAGACCTGGTCGAGCAGCTCGCCGCCCCGCTCCCGGGACGCGGCAGCGGCCGGACCCCGGCTCTCACCGGCCGCGGCGGCCCCCGCGCCGGCCCGGGCGAGCGCCGCCCGCTGGGCCTCCGCGGCCGGCGGCCCGACCGGCGCCAGCCCGCCGATGATCGCCTTGCGGCTGCCGCGCGGGGCGAGTCCGGCGAAGGCCGCGGCGGCGGCCGCCGCGCCCGGGCCGGGCACCCGGTGGACCGGGTTGCCCGCCGGATCGCAGCAGCCCTCGCGGCGGCAGAGGAAGGACCACCAGCGGCCGTCGGAGACGCAGAGCGACTCCTTGACCGCCACTCCCCTGCGCGCGAAGGCCGCGCGCAGGGCGTCCGCCAACGGACGCAGGCCCTCCACGGCCGGCGGGGCGTGCGCGGCGGTGGAGTCCCGGCAGAGGTAGAGGAGCACCTGGTGCGGGCGGTCCCCGTGGCGCTCGGAGAGGGCGAGCAGCAGTGCGGCCGTCTCGTCCGCGGCCGCCGGCCAGTGCTCGGGCGAATCCGGCACGTCCGCCCGGATCACGCCGCCCTGGCGCAGGCCGGGGCCCTGGAGGCCGACCGCCACGATGCTGTCGTCGGGGTAGAACCCCAGGAGGTAGGGGAGCAGCTCGGCCATGTCGGCCGGGCCGCGCAGGGTGACCGGCCGGTGGCCGGAGGCCGGGCCGAGGGACAGGACGACGGGGTCGTTGTTCATGGCGTTCATGACCGGAAGGGTCGCGCAATCCGGAAGACCCGTCGGATCTTTCTCATTTCCTGTGGATAACTCCGCCCTCTTTTTTCGCTTCACTCATTCGGCGCTCATCGCGGCCACTCCTGCGGGTGAAAGTCAGCGCCCGTTCAGCGGAAGAGCGGATGAAATACATCCCGGCTCCACCACCTCCGCCACCCCGGCATTCGCCCCTTGTCGGCGGCTCGGGGTTACATGGACGCCATGCAGCAGCCCGAGAACCACACCACCGCCACCGCCGACGACCGCGCCGAGGTCCGGGCGCGGGCCGAGGCCGTCCTGCGCGAGCTCGCCGGGCCCGGGGCCGCCCTGCGCGAGGACCAGTGGACGGCCATCGAGGCCCTCGTGGTCGACCACCGGCGCGCCCTCGTCGTGCAGCGCACCGGCTGGGGGAAGTCCGCGGTCTACTTCATCGCCACCGCCCTGCTCCGGGCCCGCGGCGCGGGGCCCACCGTGATCGTCTCCCCGCTGCTCGCCCTGATGCGCAACCAGGTCGACTCGGCGGCCCGGGCCGGCATCCACGCCCGGACGATCAACTCCGCCAACACCGACGAGTGGGACGAGGTCCAGGCCGAGGTCTCCGCCGGGAAGGTCGACGTCCTGCTGGTCAGCCCCGAGCGGCTGAACAACCCCGACTTCCGCGACCAGGTGCTGCCCAAGCTCGCCGCATCCACCGGGCTGCTGGTGGTCGACGAGGCCCACTGCATCTCGGACTGGGGCCACGACTTCCGCCCCGACTACCGCCGGCTGCGCACGATGCTCGCCGAGCTCCCGCCCGGCGTCCCCGTGCTGGCCACCACCGCCACCGCCAACGCCCGGGTCACCGCGGACGTCGCCGAGCAGCTCGGCACCGGCGGCACCGACGAGCGCGCCCTGGTGCTGCGCGGTCCGCTCGACCGGGAGAGCCTGACCCTCGGCGTCCTGGCCCTGCCCGACCCCGCGCACCGGCTGGCCTGGCTGGCCGACCACCTCGACCGGCTGCCCGGCTCGGGCATCGTCTACACCCTGACGGTGGCCGCGGCCGAGGAGGTCACGGCCTTCCTGCGCGAGCGGGGCTTCCCGGTGGCCTCGTACTCCGGCCGCACCGAGGACGCCGAGCGCCGCACCGCCGAGGCCGACCTGCTGGCCAACCGGGTCAAAGCGCTGGTCGCCACCTCCGCGCTGGGCATGGGCTTCGACAAGCCCGACCTCGGCTTCGTGGTGCACCTCGGCTCGCCCAGCTCGCCGATCGCCTACTACCAGCAGGTCGGCCGGGCCGGGCGCGGCGTCGACCGGGCCGAGGTGCTGCTGCTGCCCGGCCGCGAGGACGAGGCGATCTGGCGCTACTTCGCCTCGCTGGCCTTCCCGCCCGAGGAGCAGGTCCGCCGCACCATCGACGCGCTGGCCGGAGCCGGCCGGCCGCTCTCCACCGCCGCCCTGGAGCCCAGGGTGGACCTGCGCCGCACCCGGCTGGAGACCATGCTCAAGGTGCTCGACGTGGACGGCGCCGTCCGCCGGGTCAAGGGCGGCTGGACGGCCACCGGCCAGAGCTGGGCGTACGACACCGACCGGTACGCCAAGGTCGCCGCCTCCCGCGAGGCCGAGCAGCGGGCGATGCGCGAGTACGCGTCGACCACCGGCTGCCGGATGGAGTTCCTGCGCCGCCAGCTCGACGACGACCAGGCCCGGCCCTGCGGCCGGTGCGACAACTGCGCGGGGCCGCTGCACACCCCGGAGGTCTCGGCCGCGGCGCTGGAGGCGGCCCGGGCCGCGCTCGGCCGCCCGGGCGTCAGCTTCGAGCCGCGCCGGCTCTGGCCGACCGGGATGGACGCGGTGGGCGTGCCGCTGAAGGGCCGGATCCCGGCGGGCGAGCAGGCGGAGAACGGGCGGGCGCTCGGTCGGCTCTCCGACATCGGCTGGGGCACCCGGCTGCGCACCCTGCTCGCCGAGCAGGCCCCGGACGCGCCGGTGCCCGGCGAGGCGGTGGACGCCCTGGTGGCGGTGCTGGCGGACTGGGCCCGCGGCCCGGGCGGCTGGGCGGGGCCCGCGACGGCGGAGGGCACCCGGCTGGAACGGCCGGTGGGCGTGGTGACGATGGCCTCGTCCACCAGGCCCCGCCTGGTGGACAGCCTCGGCGCGCGCATCGCCGAGATCGGGCGGATGCCGTTGCTGGGCCGGATCGAGTACGCCGACGGCCGGCCGCCGCACGGTGCCCGCAGCAACAGCGCCCAGCGGCTGCACTCGCTGGCCGGCGCGCTGGTGCTGCCGCCGGAGGTCGCCCAGGCGGTGGCCGCGGCCGGCGGGCCGGTGCTGCTGGTGGACGACCTGGTCGACTCGGGGTGGACGGTCACGGTCGCCGCCCGGCTGCTGCGCCGGGCCGGGGCGAGCGCGGTTCTGCCCCTGGTGCTGGCCGTGCAGGGGTGACACCAGCGGTCGCCCACCGACACGCCCTCACTCGAATGGCCTAACGAAGGGAGAAAGTCGGAGCCTCACGGACCCGCCGGACGGCGTGATCGGAAAAAGGAGTGGTCACCGCACGGACGGCGGTCCACCGGGCGCTCACGCGACGCCCGGATCATGGTCCGGCGCCGCCTGAGCGAGGCTCGGGCCGCCCTGGAACATATCCGGCAGAACATGGGCTTTCGGGTGGCGTTCATCATTTCATCGTTGCCGCTCCGGCCCCACTACCGCGAGAATTGGCGCGTACCCGAAATCCGGTCCGCTGGACCCGGCCTTCGTCGTACCCAGGCGCCCGCATGCCCGTGGGTCAGGAAGGAGGATCGTGATCAACGGTATCGGCCGAGGTCAGCATCCCCTCGCCCGGAGTTCGTCGCCGAGACGGCTCCTGGACCTGGAGACCTGGAGCGCCTCGGGGATCCCGTTGCTGCGCGACCCGCGCGACTTCGTCCTGGAACTGCACCAGCGCCACCTGCCGCAACCGGGCACGGTCGTGGTCGCCGTCCTCGACGCGTTGCACCACCTGGCCGCCTCGGCCTCGTTCGCGCCCTGGCCGCACGACACCGACGGCTGGCAGCACCGCAACGCCCTGCTCACCCAGCTGCGCCAGATCACCCCGCACGACCTGCGGCTGGCCCGGCCGGCCCGCACGGCCGTACTGCTGCGCTGCCGCGAGGGCGCACCCGGCTGGACGGAGCAGGACGGCGCCTGGATGTGGGCGCTCCGCGACGCATCCGCGCTGCACGGGCTGCGCTGCGGCTCCTACGTCGGCCTCACCCCGGCGGGTTGGCAGGTCCTCGGGGACGGCCGCAGCGGGCGCGATCCGCACGCGGGTTCATGGGCCGACGGGCCGGTGCACACCGTGACGGAGCTGCCCCCGCGCTCGGCCCTGGAGACGCCGCGCGCCCAGCGCGCCCGGCACCAGGCGCCCGAGCGGGCCCAGCGGAGCGACCGGTCGCAGCACTCCCGCCAGTCCGAGCACCCGTGGCCCCCGGCGCGGGTCACCGCCGTCGAACCGGCCCGCCGCACCGGCACCCGCTGACCTCCCGACACCGCTCGCGCCGCCCCGGGCCGGCCGCCCGCGACTCCGGCGCGGCCGACGGCGCCCCACCCGACAGGACGACCGCGGCACGGCAGAGCCGACGGGGCGACAACGGGACGGGGCGGTCCGCCACGGGCTCGGCCGGTCCGGGCGACGACGCCCGGTACGACGGTCCCGGAAGACCGACCCCGGGTACGACGGACCCCGGGCCCGGTGCCGTGCGGCACCGGACCCGGGGTGGATCAGTCGGGTTCAGGCCCTGCCCGGGCGTCCGGCCGCGGCGGCCGGACCGGCCTCCCCGCAGACCACGAGCAGGGCGGTCGCGCGGCCGAGGGCCGCGGTGTAGGCCTCGGCGGCCCGGGCGGCCGGGCCGCCGTTGGCGACCAGGACGACCACCTCGCGGCTCACCGGCCGGGCCAGCCCGGCGTCGGCGTAGAACACGTCACCGCCCTCGGCGAGTTGCGCCCAGTAGCGCTCCTCTCCGAAGGAGAGCTCGTGCTGCTGCCAGGGGTGCGCCTCGCCGAGCGTCAGCACCAGGATCTGGCCCGGGTCGCGGCCGGCGTCCAGCAGCCGGTCGACGGCCTCGTCCGCGCGGTCCAGCGCCTGGGCCGGGGCCGCGGCGACCCGCTGGACCTCGACCTGCGGCACGGCCTCGGCGGGACGGCGCGGCGCCGGCCCGGGCTTGGGGATGAGCCGCGGCGGACCGGGGCGGTCGGAGCGCGGGGGTGCCGCGCGCGGCGGTGCCGGACGGGGGCCGGGCACCGGCACGGCGGCGACGGTGGTGGGTGCGGTGGCGGTGGCGCCGCTGCTGGCGGGCGTGTGGAGGGCTTGTGCGTCCGACTCGCGGGGGAAGGGAACGCCGGGGCCCGGGAGGCTCTCGTGAATCTCCGGCTCCTCGGGGAAGACAGGCATACCCGGATATCTATCAAATGCCGGTCGAACGCGCACGGGCGCCCCACCCATTGGGCACCACGGAGTCGGCACCCCCACCCGGGGCAATTCCGACGGACCGTCAGAAACCGAGCGTCAACTGTTCGTCGGCGGAGTCTTCGCGCGCACCCGGAACCTCCCGGACGCGCTTCAGGTGACGCCACTTCGGCAGCCCGTCCAGGTACGCCCAGGAGAGCCGGTGCTGCTCGGTGGGGCCGTGCTCCTCCAGGGCCGCCCGGTGCACCGGGGACGGGTAGCCGGCGTTGTCCGCGAAGCCGTACTCGGGGTGCGCCTCGCCGAGTTCGGCCATCAGGCCGTCGCGGTGGACCTTGGCGAGCACCGAGGCGGCGGAGACGCAGATGCAGGACTGGTCGCCCTTGATCACGGTGCGCACCCGCCAGGGGCCGCCCAGGTAGTCGTGCTTGCCGTCCAGGATCACCGCGTCGGGCTCGACCGGCAGGGCCTCCAGGGCCCGGACGGCGGCCAGCCGCAGCGCCGCCGTCATGCCGAGCTCGTCGCACTCCTGCGGCGAGGCGTGGCCGAGCGCGTACGCGGTGACCCAGTCGGCGAGGACCGGGGCCAGCGCGCGGCGGCGCAGCTCGGTGAGCAGCTTGGAGTCGGTCAGCCCCTCCGGGGCCCTGCGCAGACCGGTGACGGCGGCCCCCACGGTGACCGGGCCGGCCCAGGCGCCGCGCCCGACCTCGTCCAGGCCGACGACGATCCTGGCGCCGGCGCGGCGGAGCGAGCGCTCGACGGAGTGCGTCGGCGGGACGATGGGCATCGGGGGCTTCCGTTCGGCGGGAGGAGGGGTGGACGGGCTCGCCGGGCCGGACCCGACGAACGGACCCGCGGGGAGAGCGGGCCGCCGGGAGAGCGGGCCGCCGGGAGAGCGGACCCGCCGCGAACGACTCGTCCGCCCTGGCGACATCCAGCCTAAGCCCGCCGCAGGACCCACCGGCCCGCTGCTCCCGCTGCTCCCGCCGTCCCCGCCGCCCCCGCCGTCCCCGCTCAGACCCGGATGATCGGCAGCAGCACGTCGTCCACCAGCCGGGCCACGTACTCCGGCCCGAGGTTGCGCCGACCGCAGATCTTCACCTGGTAGAGCAGCATCGCCGGGACGACGTCCGCGACGACCGGGGTGGCCGCGCCGGGCCGGACGTCACCGCGTTCGGCGCCCCGGCGCAGGATCGCCAGGATGGTCTCCGTGGTCGGCTCGATCACCCGCCGGGTGATGAACTCCTTGAACACCTCGGCCCGTTCATGGTCGATCTCGCCCATCAGCACCTGGATGGCGGCGCCCGGCCGCGAGCCCATCGCCCCGGTGAACCCCTCGATGAGCTGGAGCAATTCACGATGGGCGGACCCGAGGTCCGGGGTGTCGTAGGGGCGTGGCAGAGTGGCGTCCAGGGCGTCGATGACCAGCTCGTCCTTGGACGCCCAGCGCCGGTAGAGCGCGGCCTTCCCGGTCCGCGCCGCGCCGGCGACCCCTTCCATCGTCAGCCGCGCGTACCCGCCGGAGGTGAGCTGGTCGAGCGCGGCCTCGAAGATCGCGTTCTCCAACTCCTTCCCCCGCCGCCGGCCCGGCCGCGCGAGGGCCTCGCGGGCGACCTGAACCGGGCAGTGGGGCACGGGTACAGGGGCAGGCTGCGCCGCGGGCCGCGGGGGCGACTCCCCCGCCTCCGGCGCGCGGGAGCCCGCCCTCCCGGTCGCCCGGTCCGCCGTCAGGCGCCGCACAAGCCGCTCCATCGCCACCACCCTTAGAGAACGCTTGCGTTCACAATTGGAACCAGGATATCGTCCAGATTAGTGAACGATCCCGTTCCTTCCTAGCCCGCGCCAGCCCGCACCCAGAACGCGGGACACGCGGGACACGCCGGACCACTCGGTCCGCAGCGGACGCAGCACCCAGCACACAGCCAGGCACATAGCCAGCAGGGGGCACACACGTGGCTATCTCCGACACACTCAGCAAGACCTCACCACCGCAGAGCGGGAAGGGCCGGGGCAAGGGCATCACCCTGACCGTCATCGCGGCCACCCAGCTGATGGTGGTGCTCGACGCCACCATCGTGAACATCGCGCTGCCGCAGATCCGGGACGCGCTGAACTTCTCCACCACCAACCTGTCGTGGGTCATCAACGCCTACACGCTGACCTTCGGCGGGCTGCTGCTGCTCGGCGGGCGCGCCGGCGACATCCTCGGCCGCCGCCGGGTGTTCATCTTCGGCACCCTGCTGTTCGGCTTCGCCTCCCTGCTCGGCGGCTTCGCCCAGGACGGCGGCATGCTGCTCGCGGCCCGCGCGCTCCAGGGCATCGGCGGCGCGATCTGTTCACCGACGGCCTTCGCACTGATCGCCACCAACTTCGAGGAGGGGCCGGAACGCAACAAGGCGTTCGGCGTGTTCTCGGCGGTGGCCGGCTCGGGCGCCGCGATCGGCCTGCTGGCCGGCGGTCTGCTCACCGAGTACCTGGACTGGCGCTGGGTCTTCTTCGTCAACGTACCGATCGCGGCCCTGATCGCGCTCGCCGCACCCCGCTACATCGCCGAGTCCGAGCGCACCGCGGGCCGCTTCGACCTGCCGGGCGCGCTGACCTCGACGCTGGGCCTGGTCGGTCTGGTCTACGGGTTCATCCGGGCCGCCTCGGACGGCTGGTCGGACAGCGTCACGCTCGGCTCGTTCGCCGCCGGCGCCCTGCTGCTGGCCGCGTTCCTGGTGATCGAGCGGCGCACCGACCAGCCGATCACCCCGCTGCACCTGTTCGCCGACCGCAACCGCACCGGCGGCCTGGTGATGATGCTCTGCCTGGCCGCGGCCATGTTCGGCATCTTCTTCTACATCACGCTCTTCGTGCAGGGCCCGCTCGGCTACAGCCCGCTGAAGGCCGGCGTCTCCTTCCTCCCGATCAGCGTGGCGATCATCATCGCGGCGCAGCTCGCCTCCTCCCTCCAGGCCAAGTACGGCCCGAAGCCGTTCATGGCGGGCGGCGCGCTGCTGGTCACCGTCGGCCTCACCTGGCTCACCCAGATGAGCAAGGACAGCGGCTACGTCGACGGGGTGCTCGGCCCCACGGTGATCTTCGGCTTCGGCATGGGCCTGATCTTCGTCCCGGTGATGCTGCTCTCGGTCGCGGGTGTGGCCGGGGAGGAGACCGGCGCCGCGTCCGGTCTGCTCAACTCGATGCAGCAGATCGGTGGTTCGCTCGGCCTGTCGATCCTGACCACGGTCTTCGCGCACTACGCCACCGCCGAGGGCACGGCCCAGGCGCCCGGCTTCATGTCGTCGGCCACTCCGGACCAGCTGGCCTACTTCCAGCAGCACCACGAGTTCCCGAAGGGCACCGAGGCCGCCAACTCCGTCCTCGCCCAGGGCATCTCGCACGGGTTCATCGTGGGCGCCGTGCTCGCCGGGCTGGCGCTGATCGTCGCGGTCTTCGTGATCAAGGCCAAGGCCAGCGACCTGCCCAGCCAGACCGCCGGCGTCGCGATGCACTGAGCCCCGCCACACCGCACCGCGGGCCACCACCCGCCGCGGCACACCGCCACCGGGCCGGCCGGGAGCACCACGCTCCCGGCCGGCCCGGCCGTTTCCCCCACCCTCACCGGCGGTGCGGGCCCCGGCGTCAGTACCAGATGTCCTCGAACGGCATCCCGGCCTGCTCGCAGGCACTGCGCCCGCCCGTCGGCCGCTCCACCGGGGGCCGCTGCGCCAGGATCTCCCGGGCCCGGGCGGCCGAGGCGCCGGCGGCGTACCAGGGCTTCGGGTGGTCCGCGAGGTCCGCCGCGATCACCTGCAGCGCGCAGGTCCGCTGGGCGCCGGGCAGCCGGTCCAGCGCGGGCACCGCGTCGGCCGAGAGGTCGCGGACGTTGCGCAGGTCGATCCGCGCGGTCTGCGGATCGGCGGCGAGCGCCCGCTCGTACCGGGAGACGTTCTGCTCCGCGATGATCGCGTCCGGGCCGGCAAGCCCGTAGGCCGCGACCGACAGCATGCCGCTGAGGAGCACGGCGCGCGGCAGCCAGCCGGCCCCGCGGGTCAGGCCCGCGGTGATCAGCAGCAGGAAGACGACGCCGAGCCAGCCCTCCACCACCAGGACCCAGAGCCGCAGCCTGGTCAGCCCGGAGGCGTCGACGTAGAACCACATCCGGCCGAGCGCCGAGGCGACCACGACCAGGGCGAGCAGGCAGAGCGCGCCGAGCAGGATCCGCGCCACCCGCCGGTCGGCCGGGGTGGCGCGCGGCGCCCAGCGCTTGGCGACCGCCACCACGGCCAGGGTCAGCACGGTGATCGCGCTGAGCTGCCAGAAGCCCTGCCGGGCGTACTCGGAGCGACTCATCCCGGTGTTGCGCAGGACGGCGTCCGCACCGCCGAGCACGACCACGGCCTGGATCACCGCGAAGACGCCGAACATCAGGTTGAGCGCGACCAGCGGCAGGGCCCACTCCAGCCGGCCCCGGGCCCGGCCGGGCCGGACGACCGTGCGGTCCCAGCGTCGCGGGCCGGCCGCGATGTGGGCGAACCCGAGCGCGGTGAGCGCCCCGAGCACGAACAGCACGAAGCGCAGCGGCACCCGGTCGAGGTCGAGGCTGGGGCTGAGCCCGGAGAGCAGGTCCGCCATGGCGGCGTCGGCGCCCGCGAACAGCACGCCGAAGACGGTGAGCAGGACGGCGGCGACCGCGAGCGCCTTGAACACCGGCACGATCCGGCCGCGGCCGGGCAGGCTCCGGCCGCGCAGGCCGTCGACGAGCCAGAGCACCCCCGGCGGCAGCTGCCAGAGGATCGCGGGCAGCGGGAGCAGGACGCCCGGCCAGCGGCGGCCGCCGTGCAGCGCGAGCGAGGCCAGTCCGAGCGCGCACACGACGGCCAGCGTCACGGGCCAGCCCGCCTCCCAGAGCGCCGGGACGACGAGCAGGGCGGCGGCGAGCAGGCTCCACACGACCGTCCAGGGCCGGATGCGGCGGCCCGCCGCACGGGCGGCCAGACCCGCCGCGGCGGCGGTGCCGGCAGCGCAGACCAGCAGGTTGGCGCCGAGGCCGTCGTTCAGCAGCCAGGACGTCAGCAGCCCGGTGAGCAGCGCGAGGAGGAGGACGCGGGGCGTGGCGGCCGCCTTGCGCCCGGGGTCGCTCGGGCGCAGCCAGAGGGAGGAGGACGGGACGGGTGCGCCGGCCCCCCAGTGCGGGCCGGGCACGGAGGCGCCGACCGGGCCGGACGCCGGACCGAACGGCTGGTCGGGCTCGGACGCGGGCGTGGACGCGGACGGCCGGTCGGGCTCGGACGCGGGCGTGGACGCGGACGGCCGGTCGGGCTCGGACGCGGGCGTGGACGGACCGGACATGAGTCCCCCTCAGTGGTCGGTGGGCATGCGGAAGCCGCCCCGGGGGCAGCCCGCCGGCGGCGCTCCCGGCACCGCGGATGCAGCCGACTGTAGACCATTCTGAACAAGTTCAAAAATCACTTCTGAACGCGTTCAGAACCCCCTGACCACCCGTCCGCCCCCGGCTACCCCTTGACCGATCCGGCCAGCAGCCCCCGGACGAAGTAGCGCTGCAGGCTGAAGAAGACGATCAGCGGCACGATGATCGACAGGAACGCCCCGGCCGTCAGCAGCTCCCAGCGCCCGCCGAAGGACCCGGACAGCTGCGCCAGCCGGACCGTCATCGGCGCCACCTCCGGCGTGCCGCCGGCGAAGGTGAGCGCGACCAGCAGGTCGTTCCAGACCCAGAGGAACTGGAAGATCGCGAACGAGGCCAGCGCCGGGGTGCAGAGCGGCAGCACGATCGACCGGAAGATCTTGAAGTGCGAGGCGCCGTCCACCACCGCCGCCTCCATCAGGTCGCGCGGCAGCTGGGCGATGAAGTTGTGCAGCAGGAACACCGCGAGCGGCAGCGCGAACATGGTGTGCGCCAGCCAGACCGGCGCGTAGCTGCCCTTCAGGTCCACCGCCGGGACCAGCGTCAGCGAGCCGAGGTGCGCGCCCCCGGAGAACAGCCGCAGCAGCGGGATCAGCGCCATCTGGATCGGAACCACCTGGAGCGCGAACACGGCGAAGAACACCGTGTCGCTCCCCCGGAACCTCACCCAGGCCAGCCCGTAGGCCGCCATCGCGGCCAGCACCAGCGGGAAGAGCGTGGCCGGGACACTGATCGCCAGCGAGTTGACCAGGAAGGGCATCAGTCCGGTCGAGACGCCGAAGCCGCCCTCGAACAGCACCGTGTGGTAGTTGTCGAGCCCGAGGTCCGGGTGGAGCAGGGCGTTCCACCAGCCGTTCGCGGTGACGTCCTGCTTGGGGCGCAGCGAGGTCACCAGCAGGCCCAGGGTCGGGATCGTCCACAGGACGGTCACCGCGATCACGAAGACCGAGGCCAACGGGCTGCTGAAGGCCTTCCGGACCGGGCTGCCGTGCGGGGCGCGCACGCGCTTGTCGGTGATGCGTCCGCTCATCGGACCCGACGCTCCTTCCGCAGCTGGACGATGTTGTAGGCCACCAGGGGCAGCACCGCGAGGAAGAGGATCACCGCCAGGGCGCCGCCCCGGCCGGTGTTGAACTGCACGAAGGACTGCGAGTACATCTCGTTGGCCAGCACCTGGGTGCCGAAGTTGCCGCCGGTCATGGTGCGGACGATGTCGAAGGCCTTCAGGGTGATGATCATGATGGTGGTCAGCACCACCACCAGCGTGGTGCGGATCATCGGCACGGTGACGTACCAGAACAGCCGCACCCCGCCCGCACCGTCCAGCCGGGCCGCCTCGGTCACCTCGTGCGGGATCGCCTTGATCGCCGCCGACAGCACCACCATCGCGAAGCCCGTCTGCACCCAGACCATCACCGCCATCAGCAGGAAGGTGTTCAGCGGCTGCGAGAGCATCCAGTTCGGCGGATCGTCCCAGCCCGCGGCGATCGCCAGCTGGCTGAGCAGGCCGATCTGCGGCTGCCCCGCGCCGCGCGACTCGTAGACGAACTTGAAGATGATCGAGGCGCCGACCAGCGAGATCGCCATCGGCATGAAGATCAGCGACTTGTACACCGCCTGGCCGCGCATCCGGTCCACCAGCAGCGCCAGCACCAGCCCCAGCCCGGTCGCCACCAGCGGGGCGACCACCAGCCACAGCAGCGTGGTGACCAGCACCTTCTGCACCGAGTCGGTGCTGAGCGCCCACCCGAAGTTCTCCCCGCCGACGAACCGGGTGCCGTCGTCGTTCTGCAGGCTCAGGTAGACGGTCCGGACCAGCGGCACCACCAGGCCCACCGACAGCAGCACCACGGCCGGGCCGAGGAAGACCGCCACCGCCAGCGGGCGGGAGAGCCGGCCCCGGGCCCGGCCGGCCGCGAGGAACACCAGCAGCAGGATGCCGAGGAAGCCCGCCACGGCGCCGAGGCTGTTGCCGAACTTGACCGCCGCGTCGCCCCACGCGCCGGAGGCGAGCGCGGCGGACGGTGACGGGGTTGCGGGTACGGACATGGCTGTGCGTCCCTCCTGGTGCTCGGGGAAGGGGGCGGGCGGTGCGGGTGGGTGGCCCCGCACCGCCCTCGACAGGTGGTCCTGGTGGCGCCCGGTCGGGCCGGCGCCGGTGCGGCCGCCGCCCGCCGGTGCGCCGGCGGTGCTGTGGCGGGAGGCCGGTGCGGAGGCCGGTGTGGACGCCGGTGCGGGACGCCGTGGCGGAGGCCACCACCGGCCTCCGCACCCCGGCGGCTACTGCGGCCAGGCGGCGTCGATGTCGGCCGCGGTCTTCTGGATCGACTGCCCCTCCGCGAACCAGGCCGTCAGCGACTTCCACTCCTGCCCCGCGCCGACGGCGGCCGGCATCAGGTCGGAGCCGTCGAAGCGGAAGGTCGCCGCCGGGTCGGTGAGCGCGTCCGCCGACAGCCGGTCGACCGGATCGGTGTAGAGGCTCTTGTCCACGCCCTGGTTGGCCGAGACCCAGCCGGTCGCGGTCCGCACCCGGCTGCTCGCCCACTCCGAGCTGGACAGGTAGTTCTGCACCGCCTGCACCTCGGGCCGGTTCGCGAACGCGGCCAGGAACTCGCCACCGCCCTCGACCGGGTTGGGGACGGCCGGGTTCACCGCCGGCAGCTGGAAGGCGAAGACGTCGCCGTCCGGGCCGACCTTGGTGTCCTTGGGCCACTGCGCCTTGTAGAACGAGGCCTGCTGGAGCATCGCGCACTTGCCGCTGAGGATCGGCGCGCCCGCGTCCTGGAAGGTCGTGGTGGCGATCGACTTGACGTCGCCGTAGCCGCCGTTGACCCAGGCCGGGTTCTGCATCCAGTCGGCCACGGTCCGCATCGCCGTGGTGATCTTCTCGTCGGAGAACTTCACCTTGTGGCCCACCCACTGGTCGTAGACGTCACCGCCGTACGTGCCCAGCACCACCTCCTCCAGCCAGTCGGTGGCCGGCCAGCCGGTCGCGGTGCCGGAGGCGATGCC
Source organism: Kitasatospora sp. NPDC051705 (assembly GCF_044453265.1). Taxonomy (NCBI): domain Bacteria; kingdom Bacillati; phylum Actinomycetota; class Actinomycetes; order Kitasatosporales; family Streptomycetaceae; genus Kitasatospora; species Kitasatospora sp. NPDC051705. The sequence continues at coordinate 62,199 of NZ_JBITCO010000021.1, read as the reverse complement.
GCCGCACCACGGCTTGGTGGCGCCGGCCTTGGCGATCCGGTCGCTGAGCGCCATCAGGTCCGCCCAGGTCTTCGGCACCTCGTACCCGGCCGCCCGGAAGGCCTTCGGCGAGTACCAGACCAGCGACTTCATGTTGGCGCTCATCGGCGCCGCGTAGAACGTGCCGTTGACCGAGCCGTAGGTCTTCCACACCGGGCTCCAGCGGTCCTCGTTGCTGACCGTCTGCGCGGGCGGCTTCACCACCTTGCCGCTCTTCACCATCTGCGCCAGCAGGCCGGGCTGCGGGACGATCGCGAAGTCCGGGGTGTTGCCGCCGGCCACCCGGACCGGCAGCTGGGACTCGAAGTCGTTCGAGCCCTCGTAGCTGATCTTGATGCCGGTGCATCTGCTGAACTCGGCCCAGGACTTCTCCAGGTTGTCCGACTCCGGGCTCAGGATCGAGGCGAACATCGTCACCGTGGTGCCCGAATGCCCCGCGTACGGCTGGTACTTGGCACAGTCGCCGGTCAGCGACGGGGCGGCTCCGTCACCGCCGCCACCCGAACCGCCGGAGCTGTTGGAGCAGGCCGCGGTCAGGGCCAGGGCCGCCAGCAGGGCGGGCACGGCGACCAGGCGGCGGCGTGAACTCGTGGACGGCGCGGTCGGGTTGAGGGTCAATGCGGTCCTCCTCGCCAGGGCGTGCTGCCGGGCTGTGGGCTGAACGACATTGCGCTGTACCGGAGATGGTTCCGCCGAGATCTCGGACGAGCGTCCGAGCAATCGATTCGACGACGTTAACGCAGCCACCGGCCCCCGCCAAGGTCCACGCCCGACCTTCACCCGGTCGTGACCACGACACGCCCGGCGGCACCCCCGGCGCACCAGCACCCCCGGGAACACCCGCGGCCCCGCCCGGGGACCCGGACGGGGCCGCTCGCGGCGCGCCGTCAGTACAGCCGGACCGGCAGCTCCAGCAGGCTGTTCACCACCAGCGACGGACTCGGCCGCAGCTGCTCGTCCGGGACCGCCAGCGACAGCCCGGGGAACCGCGCGAACAGCGCCGGCAGCGCCACCCCGGCCTCCAACCGGGCCAGCGGCGAACCCGGGCAGACGTGCGGGCCGTGGCCGAAGGACAGGTGGCGGATCGGGTCCCGGGTGACGTCGAACAGCTCCGCCGTGACCCCGTGCTGCGACGGGTCCCGGCCGATCGCGTTGTACGACACCAGCACCGGCTCGCCGGCCGGGATCACCACGTCGCCGACCGCGATGTCCTCCGCCGCGAAGCGGAACAGGAAGTTGCTGGTCGGCGGCGTCCAGCGGAGCGACTCCTCCACCACCGCGTCCCAGGACACCCGGCCCGAACGCACCAGCTCCAACTGGTCCGGGTGCGTCAGCAGGGCCCGCACCGCGTTGCCGATCAGGTTCACCGTGGTCTCGTGGCCCGCCGCGATGATCACCCGCAGGGTGGCCGCCGCCTCCGCGTCGGTCAGCGCCCCGCCCTCGGTGTCCGCCGCCAGCAGCACGCTCGCCAGGTCGTCCCCGGGCACCGAACGGCGCTGCGCCACCAGGTCGTTCACGAAGGCGTTCAGCCCCGCGATGGTCGCCTGGATGCCCCCCGGGTCCGGCTTGATGCCGAAGAACCGCTCGTACAGGTCGCGCAGCACGGCGTGGTCCGACTCCGGAACGCCCAGCAGCGAGCAGATCACCGTCATCGGCAACGGGAAGGCGAACGCCGACTTGAGGTCCACCAGCGGCTCCCCCGCCGCCAGGGCGTCCAGCAGCGCGCCGGTGATCCGCTCGACCCGCGGGCGCATCAGCTCCACCCGGCGCGGGGTGAAGGCCTGCGCCACCAGCGCCCGCAGCCGCCGGTGCGCGGCGCCGTCCGTGGTCACCATGCTCGGACCCGGCACCGCCAGGCCGATCAGCGGCCAGGTCTTCGGGACCTCCCCGCGCTGGAAGGCCGCCCAGTGCGCGGCGTCCTTCACCAGCCGGGCGTCGGTCAGCAGGTCGCGGGCCTCGGCGTGCCGGGTCACCGCCCAGGCGGAGACCCCGCCGGGCAGCACCACCGGCGCCACCGGGCCGGCGGACCGCAACAGGGCGCCCTCGGCGGCGGAGTCACGGGCCAGCGGATCGAGGGCTATCGGGGCCGGGGCAGCGGTCATCGACGGGGATCTCCTTGACTGGGGCGGGACGTGGGGATGCGATCAGGCCGGATGGCCGGGGGTGAACGAGACCGGCAGCGCCACCAGCCCGCGCACCCAGGCCGACGGCCGCCACACCAGAGCGTGCTCGGCCACCGCCAGCCGGAGGTCCGGCAGCCGGTCCAGCAGCACCTCGATCGCCGTGGTGGCGATCACCTCGGCCGCCTCCTGCGCCGGGAACGGGCAGCCGTGCTCACCGTACGAGTAGCTCATGTGCGCGCGGTTGCCCTCGGCCGGGCGGCCGTCCGCCTGACGCACCGACGGGTCCGCGTTCGCCCCGGCGAAGCCCAGCAGGAGCATGTCCCCCGCGGCGATCCGCTGGCCGCCCAACTGGGTGTCCCGGACCGCCCAGCGGCCCGCGAAGATCTGCGTCGGGGTGTCCTCCCAGAGCGCCTCGTTCAGCGCCTGGCTGATGCTGCGCCGGCCGCCCGCCAGCGAGGCGGCGAACCGCTCGTCGGTGAGCATCAGCCGCAGCGCGTTGGAGATCCAGTACGACGAGGGCTGGTGACCGGCGATCAGCAGCACCCGCAGGTCGCGCATCACCTCCTCGTGCGTCAGCCCGGCCGGGTGCGCCAGCATCCGCGAGGCCACGTCCCCGCCCGGGTGCTCGGACTTCTCCCGCACCAGGTCCAGCATCAGCTCCAGCAGCCGCTGCGCACCCGCCGGGGCGTCCGGGCCGCCGTCCAGCATGGCCAGCAGCGCCGCGATCAGCTGCGGCGCCTGCTCCTCGTCCAGACCGAGCACCCGGCACAGCACCAGCAGCGGCATCCGGTGCGCGTACTCGGCGACCAGGTCGGCCTCGCCGCGACCGGCGAACCCGTCGATCAGCCGGTCCGCGATCTCCTCGGAGTGCTTGCGCAGCTCGTACGGGTCGACCTCGGCCAGCGCGTCGGTCACCGCCCGGGAGCGGCGCACGTGCTCCTCGCCCTCGGCGTACAGGATCGACGGCACCGGCGCCATCATCGGCTTCAGCGGCCAGTCCTCGGGCAGGGTCTCCCAGGCGTTCCAGCGGCTGGAGTCGCGGCCGAACAGCTGCGGCTGGCCGGTCACCAGCTGCAGCTCGCGGTAGCCGATGACCAGCCAGGTGGGCACGCCGCCGGCCAGCTCGACCGGGGCGACCGGGCCGTGCGCGGTGCGCAGCTCGCGGTACAGCTGGGCCGGGTCGGTCTGGAAGCGCGGCCCGTACAGCGGGGCGGCCCCGGCGTGCGCCGGGCAGCCCGGGGGCGGGGTGGCGGCGGGCTCGGTCACGGGGTGCTCTCCTCGTACTCCGGGGTGACGGGGGCTTCGGGGGCCTCGACGGCTTCGGCGGCTTCGGCGGCTTCCGCGGCGGGGGCCTCGCCGGCTTCGAGGCCGGCCGGAGCGCCGACCGGCACCGGGGGCTCGCCGGCGGCCTCCGCCAGGGCGGTCAGATGGCGGACCAGCGCGATCAGCACCTGCTTGCCGGACTCGCGGTCCCGGGCGTCGCAGTCCACCAACGGCACCTCGGCGGGCAGGTCGAGCGCCTCCCGGACCTGCTCCAGGGAGTGGGTCTGCTCGCCGAAGTTGTTGCGGGCCACGATGAACGGCGTGCCGTGGTGCTCCAGCCGGTCGATCGCGTACCAGGACTCCTCCAGCCGGCGGGTGTCCACCAGGACGACCGCGCCCAGCGCGCCGCTGAAGAGACGGTCCCAGAGGAACCAGAAACGTTCCTGCCCGGGGGCACCGAACAGGTACAGCACCTGGCTCGCCGACAGGGTGATCCGGCCGAAGTCGAACGCCACCGTGGTGGAGCGCTTGCCCCAGGCCCCGGCCGGGTCGACGCCCTCACCCGCCCTGGTCATGACCTCCTCGGTGTTCAGCGGACGGATCTCGCTGACCGAGCCCACCAGGGTCGTCTTGCCCACCCCGAACCCGCCGACCACGACGATCTTCAGCGCGTTGTCGGCCGTCGCCCGCAACGGGGTGCGACCGGCGCCGGGGGCCGGGTCGGTGCCGGGGGCCGGGTCGGGGGCCGTGGGGGCCGGGTCAGTACCGGGGAGCACCGGGTCAGAGCCGTTGGAGGCCATGCAGCACCTGCTTCAACGTGTCGAGATCGGGCAGCCGGGCCTTGGTCGGCGCGAACCGGGGGTGGCGGGCGGTGACCGCCCCGGACTCCAGCAGGTCGCCGAGCAGGATCTTCACCACCGAGATCGGCAGCGCCAGCTCCGCGGCCACCTCCACCAGGGCCGTCGGGGCCTCGCACATCCGCAGGATCCGGGCGTGCTCCGACTGCATCCCCGGCGCCGGCACCCGCTCGGCGACGATCAGGGTGACCAGGTCGAAGGCGTTCTCCGGAGCACGGCTGCGCCCCCGGGTGATCGTGTAGAGGCGGTCCGGATCGTCGTCACGACCCGGCAGGACCGGCCCGGCGTTCATGCCCCGGCGCTCTCTTGCGGCACGGCGCCCGCTTCCTCCGGCTCCGCCCCGTCACGGGCCGGGGCACTCAGGTGGACGCCGATCTGCTCGATCAGGCCGTGCATGTTGTGGCCGACCACGCCGACGTCCGCGTCGTCGTCCGTGACCACCGCGAGGTGCGCGCCCTCGCCCGCCGCCACGATGCACAGGATGCCGCCGTGGAACTCGGTCATCGACTGCCGGACGCCGCCGCTGCCGTCACCGAACTCGATCGAGGCGCCGTGCGCCAGGCTCTGCAGACCGGAGGAGATCGCGGCCAGCTGGTCGGCCTGGTCGGTGCTCAGCCCGTCGGTGTGGCAGAGCTTGAGACCGTCGGCGGAGAGCACCAGGGCGTGCCGGGTGCCGGGGGTCGCCGCCAGCAGGTTTTCCAACAGCCAGTCGAGGTCACGGTCAGTGGCGCTGCTCATCAGGAGTCCTTCTCGGTGACGGGGGAAGCGTCGGGCGTGGTGTCGGTGTCGGTGTCGGTGTCGGGGGCCGTGGGTGCCGGGGCCGCGGAGAGCTGGTCGGCGGCCTGCCGGGCGGCCTTGCGGAAGGCGCCGAACCTGGCCGCGGCGGTCGCCGCGTCGGCCGGCACGGGCTTCACCGCGGGCGCCGGGGCCACGGCGCTCCGGGCGGAGGCCCGGGTGGGGGTCGTCGCGGCGGCGGGGGTGGTCGTGGTGAGGGTCTGGCCGCGGCGGCGCTGCGGCAGACCGCTCTCGGTCAGGCGGGCCGGGGCGGCCGGCGCCGGGGCGCCCTGGGCGGGCACGGCGGGCACGGCCCCGACCGGCACCGCGACGGCAGACACCGCGACGGCAGGCACGGGGACGGCCGGTACGGGCACGCCCACCGGGGCCGACGGCCCGGCCGGCACCGACGGCAGCGGTGCGGGCGCCGGGCGCGCCGGGGTCAGCGCCGGGCGCACCTGCTCCCCGGCGGGCGGCCGGACCGCCACGGGCGCCGGTTCGGACGCCGGAGCCGGGTGCGAGACCAGCTGCTGCGGGATCAGCATCACCACCCCCGTACCGCCGCGCGCCGACGGCCGGAAGGAGATCTGCAGGCCGTGCTTGCGCGCCAGCGAGCCGACCACCGCGAGCCCCAGCCGGGTCCCGGCGGACAGCGTGGCCAGATCCAGGGGCTCGGCGGAGACGGCCCGTTCGGCCCGGCGCAGCCAGCTGTCGCTCAGCCCCAACCCGCTGTCCTCGACGGTCACCGCCAGACCGGCCGGCACCTCCTCGACGTACACGTGCACCTCCGCCGGCGGGGCGGAGAAGTTGGTGGCGTTGTCCAGCAGCTCGGCCAGCGCGTGCATCACGCCCTCGGCCGCGAACCCGGCCACCGCGGCCGAGCTGGCGTTGTGCAGCCGCACCCGCTGGTACGCGCCGATCCGGCCGAGCGCACCGCGCAGCACCGACTCCACCGCGATCGGCTTGGCCCAGCGCCGGCCCGAGCGGGCGCCGGTGAGCACCGCGATGCTGTCGGCCATCCGACCCGCCTGGGCGGTCGAGTGGTCCAGCCGCAGCAGGTCCCCGAGGACCTCCTCGTCGTGCCGGTGCTGCATCTCGCGCAGCTCGGCGTGCATGCTCGTGGCCAGCGCCTGGACCCGGCCGGCAGCCGTCGCGCAGACCGCGAGCGCGGCGGCACGCAGCCGCTCGCCCCGGCCGACCTCCTCGGCGACGGCGCGCAGCAGCGCGTGCTGGGGGTGGCCCCGGTGGGCGGCCAGCGCGCTGTCCACGGACGCGCCGCCGCGCAGCCGCTCCACCACGTCCGGCAGCACGCCCCCGGTCAACCGCTCCAGCTCGACGCGCTCCGCCTCGACCTTGTCCCGCTCGGCCTCGAAGCCGGCCCGCTCGGCCGCGATCTCCTCCCGCAGCCGGGCCAGTTCCCCGTGGACGGCGGTGACCTCGTCCTCGGCCCTGACCCGCTCGGCCCGGGCTGCGTCCCGTTCGGCACCGGCCGCTCCGGCCCGGTCCAGGGCCGCCACCTCGGCCTGTCGGGCGGCACCGGCGGCGACCAGCGCCGCCATCGTCTCCTCGTGCTGCGCGGCGAGCTCCTCGGCCAGCCGGCGGGAGCGTTCGGCACCGGCCGAGGCCAGTCCGACCGCGATCAGCCAGAGCACCGTGACCGCGGCCACCGCGAGGGCGGTGAGCGGCTGGTGCGCGCCCAGCGCCCGGGTGACCCCGACCGGTGCGGCGGCGACCGCCAGCAGGACGGCCGCCGCGGTCAGGGCGGCGGTGCGCGGCGCGGGCCGTCGGCTCGGCCGGCCGTCGGGGCTGGTGGCTTCTCTCATCGGTGCGATCCTCGGCAACGTCGGCGGCGGCGCGGGCGGCGGGTCGGCAACGGATACGGCCGCCGACTGCTGGTCGGGCGCATACGAGACCGCCCGGAGACGTCGCGAAACGTCTCCGGGCGGCTGATCGGTTCACGCTTTGGTCCGATCATATCGATTCAGACATTGGCCTCAACCGGCCAGTTGACGGCCAATCTCCTTCATTCACGTCGTACACACCGATTGGCGACGCAACCGACGCACCGTCGAACCCCGCGCTTCACCCCAGCTCCGCCTCGACCGCCCGGCGCACCGCCCGCGGGTCCAGCCCGTGGTCGACGATCACCCTGGCCCCGAAGCCCTCCCCCTCCCGGAGCACCCCGAGCAGCAGGTGCCCCACCGCGATCTGACCGGATTTCAGCCGCAACGACTCGCGCAGCGAGAGCTCCAGCACCTTCCTCGCCCGGGCGCTGAACCGGGCGCGGGCCGGCCTCGACTCCGCCGCCCTGAACCAGCCGCGGCGCCGCGGCCCGTCCCCGGCCGGCACGTCCAGCGCCCCCTCCCCGAACTCCGACTCCACCGCCGCCCGGACGGCGTCCAGATCCACTCCGATCGAGGCCAGCGCCTCGGCGTCGCCGCCCGGCCCGACCAGCCGCACCACCGCCCGCCGCGCCGTCTCGCGGTCCAGGCCCATCCCGATCAGGACGCCCGCCGCGGGGTCGTCCGGCTGCGCCAGGATCGCGAGCAACAGGTGCTCCGTCCCGACGACGGCGTGCCGCAGCTCCCTCGCCTCGCCCTGGGCCAGCAGCACCACCTGCCGCGCCGATTCGGTGAACCGCTCGAACATCTCTCAGCCTCCGTCCTCGCCCTTGCCGGGCCCGCGCCGGGCGTACTTCTTGTGCACCGCCTGCCTGGTCACTCCCAGGCACACCGCGATGTCCTGCCAGGACCAGCCCAGCGACCGGGCATTGCCCACCTGCAACCCCTCCAGCCGGTCCGCCAGATCACGCAGCGCACGGACCGCCCGGAGCCCCACCGCGGGGTCACGACTGCTCGCCGCCGCCGCGAGTTCTCCGCTCTCGCTCATACGTCAACCCTGGTTGACACCGCCGCCCATGTCAACCCCGGTTGACACCACCGCCCCGAAGACACTTCCCCCACCACCCGGGAACGACGAAAAGAGGCGGGGCGAGGACGTGAAGTCCTCGCCCCGCCTCAGCGGGTGCTCACCCCCCGCGGGGTGGCGACCGGTGTCAGCTGCAGCCGCTGGTGGAGCCGCAGCCCTCGCAGAGGTAGCAGCTGCCGGCGCGGCGCATCTTGGTGCCGCAGGAGAAGCAGAGCGGCGCGTCGGCGTTGAGGCCGAGCTGGATCTCCATCAGCTCCGTGGAGTTGTGGGCCTGCTTCGCGGCCGGCTTGGGCGCCTCGACGGCCGGAGCCGGCTTGGCGACCACCGGGGCGGACTGGGCGAGCGACTCGGTGTCGAGCTCCTCCGCGTCCAGCGGCTCGTAGGACCCGGTCTCCAGGTGGCGCTGGCGCTCCTCGACGGAGTGGATGCCGAGCGCCGAACGGGTCTCGAAGGGCAGGAAGTCCAGCGCCAGGCGGCGGAAGATGTAGTCGACGATCGACTGCGCCATCCGGACGTCCGGGTCGTCGGTCAGGCCGGCCGGCTCGAAGCGCATGTTGGTGAACTTCGAGACGTACGTCTCCAGCGGCACGCCGTACTGCAGGCCGACCGAGACGGCGATGGAGAAGGCGTCCATCATGCCCGCGAGGGTCGAACCCTGCTTGGACATCTTGAGGAAGACCTCGCCGAGGCCGTCGTCCGGGTAGGAGTTGGCGGTCATGTAGCCCTCGGCGCCACCGACCGTGAAGGAGGTGGTGATGCCCGGGCGGCCCTTGGGCAGGCGCTTGCGGACGGGGCGGTACTCGACGACCTTCTCGACCGCGGCGACCGGGGTCGCGGACGCCTCCTCGGACGTGGCCCCGGAGTCCCTCTTCTTCGCCGAGAGCGGCTGGCCGACCTTCGAGTTTTCCCGGTAGATGGCGAGCGCCTTGACGCCCATCTTCCACGCCTCGAAGTAGATCTCCTCGACGTCCTCGACGGTCGCGGCGGCCGGCATGTTGACGGTCTTGGAGATGGCTCCGGAGATCCACGGCTGGATCGCGGACATCATCCGCACGTGGCCCATCGGCGAGATCGAGCGCTCGCCCATCGCGCAGTCGAACACCTCGTAGTGCTCGGCCCGGAGGCCGGGGGCGTCGACGACGTTGCCGTGCTCGGCGATGTGCGCGACGACCGCCTCGATCTGCTCGTCCTGGTAGCCGAGGCGCTTGAGGGCGCGCGGGACGGTGCCGTTGACGATCTGCATCGAGCCGCCGCCGACGAGCTTCTTGAACTTGACCAGGGCGAGGTCGGGCTCGACGCCGGTGGTGTCGCAGTCCATCATCAGGCCGATGGTGCCGGTGGGGGCGAGCACCGAGGCCTGGGCGTTGCGGAAACCGTTCTGCGCGCCGATGCGCAGGACGTCCTGCCAGGTGTCGTTGGCCGCGGCCCAGACCGGGGCGTCCAGCTCGTCCAGCGAGACGGCGGCGAGCGAGGCGTCCGCGTGCTGCTTCATGACCCGCTGGTGCGGGGCCGCGTTGCGGGCGTAGCCGTCGTACGGGCCGACGACGCCGGCGAGTTCGGCGCCGCGGCGGTAGGCGGTGCCGGTCATCAGGGAGGTGATGGCGCCGGCCAGGGCGCGGCCGCCCTCGCTGTCGTAGGCGTGGCCGGTGGCCATCAGCAGGGCGCCGAGGTTAGCGTAGCCGATGCCGAGCTGGCGGTAGGCGCGGGTGGTCTCGCCGATCTTCTCGGTGGGGAAGTCGGCGAAGCAGATGGAGATGTCCATCGCGGTGATGACCAGCTCGACGACCTTGGCGAAGCGCTCGGCGTCGAACGAGTCGTCGTCGCGCAGGAACTTCATCAGGTTCAGCGAGGCGAGGTTGCAGCTGGAGTTGTCCAGGTGCATGTACTCGGAGCAGGGGTTGGACGCGTTGATGCGGCCGGACTCCGGGCAGGTGTGCCAGTGGTTGATGGTGGAGTCGTACTGGATGCCGGGGTCGGCGCAGGCCCAGGCGGCCTCGGCCATCTTGCGGAACAGCTTCTTGGCGTCGACGGTCTCGATGACCTCGCCGGTCATCCGGGCGCGCAGGCCGAATTCGGTGCCGTTCTCGACGGCCGTCATGAATTCGTCGGAGACGCGGACGGAGTTGTTGGCGTTCTGGTACTGGACGGAGGTGATGTCGTCCCCGCCGAGGTCCATGTCGAAGCCGGCGTCGCGCAGGGCGCGGATCTTCTCCTCCTCCTTCACCTTGGTCTCGATGAAGGCCTCGACGTCCGGGTGGTCGACGTCGAGCACGACCATCTTGGCCGCGCGGCGGGTGGCGCCGCCGGACTTGATGGTGCCGGCGGAGGCGTCGGCGCCGCGCATGAAGGAGACCGGGCCCGAGGCGTTGCCGCCGGAGGAGAGCAGCTCCTTGGAGGAGCGGATCCGGGAGAGGTTGAGGCCGGCGCCGGAGCCGCCCTTGAAGATCATGCCCTCTTCCTTGTACCAGTCGAGGATCGACTCCATGGAGTCGTCGACGGCCAGGATGAAGCAGGCGCTGACCTGCTGGGGCTGCTTGGTGCCGACGTTGAACCAGACCGGCGAGTTGAAGCTGAACACCTGGTGGAGGAGGGCGTGGGTCAGCTCGTGCTCGAAGATCTCGGCGTCGTCCGGGTTCGCGAAGTAGCCGTGCTTCTCGCCGGCGGCGCGGTAGGTGAGCACCACGCGGTCGATGATCTGCTTGAGGCTCCACTCGCGCTGCGGGGTGCCGACGGCGCCGCGGAAGTACTTGGACGTGACGATGTTGACGGCGTTCACCGACCAGAAGTCGGGGAACTCGACGCCGCGCTGCTCGAAGTTGATCGACCCGTCGCGCCAGTTGGTCATGACGACGTCGCGGCGCTCCCAGCGGACCTCGTCGTACGGGTGCACGCCAGGAGTGGTGTAGATGCGCCCGATCCGAAGACCGCCCTTGGGGGCCTTGCCGGCACCCTTGGCCGCGGCCTTGTCGGACTTCGACCCGCGTGCGGAACCGCTCGTGGTGTCTGTCACTTCTTCCTCCTCCTGGGCAAACGCCCGAAGTGCCCTGAAAAGTCCGGGCACCGCTGGTTCGTTCTTCCGGTGTGCGGGCAGCGGGGAGTCCTCGCCTGCTTGCGCACGGTTTGTTGTGTTCTGCGCCCTTTTTCAGGGCGTGCGTGGGCCCCGGGGGGCCGGTGTGGTGCGGTAGGCCCGCTGGGGGCCGGGGTGCGGCGCCTCCTAGGGCGCGGCGGCGGCGACGGGCACGCAGGTGCCGTCCGCCTCGGGGACGGGCCGCTCGGCGCGGAGCTCCGCGATGGCGGCCTCGAAGTCTTCCAGTCCGTCGTAGGCCTGGTACACGCTGGCGAAGCGCAGGTAGGCGACCACGTCGAGGTCCTTGAGCGGGCCGAGTATGGCCAGCCCGACGTCGTGGGTGGTCAGCTCGGCGTTGCCGGTGGCGCGCACGCACTCCTCGACCCGCTGGCCGAGCTGGGCGAGGGCGTCCTCGGTGACCGGGCGGCCCTGGCAGGCCTTGCGGACGCCGCTGATGACCTTTTCCCGGGAGAAGGGCTCGGTGACCCCGCTGCGCTTGATGACCATCAGCGCGGCCGTCTCCACGGTGGTGAAGCGGCGGCCGCAGTCCGGACACTGCCGGCGCCTGCGGATGGAGCTGCCGTCTTCGGTGGTCCGGCTGTCGACAACGCGGCTGTCGGAGTGCCGGCAGAAGGGGCAGTGCACCTGAGGATCCCTCCGTGGCAGAACGTGCGGACCTGTTGAGTCTATGCGATGCGACCCCGGCCTCGGCAAGCTGATCATGCACCGTAACCACTAGTACTGGGCCCAGAGAGGACTGTAGCCACTACATGTAGGTCTCCGGGGGGATGCGGCACCCCTGGCGTGTCGGCGCCGATTAGACTGCCGAAGTCGACGTCCGGTCGAACATTTAATCGATGTACAACAAAGCCTTGATCGAGTCAGCCAACTCCCGAATAATTCACTCGAACGTGTGTTTGGCGCAACCTTTCGATAGGAGGTGCGTTGGGCTGGAAAAGGGAGAGGACAGCCGTCGAGAGGGGCCGCCGTGAACACCATTGAAAGCAACACCATCCCGGTGCAGGAACACTCCCAGTTCAAGGTGGGGCAGCGCACCACGAATCAGCAGGGTGTGGACATCAGCATGGACCGTAGCGAAGACCACCGCCTCTCCGGCCCGGCAGTCTCCGGCGCGAGCCGCGTCCCCGACCAGCCGATCGAACACTCGCCCGCGCTGGACGACGCCCATCCGTCGCCCACCCGCGCGATGCCCGGCCGCCCCCCCGGAATCCGGACGGACGAGGCCGGCCTCACCGAGCGCCAGCGCCGCGTGATCGAGGTCATCCGGGACTCCGTCCAGCGCCGGGGGTACCCGCCGTCCATGCGCGAGATCGGCCAGGCCGTCGGCCTGTCCAGCACCTCCTCGGTCGCCCACCAGCTGATGGCCCTGGAGCGCAAGGGCTTCCTGCGCCGCGACCCGCACCGCCCGCGCGCCTACGAGGTCCGCGGCGTCGAGGTGGCCCGTCCGAACACCGCCGAGACGGCCGGCCGGCCGTCCACCTCCTACGTGCCGCTGGTCGGCCGGATCGCCGCCGGCGGGCCGATCCTGGCCGAGCAGACGGTCGAGGACGTCTTCCCGCTGCCCCGCCAACTGGTCGGCGAGGGCGAGCTGTTCGCGCTGACGGTGCGCGGCGACTCGATGATCGAGGCGGCCATCTGCGACGGCGACTGGGTCACCGTGCGCCGCCAGCCGGTCGCCGAGAACGGCGACATCGTGGCCGCGATGATCGACGGCGAGGCGACCGTCAAGCGGCTCAAGCGCGAGGACGGCCGGATCTGGCTGATGCCGCACAACCCGGCGTACGAGCCGATCAACGGCGACAACGCGACCATCCTGGGCAAGGTCGTCGCGGTCCTGCGCCGTCTCTGAGCGCCCGCCGCGGCCCGCACCGGGAAGGGGCTCCACCGCACGACTGCGGGGAGCCCCTCCGGCGCGTCCGGGGCCGGGGTCGGCGTCGGGGTCGGGGCTGGGGACGGGCTCCGCGGCCCGGGCCGGCCGTCAGAACCCGCCCGGCCGACCGCACCGACCGGCCGGACCGCCCGGACCCAGCCCGGCGGCTCAGCCCCGCTTCACCACCGGCCGGACCGGCACCGCCGAGGCGTCGATGGCCGCCAGCGAGCGGCGCACCTGGTTGCGGTCCGTGGTGTACCAGAACTCCGGCATCGAGGACCGGAAGAAGCTCCCGTACCGCTTCGTCTCCACCCGTGGGTCCAGCACGGCCACCACACCACGGTCGTCCGCCGCGCGCACCAGCCGGCCCGCGCCCTGCGCCATCAGCAGCGCCGCGTGCGTCGCCGCGACGGCCATGAAGCCGTTCCCGCCGCGCTGTTCGACGTCCTTCTGGCGGGCGCTCATCAGCGGGTCGTCCGGCCGGGGGAACGGGATGCGGTCCATCACGACCAGCTGGCAGGCGGAGCCGGGCACGTCCACGCCCTGCCAGAGCGACAGGGTGCCGAACAGGCAGGTGGTCGCGTCCGAGGCGAACTCGCGGATCAGCTCGCCGAGGGTGTCCTCGCCCTGGAGCAGGATCCGGTTGTCCAGCCGCTCCCGCATCGCCTCGGCCGCCGTCTGGGCGCCGCGCATCGAGGAGAACAGGCCGAGCGTGCGGCCGCCGGCCGCGCCGATCAGCTCGGCCAACTCGTCCAGCATGTCGGGCCGTTCGGGGTCGCGGCCCGGTTCGGCGAGGTGCCGTGCGACGTACAGGATGCCCTGCTTGGGGTACTTGAACGGCGATCCGACGTCGATGCCCCGCCAGTGCGGGGCGGCGTCCTCGCCGAAGCCCGGCTCGGGGTTGTCCCCCTCGGTGCGCTCGTCCGGCAGCCGGGCCTCGGAGGGCAGGCCGACGGAGGCGGCGACGCCGTTGAAGTCCCCGCCGAGCTTGAGGGTGGCCGAGGTGAGCACCACCGAGCGCTCCTTGTACAGGCCCTCGCGGAGCAGCCCGGAGACGCTGAGCGGCGCGACCCGCAGCGAGGCGGTGCCCATCCCGAAGCGGTCGCTGCGCTCGATCCAGACCACGTCGTACTCGGAGTCCTCCAGCAGCCGCTCGGCCGTCTCGTGCAGGGACTCCGCGGAGGCCATCGCCTGCTTGCGGACGGCGTCCTCGTCGCTGAGCGCCTTGTCGCGGGTCTCACCGAGCGAGGTGATCACCTGGCGGGAGGCGTCCCGGATGGCGGTGACGGCGTAGGCCAGGTACTCGGGCAGTTCCTCGACCCGGCCGGGCTGGGCGGTCTCCATCAGGCCGTGGAAGTTCTCGGCCGCAGCCTGCAGGGCGTCCACAGCCTTCTCGTTGGCGAGCCGGGCGGCCCGCTTGACCGCCCGGTTGACGGCGCCGACCGTCAGCTCGGCGGTGGCCGCGCCGGTGACCCGGTTGACCAGCTCGTGCGCCTCGTCGACGATCAGCAGCCCGTGTTCGGGCAGCACCGGCGCGCCCTCGATCGCGTCGATGGCGAGCATCGCGTGGTTGGTGACCACCACGTCCGCCAGCTTGGCCCGCTCGCGGGCCTTCTCGGCGAAGCACTCCTGCCCGTAGGCGCAGCGGGTGGCGCCGAGGCACTCCTTGGAGGTCACCGCCAGCTGGGCCCAGGCCTTGTCGGAGACGCCGGGGCTGAGGTCGTCGCGGTCCCCGGTCTCGGTCTCGTCGGCCCACTCGCGCAGCCGCAGGACGTCCTGGCCGAGCTTGCTGGCGGGCCCGCCGAGCACCTCGGCCGCGTCGAACAGGCCCTCGCCCTCGTCGCTCGGGGTGCCCTCGTTGGCCCGGTGCAGGCACAGGTAGTTGGAGCGGCCCTTGAGCATCGCGAACAGCGGCCGGCGGCGCAGCACCGGGTGCAGCGCCTCGACGGTGCGCGGCAGGTCGCGTTCCACCAGCTGGCGCTGGAGCGCCAGGGTGGCGGTGGCGACCACCACGCGGTCGCCGTGGGCGAGCGCGGGGACGAGGTAGGCGAGGGACTTTCCGGTGCCGGTGCCGGCCTGGACGAGCAGGTGCTCGGCGTTGTCGACCGCGTCGGCGACGGCCTCGGCCATCCGGGCCTGCCCGGGGCGCTCCACACCGCCGACGGCCGCGACCGCGGCGTGCAGCAGTTCGGGGATGCGGGCGCGCGGGACGGCGACGGCCTCCTCGGCCCCGGGGGCCTCGGAGGCGTCGGCGTCGTCCTCGTCGGGGAGGTCGGGGAGCTGGGATTCGGAGTCGTTCGTCATGACCCTCCCACCCTACGGGGCGGGGGTGACAATCCGGCTCCGTTGCCCGGGTAGATCCGCCTCCAGGGTCACCAGGGCGTTCGGGACGGTGCCGTACCGGGCGGCGTGCGGGCGGTGCGGGCGGTCCTGGTAGCCGTCGAGGAGCAGCCGGTTGCGGTTGAGGCAGAGCCGGTCGATCCGGGGCCGGAAGAGGTCGAACAGCTCGAAGCGCTCGTGCAGCCCGGGGAAGCGCTCCTGGTAGCGGTGGACCTCGGCGCGCAGCAGGGCCCAGAACTCGGTCTCGGGGAGTCCGGTCTGCGCCTCCAGCAGCGGGGCGAGGTAGCGCAGGACGCCGATGAAGAGTCCGGAGTGGAGGAACTGGCAGAGCCCCTGGGGGCCCTCCCGGAGCAGCACGTCGTCGACCTCGGGGGGCAGGTCGCGCAGTTCGGGCAGGTCCTGGTCGCTGAGGTTGACGTCGTCGACGAAGTCCTTCACCGCGAGCCTGGTCGGCCTCTCGCGGCCGTCGAAGACGACGATGGCGTTCTCCCCGTGCGGGGAGAAGACCAGCCCGTAGCGGTAGAGGAAGTGCAGCAGCGGCGGCAGCAGGGCGCTGAACAGCCGGGCGGTCCAGGCGGCGGGGGTGAGGCCGGAGCGGGCGATCAGTTCGGCGGCGAGCGCCCGGCCGTCGGAGCCGGTCTGCAGCAGGGCGGCGAGGGTGCGGGCCCGTTCGTCCGCGGTCAGGGCGGGGCCGAGGGGTTCGCGCCAGATCGCGCCGAGGAGCTCCTTGTACTGGTAGGGCGCCTCGGGCAGTTCGCGGTAGAGGGGGTGGTCGACGGTGACCGAGGCGATCTCGCCGAGCAGGATCACCCGGCACTCGTCGCGCAGGTAGGGGTCGGCGTCGCGCAGGCCGTGGATCCAGGCGGTGACGGCGGGCGCGGCGAGGGTGCGTTCGGTGGGCAGGCCGCGCCAGACCAGGGTGTTGAGGATGGCCAGGGGCAGTTTGACGGTGCAGCGTTCGGGGTGGGCGGTGTTGAAGAAGGAGCGGATGGACTGCTGGGGCAGTCGTGGGTCGCCGTCGGAGGGCAGCGGGACGATCTCGCCGGAGGCGATCCAGGGCGCGAACAGCGGGAGGACGGTCTCGTCCCACTGCCAGGGGTGGACGGGCAGCAGCAGGTAGTCGTCGGCGGCCGGTCCGAGGGCGGCGCGCAGTGCGTCCGGGTCGTCGAGTTCGCGGGCGTACAGCTGCTCGGGCCGTTCCAGGCCCGGTACGCCGCGGTACTGGGCGAGCCTGCGGTGGACGGCGATCCAGGGCAGCGGGCGCGGGGTGCGGGCCTCGGGGGCCCAGCGGGCGGTGTCGCCGGCGGAGAAGCCGATCCGGCCCTTGTTGGGGACGATCCAGGGGTGGCCGTCCTGGCGGCCCTCCAGGCCGGGGTGGTCGAGGTCGGCGAGTTCGGCGGCGGTGAGCGCGGTGGCGAGCTGGCGCGCGTCGGCGGTGAGGGTGGCGGTGAGTTCGCGGATCAGGTGGCCGGTGGTCTCGCCGCGCAGGCCGAGGGCGTGCCGGGCGTGCGGGAGGAAGCGCAGCGGGTCGGGGCCCTCGGGGTCGGTGCAGCGGACGGAGTCCGGGTCGACCCGCCAGCTGCCGTAGGCGCCCCGGCGGGCGGTGAAGCGGTACTCGGCCGCGGGCAGCGCCAGCAGGTACTCGTCGGCGGCGGTGCCGGGGGTGGGGGTGAGCAGTTCCTCGTAGGAGAACTCGCCGATCATCTTGGCCAGCAGGGCGCGGCCGGCCCGCCGCCAGTGCCCGGCGGTCAGGTGCGGGGGCAGGTAGAGCGGCGGTTCAGCGGCCGGCGGTTGCGGCACGGGTCAGCTCCTGGGGGCGGGGGACGGTGGTGGTCCCGGGGGCGGGGGTGCCGGCGGCGGGTCCGGGGGCGGGCGGTGCGAAGCCGGTCCAGGCGGTGCGGGTGGGCAGCCGGTGGACGGTGCGGCCGGTGACGGCGTTGAGGATGACGGCGGCGCGGTGGGCGCCGAGGCCGAGGTCGGGCGTGCCGACGCCGTGGGTGTGCAGTTCGGCGTTCTGGACGTAGAGGCCGCCGGTGAGTTCGGGCCGGGTGGCGACCCGGTGGTCGAGGTCGACCCGGTAGCGCCCGGCCCCGTCCCAGTCGATCAGGTGGGCGAGCGGTTCGAGGGCGGCCGGTCGGGCGGCCCGGTAGCCGGTGGCGAGCACCACGGCGTCGGTGCGCAGCACGTGTTCGGCGCCGGAGTCGGTGTGCCGGCAGCGCAGTTCGAGGCCTCCGCAGGGGCCGGGCCGGGCGTCGGTGACGGCGGTGCCGGGGGTGATCTCGAGCGGGGCGGTGTCGATGGGGTGGCCGATGGTGCGCTCGTAGAGGTGGTCGTGGATCTCGGCGAGGGTCTCGGCGCTGGCGGCCTTGTGCAGCTGCCACTGGGCGGTGACCAGGGTGTCCCGGACGGCTTCGGGCAGGCCGTGGAAGTAGCGGGTGTAGTCGGGGGTGAAGTGTTCCAGGCCGAGCTTGGAGTACTCCATGGGTGCGAGCGCCCTGGTCCTGGTGAGCCAGCGCAGCCGGACGGCGTCGCCGTCGTGGCGGCGGAGCAGGTCGAGGAGGACCTCGGCGCCGGACTGTCCGCTGCCGATGACGGTGATGTCGCGGGCGTCGGCGAGGTCGGCGCGGCGGTCCAGGTAGTCGGCGGAGTGGAAGGCCCGGGGGTGGCCGGCGAGGTCGGCGAAGGCCTCGGGCAGGACGGGCCGGGTGCCGACGCCGAGGGCGAGGTTGCGGGCCCGGACGGTGCTGCGCCGCCCGGTCGCGGTGTCGGTGAGTTCGGCGTGGTAGCAGTCGCCGTCCCAGTGCAGGGCGGTGACCTCGGTGCCGAAGCGGCAGTTGGCGAGGCGTTCGGCGGCCCACCGGCAGTAGTGGTCGTACTCGCGGCGCGGCAGTTGGAAGCGTTCGGCGAAGTAGAAGGGGAAGAGGCGGTCCTGGTCGCGCAGGTAGTTGAGGAAGGACCACGGGTTGGTCGGGTCGACGAGCGAGACCAGGTCGGCGAGGAAGGGCACCTGCATCCGGGCGCCGTCCACGAGCATGCCGGGGTGCCAGCGGAACTCGGACCGCTGGTCGCAGAAGAGGGTGCGCAGGCCGGGGACGGGGTCGGCGAGCGCGGCGAGCGAGAGGTTGAACGGGCCGATGCCGACGCCGAGCAGGTCGTACGGCGGCGGGGGTGCTGGGGTGTCCACGGGACTGTCCTAGGCGGGGAGTAAGCGGGAGCGGACCATCAGGGCGGCGCGCTTGTCGGGCAGGTCGAGTTCGGCGGCCGTCCGGAACCCGGCCCGTTCGAAGGCCCGGACGGAGCGGCGGTTGCGGACGTCCGGTTCGGCGAGGACCCGTTCGCAGCGGGGCCGCCGGTGCAGGACGAGGTCCGCGACGGCGGCCAGCAGGACGGCGCCGAGGCCCCGGCCGCGGCTCTCGGCGGGGCCGAGCAGCAGGTGGAGGCCGGTGTCGTGGGGTCGGGCCGGGTAGTGCCGGGCGAGCGGGTCGAGGTCGGCTCGGTAGACCTCCCAGTAGCTCATCGGGGTGCCGTCGAGCAGACCGAGGCAGGGCACGCTGCGGCCGTCGCCGTGGAGTTGGGCCCGGACGTGCCGTTCGGTGGTGGCGGGCGGTCCGGCGAGGTCCCAGAACGCGTCGACCTCGGGGTCGTTCATCCACCCGGTGAGCAGGTCGAGGTCGGCGGGCAGCCGGAGGGGGCTGAGCCGGAACGGGCCGGCCGGGGTGGGGACGGCACCCCATCCGGGCAGGTGGTCGAGCAGGGCGCCCGGTCCGGGCCGCGCCGGGACGGAGTGCACCGGGCGGGGCCGCTCCGGAATGGGGTCTGCCGGTCCGGGCCGCGCCGGGACGGAGTGCACCGGGCGGGGCCGCGCGCCGGTGCCGGTGTCCTCGGGGTTCACGCGTGCCCCGTCCGCGACCGTCGTCCGCCCGCCCGGTCGGCCACCGGGTTGGGGATGTCCACGTAGACGGACTGGGTGGCGACCGGTCCGACGAGTTCGTCCAGGCCGTTGATCCGGGTGAGCAGGTTGGCCTTGCAGGGCAGGGTGGGTGCGTCGAGCAGCAGGGCGGGCAGGGCCGAGCCGGTGGCGGCGGCCCGCGGGCCGGCCAGGAACCGCCGCAGTCCGGCGAGCAGGACGGTCTCGTCGGCGAGTCCCTGGCTGCCGAGCGCGCCGACCAGGCCGAGGACGTGGTTGATGCCCAGGTAGTAGGCGAAGTGGTGGTCGATCACGTCGTCGGGCAGGAAGGTGTCGCTCCGGTCGCCGAGTCCGGGCAGGCGGGCGGTGAGCCGGTCGGCGGCGCTCTCCCGGTAGTAGTAGCCCTGGTTGTCGCGGTAGCGGCCGCCGTCGGGCCAGCCCTCGGCGTCGAGCAGGACGAGGCTGTTCTGCTGGTGCGCCTCCAGGGCGATGCCGGCCCGGCCGTCGAGCCACAGGACGGGCAGGACGACGGCGTCCAGGTAGCGCAGGAACCATTCGGCGGCGACGGTCCGCAGCGGGCGGGCGTGTCGGGCGGCGAGGGCGCGCAGGGTGTCGCCGAGCCGGGAGGGCACGGTGTCACCGGTGCCGAGGGGCTGTTCGGCGACGAGTCCGGCGAGGCAGTACGCGCGGTCGGCGGGGGCGAAGGGCTGGGCGCGCAGCACGGTGTCCAGGCCGCCCGGGTCCCCGAGCGCGGGGTGGTCGACGCCGATCCAGGCCGGGTCGCGGACGACGTCGAAGCCGGGGTGGGCGGCCCGCCACTCGGTGGCGAGTCCGCTCTCCAGCAGCCGGTGCACCTCGAGTCCGCGGTGGAGTTCCTTGCGCAGGTTCTCCCGGCGGGAGTTGGTGATCCGCAGGCCGAGCGAGAGCTTGAGCATCCACGGGGTGCCGGGCCGGTAGACGGTGCGCACGGAGGAGGTGGGGTACCAGGGTTCGCCGGCCGGGCCTAGGTCGTGCAGCAGTCCGTCGGCGAGGAGTTCGGCGACGGCGGGGCGGTGGGCGAGTTCGCGGGCCTGCCAGGGGTGCAGCGGCAGGGCGGCGGTGCCGGGCGGCAGGGCGGCGTGGTCGCCGAGCAGGCCGGCGGTGATCCGGTCGGCGCTCTCGTCGAGGGCGGAGCCGGCGGCGAGCAGCCTGCGGTCGACGGCGTACCAGTGGAGCCGGAAGGAGCCGTGCAGTTCGGGCGAGTAGGCGGCGCTCTGGGCCGGGCCGAGGCCGTCGCGGCTCTTCGGGGTGGGGTGCAGCGGGTGGCCGAGGAGCAGGGACTGTTCGGCGGCGAGGAAGTGCGAGTGCTCCGGTCCGCCGGCGGGCGCGGCGGTGCGGCGGTGGGCGAGGATCTCGGCGGTGCGCACGACCGAGTCGGCGACCCGGGCGGCGAGGTCGGCGACCTGTCCGGGGTCGGGCCGTTCGGCGGCCGCGGCGGCGAGCAGCGCGGCGGCGGTGACGGCGTCGACGGGCGCGGCGCCGGGTCCGGGGCCCTCCGCCGCGGCGGTGTCGTGGGCGGCGAGGACGGCGGGGCCGAACCGGTGCCAGCCGCCGGGAGACCAGTGGCGGACGGGGGCGGAGAGCAGGGCGGCGCCGCCGAGGACGGCGATCCGCAGTCGGCCGTCGGGGCCGGGCCGGGCTCCGGTCTCGCGCGTCCAGCAGCGCAACAGGGCTTCCAGTCCGGCCTGTTCGGCGGCGACGGCCGGGTCGGGGTGGAGCAGCGGGTCGGGGTGGAGCAGCGGGTCGGGGTGGAGCAGCGGCGCCGGCGGGCCCGGCTGGAGCAGCGGCGCCGGCGGGCCCGGCTGGAGCAGCGGGCCGGGCTGCGGCGGCGGGCCCGGATCGGCCGGCCGGGGCGCACCGCCCGACGCCTGCGCGTCCTCCGGGTCCCCGGGGGGCTCCGCCTGCAGCGGGGGGTCGGGCGGGGCTCCGGTGAGGGCGGTGCTCAAGGCTGCTCCTTGGGACGCGTGGGGGTGCCGACGCGCACGGGTGGTGGACGGTTCGGCGGGCACTCGCACCGCGGCGTCAGGTAAGGGTTACCTATCCCTGAGGGGTGATCACAAGAACGGCTCACTCGTCCGGGTGAAGATCCGGGATTGTTCACCGCCCGGGAGGACGGCCCGGTTGTGCCGCCGGGCGGGACGGCCGGTGCGCCGCCGGGCCGGCGTGGGCCGCATCACGGATCGGTGACCTGTGGTCAGGAACGCAACCCGGGGGGCGGCCGCCGCCGTCCTGGTGTCCGGTGGAAGACTCCACAGCGGCGAGCCGCCGCACGACAGCCCGACCGAGCACAGGGGGAAGCGCACAGATGCCATCGATCCACCGGTCAGCCTTGGCCGCCGCCCTGGTCACCGGAACCCTGCTCGCGGCGAGCGCCTGCGGGCCGGACGGCCCGGCCGGCGGCGGGGGCGGCGCGGCGCCGCCGCCGGCCTCCGCGAGCAGCGCCTCCGCCGGCGGCGGACTGATCGGCGGGATCACCCTCCCGTCGGGCCTGCCGACCAGTCTGCTGGAGGGCCTGCCCAAGACCTGGGACGACCTGAAGAAGTGGCGCTTCGAGGACTGGGACAAGTGGGCGTCCCAGCACGTCTTCAACAACCCGGTGGTGAAGGACTTCTGGAACCCGGACAAGATGGGCGACTCCAAGCCCGCCGAGCCGGCCCCGCCCACCGCCAAGCCCGCCACCGACAACGGCGTGACCGATCCGGAGCCCGCCGCGGTCAAGGCCACCCCGGTGGCCCGCCCGTACACGAAGCAGCCCTCCGGGAAGGTGTTCTTCAGCGCCCAGGGCGGCCGGGGCAACTGCTCGGCGACGGTGATCACCGACCCGCAGCACCCGGGCCGGAGCAACCTGGTCTGGACGGCCGGCCACTGCGTGCACGCGGGCAAGGGCGGCGACTTCTTCAAGGACCTGGTCTTCGTCCCCGCCTACAACAACTCGGGCGCCTCCAGCGGCGGCAAGAAGGCCCCGCTGTCCGAACTGGCCCCGCTGGGCACCTGGTGGGCCGACCTCGTCACCACCTCGCCGCAGTGGATGGTGGAGGGCGGCGAGAGCGGTGACGCCGCGAACCAGTACGACTTCGCGATCATGCGGGTGCACAACCAGAACGACACCGGGAAGTCGCTGGAGGAGACGGTCGGTTCGGCCGTCCCGGTCTGGTTCGACGCCCCGCGGGACAAGGTGTCCGTCGCCGCGGTCGGCTACCCGCTCTACAAGCCGTTCGACGGCCAGGAGCTGTACCGGTGCGACGGCGGGAAGCCGACC
The DNA here is from genome assembly GCF_044453265.1 of Kitasatospora sp. NPDC051705. Lineage (NCBI taxonomy): Bacteria > Bacillati > Actinomycetota > Actinomycetes > Kitasatosporales > Streptomycetaceae > Kitasatospora > Kitasatospora sp. NPDC051705. The sequence continues at coordinate 39,712 of NZ_JBITCO010000021.1, read as the reverse complement.
CGGCTGTCGTTCGACGCGAAGCGCCCGTCGATGCTCACCATCGGCTGCAACATGACCCAGGGCGCCAGCGGCGGCGGCTGGTTCGCCACCATGCCGGACGGGCGGACCGCGCTGGTCAGCAACACCTCGATCGGCACCCAGGACCACACCTCGCTGAGCGGCCCCTACCTGGAGGCGGTCGCCCGGCAGGCGCTGGACTGGATCTCCAGGAAGCCGTAGCCGCACGGCCGGCGGAGACCGCACCCGGGGGACGATGCACCATGCCCAAGCACACCGGCCGCGCACCGCGGCGCCGGCCCGCGGCGGCCGGCGCCGCGGTGCTCGCCGCACTCGTGCTCACCGCGACCGCCTGCGGCCCGGACGGCCCCGGCGCCCCCGCGCCGCCGCCCGCCGCGCTCCCCCGGGCGGTCCCCACCGGCCCGGACGACCTGGCGGGCTGGAAGCTGGAGGACTGGACGCGCTACGTCGCCGACAGCGGCTCCGCCGAGGAGGCGCCGCCGGACGCCTGGACGGCCGGGCGGATGGCCGCCGCCAAGGGCCGGCCGACGCCGGAGTACCCGCTCGCCTCGGCGCCGGCGGGCGTCCAGCACGACGCCCCGCCGCCCGCCGGCCGGGCCGTCCCGCAGCCGCGCCCGTACGGCCCGGCCTCCGCCGTGGTCGGCCGGCTCTTCGCCGGCACGGCCCACGGCGACACGGCCTGCTCGGGCACGGTGGTCTCCGACCCGGCCAACCCGGGCCGCAGCAACCTCGTCTACACCGCCGCGCACTGCCTGCACGAGGGCGGGGGCGGCGGCTGGCTGAAGGGCGTCACCTTCGTCCCCGGCTACAACCGGGACGGCGGGGCGGTCCGCGGCCGGCCGGCCACCGAGCAGCAGCTCGCGCCGTACGGCCGGTGGACGGCGGTGCGCGCGCTGGTGTCGCCGACCTGGCTGCGGGAGGGCGGTGTCGGCGCCCGCCACCAGTACGACTACGGGATCGTCCGGGTGCGCGGCGAGGAGGCCTCCGGGCCCTCACTGGAGGAGGTCGTCGGCGCCGCCGTCCCGGTCTGGTTCAACGCCCCGCGCGAGCAGGTCACCTCGGCCGCCGCGTACGGCTACCCGGCCGAGCGGCCGTCCGACGGGCTGGAGCTCGACCGCTGCGACGCCGCCACCGCACCCGGCCGGCTGTCCTTCGACCGGGCCCGCCCGCCGATGTACGTGATCGGCTGCCCCATGACGGGCGGCGCCGACGGCGGCGGCTGGTTCATCACCAAGGACGGCAAGCCGAACCTGGTCAGCGTGACCGCGCTCGGCGGCCGCACCCCGGACGGGTACCTGGCCGGCCCCGCCCTGCAGGACCAGGCGAAGCGGGCCTTCGACTTCTTCAGCAAGAGCACCAGGTGACGCACGGGCCGCGTCCCCGGGCCGTCCGGACGGCCCGGGGACGCGGAGGGCCCCGGACGCATCCGTCCGGGGCCCTCCGTCACCGTTCGTGCCGCACCGCGGCAGCGGCCTCAGCCCTGCAGCGCCACCGTGAAGCGCTCCAGTTCGGCGGCCAGCTCGGCCGGCACCTTGGCGTGCAGCAGGGTGCCCTCGCCGGTGTGCTCGGTGGCGAGCAGCTCGCCCTCGGCGTGCACCCGCGAGACCAGCCCGCCGTGGGTGTAGGGCACCAGGGCCCGCACCTCGACGGCCGGACGCGGCAGCTCGTCGTCGATGAGCTTCAGCAGCTCCTCGATGCCCGCGCCGCTGCGGGCCGACACCACGATGGCGTGCGGCTCGCGGCGCAGCAGGCGCTGCAGCACGTGCGGGTCGGCGGCGTCCGCCTTGTTGATCACCACGATCTCCGGCACGTTCTGCGCGTCGACCGAGACGATGACCTCGCGGACGGCGGCCAGCTGCGTCTCCGGCTCGGGGTGCGAGCCGTCGACCACGTGCAGGATGAGGTCGGCGTCGGCGACCTCCTCCATGGTGGAGCGGAAGGCCTCGACCAGGTGGTGCGGCAGGTGCCGGACGAAGCCGACGGTGTCGGCCAGGGTGTAGACCCGCCCGCTCGGCGTCTGGGCCCGGCGGACGGTCGGGTCCAGGGTGGCGAACAGCGCGTTCTCCACCAGGACGCCGGCGCCGGTGAGCCGGTTGAGCAGGGAGGACTTGCCGGCGTTGGTGTACCCGGCGATGGCCACCGACGGCACCTGGTGGCGCTTGCGCTCCTGGCGCTTGGTGTCGCGGCCCTTCTTCATCTCGGCGATCTCCTTGCGGAGCTTCGCCATCTTCTCGCGGATCCGGCGCCGGTCGGTCTCGATCTTGGTCTCACCGGGACCACGGGTGGCCATGCCGCCGCCGGACGAGCCGGAGCCGCCACCACCCATCTGCCGGGAGAGCGACTGGCCCCAGCCGCGCAGGCGCGGCAGCATGTACTGCATCTGCGCGAGCGAGACCTGCGCCTTGCCCTCCCGGGACTTGGCGTGCTGGGCGAAGATGTCCAGGATCAGGGCCGTCCGGTCGACGACCTTGACCTTGACCACGTCCTCCAGGTGGATCAGCTGCCCGGGGGTGAGCTCACCGTCGCAGACCACGGTGTCGGCACCGGTCGCGGCGACGATGTCGCGCAGTTCCTGGGCCTTGCCGGAGCCGATGTAGGTGGCCGCGTCGGGCTTGTCGCGGCGCTGGATGACGCCGTCCAGCACCTCGGAGCCGGCCGTCTCGGCGAGCGCGGCGAGCTCGGCCATCGAGTTCTCCGCCTCCTCCAGGGTGCCGTCCGTCCAGACGCCGACGAGGACCACGCGCTCCAGGCGGAGCTGGCGGTACTCGACCTCGGTGACGTCCTCGAGTTCGGTGGAGAGGCCGGCGACCCTGCGGAGCGCGGCGCGCTCGCTGCGGTCGTACTGGTCGCCGTCGTAGTGGTGGCCGTGGTCCTCGTCGATGGCCGCGAGGTCCTCGTCCATGAGGGCTTCCGCCCGCATACCGTCCAGGCGGCGCGGGGCGTCGGCGTGGTCGCGGGTGTCGAACGTGGAGGTCATTCTGTCCTTTGGTCGCTGGTGCGGATGGCCTGTGCGGACGGCTCGCGCCGCCCACCGGGAGTCTGCCCAGCTTCCGCCCCGCTTACCGTCCGGGCGAGGTGAGCTACCCCTCGGGTCCTCGGGTGCCACCGGGGCTCCTGTGCCCTGTGAACGCCGCGGACCGGCCGTGAATTCCCCATGATGGTCGCACGCCCGGCGCGGGCCGGTCATCCCCATTTCCCCCGGGGTCGCGGGCGCCGCCGCCCTCGGGGGCATGCGGGCGGCTCACGTCGTACACCCCGGACACCCGGAGCATCGCCCGCATCAGCGCGGGCAGCACGGCCGGCTCGGGCAGTTCCACCGTGTAGGTGTGCCGGACCCGCAGTTCCTGCGGCGGTTCGACCTCGGCGGAGACGATGCCCACGCCCTCGGCGGAGATCGCCGCGGTGAGGTCGGCGAGCAGCCGGGGGCGGTTCAGCGCCTCGGCCCGCAGGGTGGCCCGGTGGCCGGCCGCCGGGGCGCCCTGCGGCTGCCAGCGGACCTCCAGCTCCGCGCGGCCCGCCTCGCGCATCCGCTCCCCGGCCGGGCAGCCGGTGCGGTGCACGGCGACGGCGCCGCCGCGGATCGGGTAGCCGGCCACCTCGTCCGGCGGGACGGGCGTGCAGCAGCGGGCCAGCCGGACCGGCGCCCCGGGGTGCCCGGCCACCGCGACCGGCGCCGGGCGGCGTTCCGGGCGGCGCTGCGCGGCCGGGGCGGGCTGGCCGCTGGAGGGCCCGGTGCGCACCACGGGGAGCCGGGCCGGGTGGTCGGCGAGCCAGCGTTCGATGGCCAGCCGGGCCGCCGGGGTCCGGGCGTGGGCCAGCCACTCGGGGGCCGGTCCGGAGGGTTCGGCGGCGGGTGCGCCGGCCCCGGCGGGCGCGCTCCCGGCGGGCCCGGCCGGGGTGGGCGCGGTCTCGGTGAGCACGGCGAGCAGGTCGCCGTCCTGGAGCACGGTGGAGAGCGCGGTGAGCCGGCCGTTGACCCGGGCGCCGATACACCGGTGGCCGGTCTCCTCGCCGAGCAGGTAGGCGGCGTCCACGCAGGTGGCGCCGGCCCGCAGCTGAAGCGTTTCGCCGTCCTCGGTCACCACGGTGATCTCGCGGTCGCCGGCCAGGTCGGCGGTGAGCGCGGACCAGAAGGCGTCCGGGTCGGGCGTCTCCTGCTGCCACTCCAGCAGCCGGCTGAGCCAGCCGGGCCGGGCCGGGTCGGTGCGGTCGAGCTCGTCGGCGTCCTGGACGGCGCCGGCCGGCTCCGGGTCCCCGAGCGCGACCACCCCCGTCTCGGCGACCGCGTGCATCCGCCGGGTGCGCACCAGCACCTCGACCACCTCACCGCCGCCCAGCGCCACGGCGGTGTGCAGCGACTGGTAGAGGTTGAACTTGGGGGCGGCGACGAAGTCCTTGAACTCGCCGGGCAGCGGCGTCCAGCAGGTGTGCAGTTCGCCGAGCACGGCGTAGCAGTCGGCGTTCTCCTCGACGACCACCAGCAGCCGCCCGAAGTCGGCCGGCTGCGGCCCCTGCGGCCGCCCGTCCCGGCCGGGCGCGGCGGCCCGCTTGAGCAGCACCCGGTGCAGCGAGACGCAGTGCCGGGGGCGGACGGTGACCTCGGCGGTGACCCCGGTCTCGGCGAGCTGGCGGGCCAGCTGCCGGGCGAAGGGCTCCAGCAGCGCGTCGGGCTCGCCCTCGTGACCGGCCATCAGGGCCCTGGTGCGGGCGTGTTCCTCCGGGTGCAGGGTGGCGAAGACGATGTCCTCCAGCTCCGCCTTGAGCACCTGGATGCCGAGCCGCTCGGCCAGCGGGATCAGCACGTCCCGGGTGACCTTGGCGATCCGCACCTGGCTGGCCGGCTTCATGTGCCGGATGGTGCGCATGTTGTGCAGCCGGTCGGCGAGCTTGACGACCATCACCCGGACGTCGTCGCCGGTGGCGACCAGCATCTTGCGGAAGGTCTCGGCCTCGGCGGCGGCGCCGAAGTCGACCTTCTCCAGCTTCGTCACCCCGTCCACCAGGTAGGCGACTTCGGGCCCGAAGCCCTCGCCGACCTGCTCCAGCGTCAACTCGGTGTCCTCGACGGTGTCGTGGAGCAGCGAGGCGACCAGGGTGGTGGTCCCGGCGCCGAGTTGGGCCAGGATCATGGTGACGGCGAGCGGGTGGGTGATGTACGGCTCGCCGCTCTTGCGCTTCTGGCCGCGGTGGCTGGCCTCGGCGAGCCGGTACGCGCGGGCGAGCAGGCCGAGGTCGGCCTGCGGATGGTGCTCGCGGTGGACCCGGACGAGCGGTTCGAGGGCGTCCGGGACGGGCGGCCGGCCGGTGGCCAGCAGGGCGGCCCGGCCGGCCCGGCCGAGTGCGGCCCGGCCGAGTTCCCCCAGGGGCCGCCTGGCCCCGGCTTGCCGTGCGGACGTCGGCTGCCCCGTCAGGGACTGCCCGGCTTCGATGGTCATCGGCGCACCTCCGGCAGCGATCACCGGTTGCCCGCCTGCCCCTCTCGGGGGCGCTCGGCCCGGTGGTCCATGCTACCGAGCAGAGCACGTTCCGCGATGCGTTGCTTCCCGTCCGCGACCGGCATCACCCGAACGGGCGGATTCGCCGGCTCACGAAGTGGGCAAACCGGGCCGTCAGCCGACGAGGGTCGCCCACCAGCGCGGGTCGATCTCGCCGCCCGCCACGATCACCGCGGGCCCGGTCATGTCGATCCGGCCGTCCGGGTGCTCGGTGACGACCACCCGGCCGCCCGGCACGTCCACGGTGTAGGTGGCGGGCTCCCCGGTGACCGCCGGGTCGACGCCGTCCCGACGGATGGCGGCCACCGCGACGGCGCAGGTGCCGGTGCCGCAGGAGCGGGTCTCCCCGGAGCCGCGCTCGTGCACCCGCATGGCGACGTGCCGCGGACCGCGGTCCACCACGAACTCGACGTTGACGCCCTCCGGGTACACGCCGTCGGGGCTGGTGAGCGGGGCGGTGTACAGGTTCCCCGCGTGCTCCAGGCTCTCGACGAAGGCCACCGCGTGCGGGTTGCCCATGTTCACGTTCAGCGCGGGCCAGCGCCGGGCGCCGACCGCGACCTCGACGCCGTCCGGCCCGGGCAGCCGCGCCCGGCCCATGTCGACGGTGACCTCGCCGAGCGTGCCGTCCGCGGCGTCCTCGGCGACCCTCGCCCGCCGCACCCCGGCGCGGGTGGCGATCGCCAGCTCGCCCGGCTTCGCCAGCCCTGACTCGACCAGGAAGCGCGCGAACACCCGCACGCCGTTGCCGCACATCTCGGCGATGCTGCCGTCGGCGTTGCGGTAGTCCATGAACCACTCGGCCCGGTCGGCCTGGTCCACCGCGGCCGGGTCGGCGGCGGAGCGCACCACGCGCAGCAGCCCGTCCCCGCCGATGCCGGCCCGCCGGTCGCACAGGGCGGCGACGGCCTGCGGGCCGAGCGCCAGTGCGCCGTCCGGGTCCGGGATGATGACGAAGTCGTTCTCGGTGCCGTGCCCCTTGAAGAAGCGGGGGCCGGCCTGCTGCGGGGAGGATGCGCTCACCCTCCCGATGGTACTGAGTCGCCGGGCCGGGGCCCGGGCCCGGTCACCGCAGGTAGGCGACCCGCCAGACGGCCAGCGCGCAGGCCGCCAGCGCGATCAGGGTGTAGACCACGATCGCCTTCCAGCCGGCCCGCTGCCCGGAGCCGCGGCGCGGCAGGCCGGGCCACTTGTAGCCGGCGTGCCGGGCGGCCATGGCGCCCCAGCCGACGGAGGCGGCGGTGAGCAGCAGCCCGAGCATGCCGACCATGGTCGCGCGGGCCCCGGCGGAGCCGAAGGCGAGCGGGAAGGCGAACATCAGCGAGCCGAGGGTGCCCAGCAGGGCGATCGGCAGGGTCTGCCACCAGCGGAGCCGGCGCAGCGGCCGGATCTCCCGCTCGTGCACCGCGCCCGCCGGGGTGCGGGTGTCCAGGGCGGGCAGCGCGGTGGCGTAGGAGGTGGGTGCGCCCAGGCCGGTCAGCACGGGCAGGTCGCCCATCGTGGACTCGTCGAACGCCTCGGCCGGTGCGGTGACGCTCCCGCTCTGGCCGGATTCGGGGCCGGTACCCGTTGACACACGGCCTCCCCTGACTGTTCGACACGAGCGGACTCGCGGCCGGGCACGGTCGGCCCGCGCGGGCCGATCCCTATGGCATCGATGATGGCATGTCCAGAGGTGCGTTCCGGGCCTGACCGGGGTCGACAAGTGATCCGTGGCCATCACGTGATCGGCCCGTGACCGCCGGTTCGTCCTGCACGGCCACCTGCGCGCGCACCTGCACCCGCCGGGTGGCCGGAACCCGCCTACGCGGCCGGAACCCCCTGACGGCCGATCAGTTCGAGGGATCGTTCCAGCAGCTCGACCGGGTCGGTCCCGGCCGGGCGGGAGAGCCAGTGGATCCGGTCGTCGCGGCGGAACCAGGACTCCTGGCGGCGGGCGAAGCGCTTCGTGGCCCGGACGGTCTCGGCCCGCGCCTCGTCCTCCGTGCACTCCCCGGCGAAGTGGTCCAGCACCTGCTGGTAGCCGAGCGCCCGGGAGGCGGTGCGGCCCTCCCGCAGTCCGGCGCCCTCCAGCTCCCGCACCTCGTCCAGCAGCCCGGCCCGCCACATCCGGTCGACCCGCAGCGTGATCCGCTCGTCGAGTTCGGGGCGCGGCACGGCGACGCCGATCTGCACCGCGTCGTAGACGGCGGTGTTGCTCGGGAGGTTGGCGGTGAACGGCCGGCCGGTGATCTCGATGACCTCCAGGGCACGGACGATCCGCCGCCCGTTGCCGGTCAGGATCGCCTCGGCGGCGGCCGGGTCCAGCTCGGCCAGCCGCCGGTGCAGGGCGTACGGGCCGTCCCGGTCGAGCTCGGCCTCCAGCCGGGCGCGGACCTCCGGGTCGGTGCCGGGGAACTCCATCTCGTCGATCGCCGCCCGGACGTACAGCCCGGAGCCGCCGACCAGGACGGGCGTGCGCCCGGCGGCGAGCAGCCGGTCGATCTCGGCCCTGGCCAGCCGCTGGTACTCGGCGACGCTGGCGGCCTCGGTGACGTCCCAGACGTCCATCAGGTGGTGCGGCACTCCCCCGCGCTCGGGCAGGGTGAGCTTGGCGGTGCCGATGTCCATGCCCCGGTACAGCTGCATCGAGTCGGTGTTGATCACCTCGCCGTCGAGGGTGCGGGCGATGGCGACGGCCAGGTCGGATTTGCCGGCGGCGGTCGCGCCGACGACGGAGACCACGCGGGGCTGGGAGCTGCTCACCGCTCCAGTCTCGCAAAACCGGCGGGGTTGCCGTGACCGCGCTGCCCGACCGCCACCGGTGCGCGACGATATGACTGTTTCCGGCCGTTTCGGCGGTCGCGAACGCTTCGACCCCCCGGGACGTTGGTCAGGACACGGAGAGGAAGGGTGACGACACCATGGGTCTGATGGACAACCTCAAGGGCAAGGCCGGGGAGCTCAAGGAGCGGGCCAGCGAGCTCGCGGGAAAGCACGGCGACCAGATCGACCACGCGGTGGACCGGGCCGGCGGGGCGATCGACCGGGCCACCAAGGGCAAGTACAGCGAGAAGATCGAGCACGGCGCCAGCCGGGCCAAGGGTGCGGTGGACGACTTCGCCACCAGGCCCGGGCCCGCCTCGGGCGACGGCCCCGGCCCGGCCCCGCGGGGCTGAGGCTCCCGGCCGCCGCCCCGCACCGGGGCGCTCAGCTCCAGGACGCCACCAGGTACCCGACGCCGTACGGGGCGTCCTGGTAGCCGAGCCGTGCGGTGAGGCCGGCGCCCTCGGCGGCGCCGGCCAGCACCTGCCAGGGCGCCCGGCCCTCGGCCTGGAGCTCGGCGGCCAGCGCGGCGTCCAGCGCGGCGAGGGCGGCCAGGTCGGCGGAGCCCAGGGCGGCGGCCAGCGCGGCGTCGAAGCCCTCGGCCCGCTCGTCCAGGTAGCCGGGGGCCTTCAGCGAGCGGCACGCGCTGCCGTCCCCCAGCACCAGCAGGGCGACCCGGTCGGCGAGCCCGGCCAGGCCCTGGCCGAGGCCGAGCATCCGGTCGGCGGGGGCGTCGACCGGCACGGCGCAGGCGTGCGTCGGGACGTCCACGCCGGCGCGCTGCAGCAGCCAGGCGCCGATGGTCAGCGAGGGCGCCAGCTCCGGCCCCTCCACCCGGTCGCCGGGCAGCTTGGCCACCAGCGGCACCCCGTAGCGGTGCAGGGAGCCGGCCCCGCCCTCGGTCCACACCTCGGCCTGCGGGCCGGTGCCGACCACCACGACCAGCTGCGGCGCGGCCGCGACCAGCGCAGCCAGCGCCTCGTCGCAGGCGGCCCGCAGCCCGTCCAGCTCGGCGGCCGCCCCGGCGGCGACCTCCGGGACGAGCAGCGGCGGACAGGGGCACACGGCGGCGGCTACCAGCATGTGGATCACTCTAGGCCCTCTCCCGCCGGGAGGAGGGGGGCCGAAGCGGCCCGTCCGCACACGGACCCCGACGGGGAACGGACCCCGACGGGGAACGGGAGCCCGGCCGGAGAACGGGACCCAGGCCGGAGAACGCGCCGGGCGGGAAGCGCGACGGCCCGGCGGGACGCGGGTCCCACCGGGCCGTCGTGCGCGGCGCGGCGTCAGTCGCCGCAGCAGCCACCCGCCGGGGCGGCCGACGGCAGCGCGGCCGGAGCGCCGATGGTCGGCAGGCCGAGCATCACCCCGGCCGGCTTGGCCGCGGGCTTGGCCTGGCGCTTCTCCCAGGCGTCACCGGCCCGGGTGCGGCGCACCGCGAGGGTCGGCCCCTCGGCGAGCAGGTGGTGCGGGGCGGCGTAGGTGATCTCGACGGTCACCATGTCGCCCGGGCGCACCGGCTCGGCGGGCCGGGTGAAGTGCACCAGCCGGTTGTCGGGGGCGCGGCCGGAGAGCCGGTCGGTCTTGTCGTCCTTCTTGCCCTCGCCCTCGGCGACCAGGATCTCCAGGGTGCGGCCGACCTGCTTCTTGTTCTCGTCCCAGGAGATCTCCTCCTGGAGCGCGATCAGCCGGTCGTAGCGGGCCTGGACGACGGCCTTCGGCACCTGGTCCGCCATGTCCGCGGCCGGGGTGCCGGGGCGCTTGGAGTACTGGAAGGTGAAGGCGCTGGTGAAGCGGGCCTCGCGGACGACGTGCATCGTCTCCTCGAAGTCCTCCTCGGTCTCGCCGGGGAAGCCCACGATGATGTCGGTGGAGATCGCCGCGTCGGGCATCGCCTCGCGGACCTTCCGGATGATCCCCAGGAAGCGGTCCTGCCGGTAGGAGCGGCGCATCGCCTTGAGCACCCGGTCCGACCCGGACTGCAGCGGCATGTGCAGCTGGTGCATCACGTTCGGGGTCTCGGCCATCGCGGCGATCACGTCGTCGGTGAAGTCGCGCGGGTGCGGCGAGGTGAAGCGGATCCGCTCCAGGCCCTCGACCTGGCCGGCCGCCCGGAGCAGCTTGGAGAAGGCCTCGCGGTCGCCCAGGTCGGAGCCGTAGGCGTTGACGTTCTGGCCGAGCAGGGTCACCTCGATGACGCCCTCGTCCACCAGCGCCTCGATCTCGGCGAGGACGTCGCCGGGGCGGCGGTCCTCCTCCTTGCCGCGCAGCGCCGGGACGATGCAGAAGGTGCAGGTGTTGTTGCAGCCGACCGAGATGGCGACCCAGGCCGCGTACGCCGACTCGCGGCGGGTCGGCAGGGTGGAGGGGAAGGTCTCCAGCGACTCCAGGATCTCCACCTGGGCCTTGCGCTCGACCGCGGCCCGCTCCAGCAGCGCCGGCAGGTGGCCGATGTTGTGGGTGCCGAACACCACGTCGACCCAGGGGGCCTTCCGCACGATGGTGTCGCGGTCCTTCTGCGCCAGGCAGCCGCCGACGGCGATCTGCATGCCCTTGTGGCGGGTCTTGACCGGCGCCAGCTGCCCGAGGTTGCCGTACAGCTTGTTGTCGGCGTTCTCGCGCACCGCGCACGTGTTGAACACGACCAGGTCCGGGTCGCCGTCCTGGCCGGCCTTGACGTAGCCGGCGTCCTCCAGCAGGCCGGACAGCCGCTCGGAGTCGTGGACGTTCATCTGGCAGCCGTACGTGACGACCTTGTAGCTCTTCAATCCGCTCTCACCGCTCACCAGACCAGGGTACGGGCAGCCGCGAAGCGCTTTTCCCGGTCCCGCCCCGCCCGTGCTCCCGCCGTCCCGCCCACCGCCCCCGCCGTCCCGCCCACCGCCCACCGGGCAGGCGCTCCGGTCCGGCCGGGAGCACGGGTGCCGGGCCGGCCCCGCGGTTCCCGTACCCCGTTCCCCCTCCCGTTCGGCCGGGGCGCCTGGCAGTATCCCTGCATGGCCCCCACCACTCCTCCACGCCTCGGCGCCGCCGCCCGCACCGCGGCCCGCAGCCCGCTGTGGCGGACGCTGCTGGCCCTGGTGCTGGTGCTCGCGGCGCTGGGCGGCTGGTGGCTGTCGGCGGGCCGCTCGCCCGGCTACCCGCTCGGCGAGACCCGCTTCGCCACCGGGGTCGAGCGCGGCGTGTACGACCGGTACGGGCAGCTGCTGGAGACCCACGTCGCCAAGGCGATGCCCGGTGTGCGGCTGGCCCTGGACAACTCCCAGGGCTCGATAGAGAACCTCACCCGGGTGACCGGCGGCCAGGACTCCTTCGCGATCGCCACGGCCGACGCGGTCGCCGACTACAGCGGACCGGGGAAGGACCGGCTGCGGGCGATCGCCCGGCTCTACGACGACTACCTGCAGCTGATCGTCCCCGCGTCCTCGCCGGTGCACCGCACCGCCGACCTCAAGGGCCTGAGGGTCGGCGTGGGGCTGCCGCAGTCCGGGGTGAACCTGGTGACCAGGCGGCTGCTGACCGCGGCCGGACTGGACCTCGACCGCGACATCGTCCCGGTGCCGGACGGTGTCGGCGCCGCCGCGGACGACCTGCGCGCGGGCAAGCTGGACGCCTTCTTCTGGTCCGGCGGCCTGCCGACCAGCGCCCTCACCGACCTCTCCGACCACGTGCGGATCCGGGTCGTGCCGCTGGGGGACCTCGCCGAGGCGATCCACAAGATGGAGGGCGGCGGCACCGACGCCTACCGGGCGGCCACCATGCCGAAGGGCACCTACCCGAACGCCGAGCCCACGGAGGCCGTCGCCACGGTGGCGGTGCCCAACCTGCTGATCACCCGGGACGACGTGGACCCGGGCCTGGTCGAGGGGATGACCCGGGCGGTGATCGACAGCCGCGACCAGATCGGCGCCCAGGTGCACGCCGCCCAGCTGGTCGACCTGCGCACCGCCGTCTACACCGACCCGCTCCCGCTGCACGAGGGCGCCATGCGCTACTACCGCTCCGTGAAGCCCTGAGGAGCCTGCGCTCCGCCCGTCGGCCGGCCCGCGGGGTCGCGCGGGCCGGCCCTCAGGCCTTCGCCGGCCTGGGCACGGCCAGCGTCACCGCGAGCCCGGTCGGCTTGACCGGCGCGAAGCCGAGCGAGCCGCCGCCGGCCGCCAGCAAGGTACGGGCGATCGACAGGCCCAGCCCGGAGCCGTCCACGTTCTGGTGGCGCGGGCTGCGCCAGAACCGGTCCCCGGCGCGGGACAGCTCGTCCTCGGTGAGGCCGGGCCCGGCGTCCGTGACGGTCACCGCGACCTCGTCCTTGCGCACCGCGACCCGCAGCCGCACCCGGCTGTCGGCCGGGCTGAACTTGAGCGCGTTGTCGAGCACGGCGTCGAGGGCGGAGCCGAAGCCGATCGGGTCGGCCATGCCGAGCGCGAGCGCCGGGCCGTCCCAGCGCAGCTCGATGCCGCGCTGTTCGGCGACCGGCCGCCAGGCGTCCACCCGGGCCAGGGTGAGCGCGGCGAGGTCGGTCTGCTCGGGTTCGGGGCGGGCGTGCTCGGCGGTGGCCAGGCCGAGCAGGTCGTCGAGCACCCGGGCCAGCCGGACGCCCTCCTCCCGGACGCCGCCGAGCTCCTCCTCGTGCCCCTCGGGCAGTTCCAGGCCGAGCACCTCGACCCGCAGCAGCAGCGCCGCCAGCGGGTTGCGCAGCTGGTGCGAGGCGTCGGCGACGAAGGCCTTCTGCTGGTCCATGGCGAGCACCACGTGGTCGGCCATCTCGTTGAAGGAGCGGGCCAGCCGCTGCAGCTCGGGCGGCCCGCCGCCGGGCGCGACCCGGGCGGCCATCCGGCCGGTGGCGATGTCGTGGGTGGCCCGGTCGAGGGTGCGGACCGGACGCAGCACCCACTCGGTGAGCCGGACGGCCAGCAGCACGGCGACGATCATGGCGGCGGCCTCGCCCGCGCCGATCACCAGCCAGCTGTGCAGCATCCGGGTGCGCAGCGCCCCGGTCGGCGACTCGCTGAGCACCACCGCGACCACGTCGCCGTCGCGCACCACCGGGGTGGCGACGGTGAGGGTGCGGTCGCCGGTCCACGGCCACACCTGCGGCGGGTTGTGGCTGCGCCGCCCGTCCAGCGCCTCCTGGAAGGCCTGTGCGCCCCAGCCGCCGGCCGGCACCCGCCAGTCGGCGGGCGCGGCGGCTATCGGCTGGCCGTCGCGCTGGAAGATGCCCAGCCGGACACCGTAGAGGTCGTGGTAGCGGCTGACCTCGGCGTCGATGGCGTGCCGGCGGCTGACGTCACCGGGGGCGGGTTCGAGGTCCCCCTTGAGCGCGGACTCCACCCCGGAGGCCCCGGAGGTGGGCAGGTCCTGGGCGAAGCGGGCGGCGTCGTCGAGCCGGTCCACGACCACCTTGCTCTGCTGGGCCGCCGCGACCGCCGCCGCGAGCGGCAGCCCCAGGGCGGCCAGGACGCAGAGCATGAGGGCGATCAGGATGCCGAGCAGGCGGGTGCGCACGTGCGGTCAGTGCTCCGCGGGTGCGGACGACGGGGCCTGGTCCGCGGCGGGCGCCGGGGACTCCGGGATCAGCCGGTAGCCGACGCCGCGGACGGCCTCGACCAGGCCGGGCAGGGCGAGCTTGTTGCGCAGCGAGCCGATGTGCACCTCCAGGGTGCGCCCGTTGCCCTCCCAGCCGCTGCGCCAGACCTCGCTGAAGATCTGCTCGCGCCGGTAGACCACACCGGGGCTCTGTGCGAGCAGGGCGAGCAGGTCGAACTCCTTGCGGGTGAGCGGCACGTCCCGGCCGTCCACGCTGACCCGGCGGCGTTCCCGGTCGATCCGGATGCCGCGGGACTCCAGCGGGCCGCGCTGCTGCGGGACGGCGTCGGGCGCGGGCGCGGCGACCGCGGCGGGGGCGGCGCCGCGGCGGGCCACCGCGTGGATGCGGGCGAGCAGCTCGCCCATGTCGTAGGGCTTGGTGACGTAGTCGTCGGCGCCCAGGTTGAGGCCGTGGATCCGGGAGCGGATGTCGGCGCGGGCGGTGACCATGATCACCGGCACGCCGCTGCCGGCCCGGATCCGGCTGCACACCTCGAAGCCGTCGCGGTCGGGCAGTCCGAGGTCGAGCAGCACCACCCGGTACGGGTCGTTGCCGTCCGGCACCAGGGCGTCCAGCGCCTCGTGCCCGCTGCGGGCGTGCCGGACCTGGAAGCCGTGCCGGCCCAGTACCGCGACCAGCGCGGCGGCCACCCGTTCGTCGTCCTCGACGAGCAGCAGTCGCATCCTGTTCTCCTCCTTCCCCCACGTGATCACCGGACCGATCGGTCGGGTCCCGGTCCTGCGCAGTATGAGCCAGCGGACGGCCCGGCGCCAGGCTCGGCCGTCCACCGGGCTCCGGGGGGACGGGGAGCACCGGCGCGAACGCCCGATGTGACATGCCCCGTTGACGCACTCGCGAACAGTCCGCGAGCACCGTGTGGCCGTTTCGTGATCCTCAAGTTCCGCTCAGATCGGCTGACGGCGGCTCGTCATCGCTCCTATGGTCGGCCCACCGGGGGCTGCGGCTCCGCCGGTCGCGGCTCCCGGATTCGTACCACCATTGCCGCCCAAGGGAGTTCGGACTCCCGAGGGCCGACACAGAGGGAGCAGGCGCGATGACCGAGAACCCGGTCGCGGACTCCACCCCCGCAGCCGCCCCCCTGGTCGTGCTGAACGGTGTGAACAAGCACTACGGCGCCCTGCACGTGCTGCAGGACGTCGACCTGGAGATCGTCCAGGGCGAGGTGGTGGTCCTGATCGGGCCGTCCGGCTCGGGCAAGTCCACGCTGTGCCGGACGATCAACCGACTGGAGACCATCGACTCCGGCTCGATCACCATCGACGGCCGCCCGCTGCCCGCCGAGGGCCGGGAGCTGGCCCGGCTGCGCGCCGAGGTCGGCATGGTGTTCCAGTCCTTCAACCTCTTCGCGCACAAGACCGTGCTGGAGAACGTGGTGATGGGCCAGGTCAAGGTGCGCCGGGTCCCCCGGGCCGAGGCCGAGCGCACCGCCCGCGAGCTGCTGGACCGGGTCGGCGTGGGCGCCCAGGCGGACAAGTTCCCCGCCCAGCTCTCCGGCGGCCAGCAGCAGCGCGTGGCGATCGCCAGGGCGCTGGCCATGAAGCCCAAGGTGATGCTGTTCGACGAGCCCACCTCGGCCCTCGACCCCGAGATGGTCAACGAGGTGCTGGAGGTCATGCGCCGGCTGGCCGCCGAGGGCATGACGATGGTCGTGGTCACCCACGAGATGGGCTTCGCGCGCTCCGCCGCCAACCGCGTGCTGTTCATGGCCGACGGCCGGATCGTCGAGCAGAACACCCCGGACGCCTTCTTCACCGCGCCGCGCTCCGAGCGCGCCAAGGACTTCCTCTCGAAGATCCTGCACCACTGACGCTTCGGGACCACGCGGGGCCGCCGCCGGCAAGGGCGCCGGACGGCCCTGCCCGTGTACACAACTTCCAGACGCCAGAGCCCGGTTGAACCGTGGCCAAGCTCCCAGGAGAACACCCTCATGAGGACTCGTCGCACCCTCGCCGTCGCGCTCTGTGCCGTCGCGCTCACCGCCACCGCCGCCTGCGGCAAGGACGGCTCGCCCGGCTCCGCCGCGAGCTCCGGCAACGCGCCGGCGCTGCCGACCTACACGGTCAAGACCGACGTCAAGATCGACTCCGCGATCCTCGCCGAGGCCAGGAAGCGCGGCCAGCTGATCATCGGCGCCAAGGCCGACCAGCCGTTCCTGGGCTTCGAGGACGTCGCCAGCGGCGACCGCAGCGGCTTCGACATCGAGATCGCCAAGATGATCGCCGCCGACCTCGGCTTCACCCCGCAGCAGATCAAGTGGCAGACCCTGGTCTCCTCGCAGCGCGAGCCGGCCATCGCCAAGGGCCAGATCGACTTCTACGTCGGCACCTACAGCATCAACGACGAGCGCAAGAAGACGGTCTCCTTCGCCGGCCCGTACTACATCGCCGGCCAGGACCTGCTGGTGAAGAAGGACAACACCTCGATCACCGGCCCGGAGAGCGTCAGCGGCAAGAACGTCTGCACCGCCACCGGCTCGACCTCGATCAAGAACATCCAGCAGTACAACCCGAAGATCACCCAGTTCGACACCTACTCGGCCTGCGTCGAGAAGCTGCTCGCCGGCGAGGTCGACGCGGTCACCACCGACGACGCGATCCTCAAGGGCTACGCCTCCAAGTTCGCCGGCAAGCTCCAGGTGGTCGGCAAGCCGTTCACCAAGGAGAACTACGGCGTCGGCCTCAACAAGGACGACGCGGCCCTGCGCGGCGCCATCACCGACGCCCTCAAGGCCCACGAGGAGAACGGCGACTGGAAGAAGGCCTACGACGCGACGCTCGGCCTGTCCGGCTCCGCCGCGCCCGCCGTGCCCACCCTCGACCGCTACTGATCAGCACGCGGCGAACCGCCGCGGCCACACGTTCCCGACCCGACATCCTGAGAGGAGGGCCGCCGGATGGGGTTCCTGTTCGAGGACGACAACTTCGCGTTGTTCCGCGACGGCTTCCTGCAGACGATCGAGCTGAGCGCGCTCAGCGCCCTGCTCGCCCTGCTGCTGGGCACCCTGCTGGCGGCCTTCCGGGTCTCCCCGGTACCGGTGCTGCGCGCCTTCGGCACCACCTGGGTGACGCTGTTCCGCAACACCCCGCTGACGCTGCTGTTCTTCGCGGTCACCTTCGGGCTGCCGGCGCTGGGCGTGCACTTCAGCCACCTCGCCTTCGCCGTGCTGGCGCTCGGCGGGTACACCGCCTCGTTCGTCTGCGAGGTGATCCGCTCCGGCATCAACACCGTGCCGCTCGGCCAGGCGGAGGCCGCCCGCAGCCTCGGCATGGGCTTCGGCCAGACGCTCACCCTGGTCGTCCTGCCGCAGGCCGCCCGGACCGTCCTGGCCCCGCTGAGCAGCGTGTTCATCGCGCTGCCGAGGAACTCGGCGATCGCCGGCGCGTTCAGCGTCAGCGAGCTGTACAGCGCCCAGCAGACCTTCTCCGAGAAGGGCTACTCCATCTTCTCGATCTTCTTCTGGATCGCCTGCGCCTACCTGGTGATCAGCGCCACGGTCGCCGCGCTGTTCCGCTTCCTGGAGTCCCGACTGGCGGTGGCCCGATGAGCAAGACCTCCACCCGCGTCCCGACGGCCAGCGTCCTCTACGACGCCCCCGGCCCGCGCGCCCGCAACCGGTACCGCCTCTTCGGGGTGCTGTCGCTGCTCGGCGTCGCCGGACTGCTCTGGTACGCCTTCACCGCGCTCGACGACAACGGGCAGTTCGACCCCCAGCTGTGGGACGCCTTCCAGTACAACACCGTCCAGCAGTGGATCCTGGAGGGCCTGCTCGCCACCCTCAAGGCCTTCGGGCTGGCGGCGCTGTTCTCGCTCACGCTGGGCTCGCTGCTGGCCACCGGCCAGCTCTCCGACCACCGGCCGGTCCGCTGGCTCTGCGTCAGCTTCGTCCAGTTCTTCCGGGCGATGCCGCTGCTGATCCTGATCGTCGCGCTCTACTACGCGTTCTTCGCGAAGGAGCCGATGTGGGCGCTGGTGCTCGGGCTCACCCTCTATAACGGCTCGGTCCAGGCCGAGATCATCCGCAGCGGCGTCAACGCCGTCCCGCGCGGCCAGGCCGAGGCCGCCTACGCGCTGGGCATGCGCAAGACCCAGGTGATGGCCGGCATCCTGGTGCCGCAGGCCGTCCGCTCGATGCTGCCCTCGATGATCGGCCAGCTGGTCGTCACCCTCAAGGACACCTCGCTCGGCTTCATCATCACCTACCAGGAGCTGCTGTTCATCGGCAAGAAGATCGCCAGCCAGCCGCTGAACGCCGCGGGCTTCCCCTACATCCCCGTGGTGCTGGTGATCGGCCCGATCTACATCCTGCTCTGCCTGCTGCTGACCGCGCTCGCCCGGTGGATCGAAGCACGCGGCCGTCGCGGCGCGAACCGGCGCACTTCGGCTGCTGCTTGACGGACACGCAGGTGAACTGTTGCATTGCTCTTCGTGACACCTCCCGGGAGCATCCACGCGGCATATGCGGCAGCGGTAACTGACGCCGGCCCATCGGCCGGTTCGTGCCCGGAGGTCGCCGCATGGACCCGGTGATCGTGGTCGGGGCCGGACCGGTCGGTCTGGCCCTGGCCCTCGCCCTGGCCCGGCACGAGGTGCCGACCGTCGTCCTGGACGAGGGCTCCGGCCTCTGCCCCGAAGGCCCGCGCAGCGTCGTCCTCGGGGCCGACACCGCCGCCTTCCTCACCCGGATCGGCTACTCCCGGGCCGTCTCGGACTCCGCCCTCTGGGACTCCTTCGCCGTCTGGCGGCGCCGCCAGGAGGTGCTGCGGATCGACCTCACCGACTCCCCCACCTTCCACCTGCCCCAGCACCGGCTCCAGCGCGGCCTGCGGGACGCCCTGACCGGCACCCCGCTGGTGAGACTCGTCCCGCTGAGCCGGGTCGTCGAACTCGAACAGGACCGCGACGGCGTCAGCGTCCGCACCCACGGCACCCAGGACGGCTCCAGCACCTGGTGGCGCGGCAGCCACCTGGTCGGCTGCGACGGAGCCCGCTCCGCCGTCCGCAAGCTCCTGAAGATCCGCTTCCCCGGCCGCCCGGCCGTCGACCGCAACGCCATCGCCACCGTCCGCGTCGACCTGCCGTTCCACGAGGCCAGACTCCACCGCGAGCCCCCGTGGCGCGGCGACCGCGAGGCCTCCGCCCGCCCCCTGCCGGACGGCGTCTGGCGGCTCGACTGGCGGCTGCCCCCCGGACGGCCCGCCCCCACCGAGCCCGTCGACCCGCACGCCACCTGGCCCGGCATCGTCACCGGCGACACCCTGCTCACCCGGGTCACCGCCACCCTGACCGGCTGGTGCGGCGAACTGCCGCGCTTCGACCTGCTGGCCGCCGCCGACCACACCGCCCAGCAGCGCCTCGCCGCCCGCTTCCGCAGCGGCCGCTGCTTCCTCGCCGGCGACGCCGCCCACCTGCACGGCGCACTCGGCATGCAGAACCTCGCCGACGGGCTGCGCGACGCCGACAACCTCGCCTGGCGGCTCGCCCTCGCCTGGCACCTCCACTCCGGCGGCCCGCAGCCCGGCGGCTCCCTGCTGGACGGCTACGAGGCGGAGCGGCGCGGCGCGGTCGGCGCCCGGCTGCGCGCCGTCGACCAGGCCATGCCGCTGCTGCGCCCGTTGCGCGGCTGGCAGCAGACCAGGCGTTCGCTGCTGGTCGGGGGGTTCCGCAAGCACGCCCCGCTGCTCGCCGACGGACAGCTCGGCACCGGCCGCTTCGGCGGCGCGCCCGCCTACCCGGCGGCGCCCTCCGGCGTCCCCGGCCGGGTGCCGGTCCAGCGCGGTGCCCGCAGCACCACCTCGCTCAGCGAACTGCTGCCCGCCACCGCGCCCGGCGTGCTCGTCCCGGACCTGCCGGTGCTGGCCGCCGACGGCACCCCCGACCACCTGCACGCCCGGCTCGGCGTCGCCTTCCTGCTGCTGCTGGTCGCCCCCGGCACCGCCGTCTGGTCCTCCGAGCACTGGCTGGGCGCCGGTCTGATGCCCCGGCTGGCCGAGGTCGCCGCCGCGCTGCCGGTGCCGGCCGAGGTGCTGGTCACCGAGGAGTACCCGGAGGCCGGGCCGCACACCGTGCTGCTGATCCGGCCGGACGGGCACCTGGTCGGCGTCACCCAGGGCGCCGCCGCCGAGGACCTGCTGGCACTGGCCGACCGGGCCCGCGGGGGGCCGGCCCCGCTGGCCGGGGCCGCGGACGCCGAGCCGGCCCGGGACCGCCCCGCCGAGGACAGCCCCGCCCAGGACCACCCCGCCCCCGAGCAGGTGGACTCGCCGAGCGCCTGAGCCCTCCCGGGCCCGCCCTCCCGGGGCGCGCGGCTACGTTGCGTCCTGCTCCTCCGACTCCAGCGCGCCGCGCACCACCCGGAACGCCAGCCCCTCGGAGTAGCCGCGGCGGGCCAGCATGCCGACCAGCCGGCGGGTGCGCACCTGGGCGTCCAGCCCCCGGGTGGCCCGCAGCTTGCGGTCGACGAGGGCCCTGGCGGCCTCGGTCTCGTCGTCGTGGTCGACCTGGGCGACGGCCTGCTCGACCAGGTCGGCGGCCACCCCCTTGGTGCGCAGCTCCTGGGTGAGCGCCCGCCGGGACAGGCCTCGGACGGCGTGCCGGGACTCCACCCAGGCCGCGGCGAAGGCCGCGTCGTCGATCAGCCCGACCTCTTCGAGCCGGGTGAGCACCTCGTCGGCGACGTCCTCCGGGATCTCCCGCTTGCGCAGGGCGTCGGCGAGCTGCTTGCGACTCTTGGCGGCGCCGGTGAGCAGCCGCAGGCAGATGTCGCGGGCGCGGGTCTGCGGGTCGGCCGACTCCTCGGCCCCCGCCCGTCGACGGGCGCCGGGCGCACGCCCCTCCTCCGGCTCCCCGCCCTCGGACCGCTCCGCCGCGCGCCGGGCCCGGCGCGTGCCCGTGCCGCCGCGCGGACCGGTGGCCGCTCCCCGGGGGCCTTCGGCCGGGGATCCGCCCGGCTCGTCGTCCGTCACGGCGCCGGTCGCGTCGGCCCGCTCGGCCACCAGGGCCGAGCGGCGCCGACGCCGGCCGGTGGGCAGCTCGGAGGCGGAGACGAGCCCCAGCTCGTCGACCGAGGGCTCCGCCGGTGCCGGCCCGGGCGCCGCGCCGCGCACCGCCCGGGCCGGCGCCCGGTCGAACTCCGGCTCCGAACCGGATGCCCACCGCGCGGCGGAGGACCGCTCCCGCCGCTGCCCCTTCCGGGGCCGTGACCGGGGCAGCGCCGCGGACGGCGGCTCCGGTTGCTCCGCGGGCGGCGGCTCCTCCGCGACCGCGGCGAACCAGTCCGGTGGTCCGTGGTCGTCGTCCGGGCCGCTGCCCGCCGCGTCGTGCTGTGTCAACGGCTCAGGCCTTGGCGGCCGCCGCCGTCTTCTTCGCCGCGGCCGTCTTGGCGGCGGTCGCGGTGATCGGCTTGGCCGCGCCGTCGGAGGCGGGGGCCGCCGCGTCACCCTCGGCCGGCTCCTCGACCTTGGGGCCGATGCCGAGCTTGCCCTTGATCTTCCGCTCGATCTCGTCCGCGAGCTGCGGGTTGTCCCGCAGGAAGTTGCGGGCGTTCTCCTTGCCCTGGCCGAGCTGGTCGCCCTCGTAGGTGTACCAGGCACCCGACTTGCGGATGAAGCCGTGCTCGACGCCCATGTCGATCAGGCCGCCCTCGCGGCTGATGCCGATGCCGTAGAGGATGTCGAACTCGGCCTGCTTGAACGGCGCGGCGACCTTGTTCTTGACGACCTTGACGCGGGTGCGGTTGCCGACCGCCTCGGTGCCGTCCTTCAGGGTCTCGATCCGGCGGATGTCCAGACGGACCGAGGCGTAGAACTTCAGGGCCCGGCCACCGGTCGTGGTCTCCGGCGAGCCGAACATGACGCCGATCTTCTCGCGGAGCTGGTTGATGAAGATCGCGGTGGTGTTCGACTGGTTCAGCGCACCGGCGATCTTGCGCAGCGCCTGGCTCATCAGACGGGCCTGCAGACCGACGTGCGAGTCGCCCATCTCGCCCTCGATCTCGGCGCGCGGGACGAGGGCCGCGACCGAGTCGATGATCACCAGGTCGATCGCGCCGGAGCGGATCAGCATGTCGGTGATCTCCAGGGCCTGCTCACCGGTGTCCGGCTGGCTGACCAGCAGGGCGTCGGTGTCCACGCCGAGCTTCTTGGCGTACTCCGGGTCGAGCGCGTGCTCCGCGTCGACGAAGGCGACCGTGCCGCCGGCCCGCTGGGCGTTGGCCGCCAGGTGCAGGGTCAGCGTGGTCTTGCCGGAGGACTCGGGGCCGTAGATCTCGATCACCCGGCCGCGCGGGATGCCGCCGACGCCGAGGGCGACGTCCAGGGCGGTGGACCCGGTGGAGATCACCTCGACCGGCTCGTTGGCCTTCTCACCGAGGCGCATCACCGAGCCCTTGCCGAACTGCCGCTCGATCTGGGCGAGGGCGGTCTCAAGGGCCTTCTCGCGATCCGTACCTGCCATGGCTTCCACCCTCGGGTTCTGTGCTGTGCGCTTCATCGTCCTCGACGCTAGCGCGTCCCACTGACAAACGAGCCCGACCCGGCTCCGCCTGTGGAGAACTCTTCGCCGGAGAGTACAAAGAACAACTGTTCGATTCAAGCTTCGCACGTCGGCCCGGCGGCCGGGTCACCCCCGCCGCGGCCCGGCCGCCGGATCACTCCCCGTCGCCGCCGACGATCCGCCGCAGCCGCCGCGCCGCCTCCCGGCGCAGCTCCCGCCGGGCCCGCCGCTGCTCGCCCCGGTCGATCCGCGGGTCGGTGGCCACCTCGTAGCGCCGCACGTACGTCCCGACGAAGCCCTGCAGGGTGGCCGCCGCCGGGATGGCGATCAGCGCGCCGACCGCCCCGAGCAGCGCCGCGCCCGCGATCACCGAGCCGAACGCCACCGCCGGGTGCACGTCCACCGTCCGCGCGGTGATCCTCGGGTGCAGCAGGTAGTTCTCGACCTGCTGGTAGACCACCACGAAGACCAGCACCCAGAGCGCGTCCACCGGCTCCACGGTGAGCGCCACCAGCACCGGCAGCGCGCCGGCCAGGTACGTCCCGATGGTGGGCACGAACTGCGACATGACGCCGACCCAGACCGCCAGCGCGGCCGAGTACGGCAGGTCCAGCAGCGCGAACATCACCCAGTGGCCGGCGGCCGAGACCACCGCCAGCAGCGCCCGGGAGTAGAGGTAGCCGCCGGTCTTGGCCAGGGCGATCTCCCAGGCCCGGAGCACCTCGGCCTGCTTGGCCGGCGGCAGCACCGAACAGACCGTCCGGCGCACCCGGGGGCCCTCGGCGGTGAAGTAGAAGGTGAACAGCCCGACCGTGAAGGCCTGGAAGAGCCCGCCGATCACGGTGGAGGAGACGCCCCAGACGTTGTCGGCGGCCTGCTGGGCGTAGCTCTCGATCGCCCCGGAGTCCTTGAGCAGCTTCTTCTGCAGCTCGCCCAGCGACAGGTCCTGGTGGAACGTCCGGTTGATCCAGCCGATCAGGTTGTCGACCAGGTGCGGGAGGTCCCCGGCGATCTTCGCCACCTGGTCGACCAGCAGCGTGCCGAGCGCCGCGAGGAACCCGGCCACCGCGACCCCGACGGCCACGAAGACCAGGAAGGTGCCCACCCCGCGGCGCACCCCGCGCGCCGCCATCCGGTCGACGGCCGGCTCCAGCGCCAGCGAGAGGAAGAAGGCCACCAGCAGCATCACGAAGAGGTCGATCAGCTGGTGGAAGGCCCAGTCGGCGAGCTTGAACACCCCGACCAGCACGAGGGCCAGCACCATCGCCCGGGGAAGCCAACGCGGCATCCCGCCGCTCCATTCGATCCCCCGGCCCGGCGGCCGCGCGGGTGCGGGCGGCTGGCCCGCGGCATCGTCGACGGCCTGCGCCGACCTGTCCGGTTCCGGTGCTCCTGCGCTGCTTGCCACCCCGACAGTCTCACCCATGCCCCGGGCCCGCCCGGGCGCGGGCACCCGTTCGGCCCACCGCCGGACGGGCCCGGCTCAGCGCAGCGCGCCGGAGACGCCCTGGGTCCGACAGACCACCCGCCAGACGTCCTTGGCCTCCCAGCCGGACTCCAGCGCCTGCCGCACCGTCCGCCCGCCGAGTTCGCTCATCACGTGGTCGGAGGCGAAGGACTCCGCGTACGCCTCGCCGAAGTGCGCGTACATCCGTCGCCAGAACTCCGTCAGCCTCATGCCCCCCAGTATCCCGGACCGCGCCCGCCCGCCCCGGCCGGTCCGCCCGCCCGGGCGGCCCGGGGCCGGCTCACTTCGGCAGCGCGAGCAGCCCCGCACCGGCGTACTGCCGCTCCCCGCAGGCGTAGGGCCCCGGCGGGCAGGCGGCGGCCGCCGTGCCGGCCAGCAGCGCGGCGAGCGCCCCCGAGCCGTAGTCCGGGTGCAGTGCGGCGGCCACCGCGACCGCCCCGGTGACGTGCGCCGCCGCCATCGAGGTGCCCGCGAGCGCCGCGTACTGCCCGCCGGGCCAGTCGGAGACGATCGCGCCCTGCGGGCCGCCGTCCGGGTCCCCGCCGGGTGCGGCCAGCGACACCCGGCCGCGCCCGTAGTTGGAGTAGCCCGACGGGTGGCCGTCCCGGTCGACGGCGGTGACGGTGACCACCCCGGGCAGCTCGCCGGGCAGCCGGATGCACTCCGTCCCGAGGTGGCGGGTGCGGGCCGGGCCGGCGGTGCGGTCGTTGGGGCTGCGGTCGTCGGTCCGGGCCGCGCCGAGGTCCTGCCCGTCGTTGCCCGCCGAGGCGACCACCACGGCGCCCCTGCGCTGCGCGTAGCCGGCGGCGCGGCCGACGGCGGCGACCAGCGCGGCCTGGTCCCGGTCCTCCGGGCAGTTGTACTTCCACGGGTCGGCGAAGTAGCTGTTGTTGATCGCCCTGGCGCCGTGGTCGGCGGCCCAGAGCATCCCGCAGACGATGTTCTCTGCGTAGTACTGGCCGAGCGGCCCGAGCAGCCGGACGGCGGCGATCCGCACGCCGGGCGCGACCCCGGTGACGCCGTGACCGTCCCGGGCGGCGCCGACGATGCCGGCGACGTGGGTGCCGTGGCCGCTCTCGCCGACGCCCGGGTCGGGCCGCCAGGCACCGGAGCGGGCGTCCGGGCGCCCGTCGGCGCAGGAGGCGGAGGCCTTCGGGTCGACGGCGGCCCGCAGGTCCGGGTGGGTGTCGTCGACGCCGGAGTCGAGCACCGCGACCAGCACCCGGTTCAGCGCCCCCGCGGTGGGCGCGGCGCCGGCCGCGGGGCCGCGCGGTGCGGCGGAGGCGTCGCCGCCCGGCGCGGGGGCGGCACCCACCAGGGCGAGGTTCCACGGGTCGCCCTCGGCCGGGTCGGGCACGGTGGGGGTGCCGCCGTCCGCCCGGTCGGCGCCGCGGGCGGCCGGGCCGGCGCCGGCCGCGAAGTCCCCGGCGCCGTCGAGCAGCCGGGGCGGGCTCACCACCGGCGTGGTGCGGGTGGCGCCGACCGCGGCGATCCCGGGGCGGGTGCGCAGCCGGTCGGCGAAGCCGCCGGTGGCGTACGCCAGGACGGCCCCGATCTGCGGGTACTCCTGGACCACCTGACCGCCCGCCGCCCGGCTCTCCGCCCCGGCCCGGGCGGCGCCGGCGGCGTCCTCCTGCTCGGCCAGGACCAGGTAGCTGAGGTAGGAGCGGCCGGCCCCCGAGACGGAGGGGACGGCGCCGCCGACCACCAGCGCGGTGAGCAGCATGGCGAGCAGCGCCCGGGCGGGCCCGCCGACCCGGCGCCGGGCGGCACGGACGGGCCCGCCGCACGGGTGCACCTGCGCCATCGCACGCTCTCCGCTCGTCGGTCCGGTGGGTCACGGGTCGATCACGGTCCTGAATCATCACCATATGAGCGGATTGCCCTTTTTGCTCCTCCACGGACACCCGCGCCCGCCGGCCCCCGGTTGTCGGTGCCACCCGGCACCATGGGGGCATGGCGCCCCAGCACCCGACCCCGCCCGACGACGACCCCCTGGCCGGCTTCGCCCCGACCACCCGGGCCTGGTTCACCGGCGCCTTCTCCGCCCCCACCACCGCCCAGTCCGAGGCCTGGCGCGCCATCCGGCGCGGCACCGACGTCCTGGTGGTCGCCCCGACCGGCTCCGGCAAAACGCTCGCCGCCTTCCTCTCCGCCCTGGACCGGCTGAGCAGCACCCCGCCCCCGGCCGAACCGGCCCGCCGCTGCCGGGTCCTCTACGTCTCACCGCTCAAGGCGCTCGCGGTGGACGTCGAACGCAACCTGCGCGCCCCGCTGACCGGCCTGCGCCAGGCCGCCGTCCGGCTCGGCCTGCCCGAACCCGAGGTCCAGGTCGCCATCCGCTCCGGCGACACCCCCGCCGCCGACCGGCGACGCTTCGCGACCCACCCGCCGGACATCCTGATCACCACCCCCGAGTCGCTGTTCCTGCTGCTCACCTCCGCCTCCCGGGACGCGCTGCGCGGCGTCGACACGGTGATCCTCGACGAGGTGCACGCGGTCGCCGGCACCAAGCGCGGCGCCCACCTCGCACTCAGCCTGGAGCGGCTGGACGAACTGCTGGAGCGCCCGGCCCGCCGGATCGGCCTGTCCGCGACCGTCCGCCCGGTCGACGAGGTGGCGCGCTTCCTCAGCCCGCAGCGCGGCGCCGCCGTCGTCCAGCCCGCCACCGCCAAGGAGTTCGACCTGTCGGTGGTCGTCCCCGTCCCCGACCTGGACGACCTGCCCGCCGCCCCGGCCACCGGCGGTGCGTCCGACACCGACCCGCAGCGCCAGACCTCGATCTGGCCGCACGTCGAGGAACGGATCGTCGACCTCGTCGAGGCGCACCGCTCGACCATCGTGTTCGCCAACTCCCGCCGCCTCGCCGAGCGCCTGTGCAACCGGCTGAACGAGATCGCCCACGAGCGCGCCACCGGCACCGCCGCCCCCGAGGCGCACGCCCCGGCCCAGCTGATGGGCGGCTCGGGGGCCGCCAGGGGGATCCCCCCGGTCATCGCCCGGGCGCACCACGGCTCCGTCTCCAAGGAGCAGCGGTCCCTGGTCGAGGAGGAGCTGAAGGCGGGCCGGCTGCCCGCCGTCGTCGCCACCTCCAGCCTGGAACTGGGCATCGACATGGGCGCCGTCGAGCTGGTCGTCCAGGTGGAGTCACCGCCCTCGGTCGCCTCCGGCCTGCAGCGGGTCGGCCGGGCCGGCCACCAGGTCGGGGCCGTCTCCACCGGCGTCTTCTTCCCCAAGTACCGGGGGGACCTCGTGCAGTCCGCCGTGGTCACCGAGCGGATGCGGGCCGGGCGGATCGAGGCGCTGCGCGTCCCGCGCAACCCGCTGGACGTCCTCGCCCAGCAGCTGGTCGCGATGACGGCACTGGACGCCTGGCCGGTGGACGAGCTGCTCACCGTGGTCCGCCGCGCCGCCCCGTTCGCCACCCTCCCGCAGTCCGCCTTCGAGGCCGTGCTCGACATGCTGGCCGGCCGCTACCCCTCGGACGCCTTCGCCGAGCTGCGCCCCCGGGTGGTCTGGGACCGCGTGGCCGGCACCGTGACGGGCCGTCCGGGCGCCCAGCGGCTCGCCGTCACCTCCGGCGGCACCATCCCCGACCGCGGCCTGTTCGGCGTCTTCATCGCCGGCACCGACCCGAAGAAGGGCGGCGGCGGGCGGCGGGTGGGCGAGCTCGACGAGGAGATGGTCTACGAGTCCCGCGTGGGCGACGTCTTCACCCTCGGCACCACCTCCTGGCGGATCGAGGACATCACCCACGACAAGGTGCTGGTCACCCCCGCTCCCGGCGTCCCCGGCCGGCTCCCGTTCTGGAAGGGCGACACCCTCGGCCGCCCGCTCGAACTCGGCCGCGCCCTCGGCGCGTTCACCCGCGAGCTGGGCGCCATGCCACCCGCCGACGCCACCGCCCGGCTCCGGCAGGCCGGCCTGGACGACTGGGCCGCCGCCAACCTGCTCGACTACCTGGCCGAGCAGCGCGCCGCCTGCGGCCACCTGCCGGACGACCGCACCATCGTGGTCGAACGCTTCCGCGACGAGCTGGGCGACTGGCGGATCGTCGTCCACTCCCCCTTCGGCGCCCAGGTGCACGCCCCCTGGGCGCTCGCCCTCGGCGCCCGGCTGCGCGAGAAGCACGGCCTCGACCCGCAGGTCATGCACGCCGACGACGGCATCGTGCTCCGGCTGCCGGACGCCGACCTGCTGTCCCCCGACTTCGACTTCGCGGGCCCCGCGGAGCCCTCCCCGGCGGACGAGGCCCCGGTCGGCGCCGACGCCGCCCTGTTCGACCCCGGCGAGATCGAGCAGCTGGTCACCGACCAGGTCGGCGGCTCGGCCCTGTTCGCCTCCCGCTTCCGCGAGTGCGCCGGCCGCGCCCTGCTGCTCCCGCGCCGCAGCCCCGGCCGCCGCACCCCGCTCTGGCAGCAGCGCCAGCGCGCCGCCCAACTCCTCGAGGTCGCCTCCGAGTACGGCTCGTTCCCGATCGTCCTGGAGGCCGTCCGCGAGTGCCTGCAGGACGTCTTCGACGTACCCGGCCTGGTCGAGCTGATGGGGGACCTCGAGTCCCGCGCCGTCCGCCTGGTCGAGGTCACCACCCCGGAGCCGTCCCCCTTCGCCCGCTCACTGCTGTTCGGCTACGTCGCCCAGTTCCTCTACGAGGGCGACTCCCCGCTCGCCGAGCGCCGCGCCGCCGCCCTCTCGCTCGACTCCCGGCTGCTCTCCGAACTCCTCGGCCAGGCCGAACTGAGCGAGCTGCTCGACCCGCAGGTGCTCGCCGAGCTGGAGGCCGAGCTCCAGCGCCTCACCCCGGAGCGCCGGGTCAGGGACGCCGAGGGCGTCGCCGACGCGCTGCGCCTGCTCGGCCCGCTCAGCGAGGCCGAGCTGACGGTGCGCGGCGCCGAGCCGCTCTGGGCGCTGGAGCTGGAGGCCGCCCGCCGGGTGATCCAGGTCCGGATCGCCGGCGAGCAGCGCTGGGCCGCGGTCGAGGACGCCGGTCGGCTGCGCGACGCGCTCGGCACCCCGCTGCCGGTCGGCGTCCCGGAGGCGTTCACCGAGCCGGTCAAGGACCCGCTGGGCGACCTCCTCGCCCGGCACGCCCGCACCCACGGCCCGTTCACCGCCGCCGAGGCCGCCGCCCGGTTCGGCCTCGGCACCGCCGTCGTCACCGGCACCCTGCACCGCCTCACCTCCGCCGGGCGCCTGGTGCAGGGCCAGTTCCGGCCGGTGGAGAGCCACACCGCCGGCGTCGAGTGGTGCGACGCCGAGGTGCTGCGCCGGCTGCGCCGCCGCTCGCTCGCCGCCCTGCGCCAGGAGGTCGAGCCCGTCCCGCCCCGGGCGCTGGCCGCCTTCCTCCCGCAGTGGCAGCACCTGGCCGGCCACCGGCTGCGCGGCCCCGACGGCCTGCTCCGGGTGGTCGAGCAGCTCCAGGGCACCGCCCTGCCCGCCTCCGCCCTGGAGAAGCTGATCCTGCCGGCCCGGCTCGCCGACTACTCCCCCGGCCTGCTGGACGAACTGACGGCCGCCGGCGAGATCGGCTGGTGCGGGGCCGGCGCCCTGCCCGGCAAGGACGGCTGGCTCAGCCTGCACCTGACCGAGAACGCCCACCTGCTGCGCCCCGACGCCGTCCCGCCCGCGCTGACGCCCGTGCACGACGCCCTGTTGCGGGCGCTGGCCGGCGGCTACGGCCTGTTCTTCCGCCAGCTCGTCCAGCAGCTCCCGGAGGACGTCCCCGAGCCGGAGGCGGTGGCGGCCCTCTGGGACCTCGTCTGGGCCGGTTACGTCACCAACGACACCCTGGCCCCGCTGCGCGCCCTGCTCGGCTCCGGCCGGACGGCCGGGGCCACCGCCCACCGCGCCCCCCGGGCGACGCCACGCGGCCGCTACGGCGGCGCCGGCCGCTCCTTCGGCCGGGCCGGCGGCGCCCTGCGCAGCGGCCCGCCGACGGTGGCCGGCCGCTGGTCGCTGCTGCCCGCCCCGGCGGCCGACCCGACGCTGCGGGCCACCAGCCGGGCCCAGAGCCTGCTGGACCGGCACGGTCTGCTCACCCGGGGCGCGGTGGCGGCGGAGCGGGTGCCCGGCGGCTTCGCCGGGGTGTACCGGGTGCTCGCCGCGATGGAGGAGCGCGGCCGGGCCCGCCGGGGCTACTTCGTCGAGGGGCTGGGCGGGGCCCAGTTCGCCATGGACGGCGCGGCCGACCGGCTGCGCTCGGTGCACTCCCGACTGGAGCGGGCCCGGGGGGTCGAGTGGCCGGCCGCGCCGGCCGCGGAGCCCCCGCAGGTGCTGGTGCTCGCCGCCGCCGACCCGGCGAACGCCTACGGCGCGGCGCTGCCCTGGCCGGAGCCGCCGACCGGCTCCGGGGCGAAGGAGGCCACGGGTGCCGGGGGCACCGGGGAGGCGAAGGAGGTCCGGGCGCACCGCCCCGGCCGCAAGGCGGGCGCCCTGGTGGTGCTGGTGGACGGCGAGCTGGCGCTGTACGTCGAGCGGGGCGGCAAATCGCTGCTGGCCTGGCCGGAGGACGCGGCCACCCGGGCGCTGGCGGCGGGCGCGCTGGCGGGCGCGGTCCGCGAGGGCGCCCTGGGCAGCGTCACGGTGGAGCGGGCGAACGGCGAGCCGGCCCTCGGCTCGGAGCTCGGTGCGGCACTGGAGGAGGCCGGCTTCCACGCGACCCCGCGCGGTCTGCGCCTGCGACCCTGACGGTGCCGTCGGCCCGGCGCCCGGCCCCCGTCGGAGCAGCAGAAGGCCGCGGGTCCACCGGACCCGCGGCGTTCCCGTCCACTCGTCGCGCCGGTACGACCGGGCTCACCCGTACGGGTGAATCAGCCGGTCGGCGGCGGTTGCGTCTCCACCCGGCCCGCGGCCCGTGCGGCCCGCGCCCGCAGGCGCCGCTGCGGTCCGGTCGCGCTCCGGTCTGCGTGCACCGGGATCAGACCGAGCCCCCAGCCTCCGGCCGCGAGCAACCCGAGGGCCGCGCCGTCCGCCAGCTGGCCCCGGATCACCAGGAGCCAACAGAGGAGGCCGGCGGTGAGGACCGCCAGGACCCGGCGGGCCGACCAGGACACCACGTGCCGCAGCCGTATTCGGGCCTCCGTGCACACCGTCGACGCTCTTCGCACGACCGCCCTCCTTCGCTCGCCCCGGGCACCAGGAGCCCAGGAGTCGAGGCCGGGTTCAGGCGGCGACCACGTCCATCGCGGCGGCCTTGGGCGACATGTTCGCCCGGTCGGCGCCGGGGGCGGGCAGCGGTACCGGTTCGAGCACCGGCCTCAGCAGATCACCTTCGGAGAGGGTGGCCATCGCCGCAAGTTCGGCGAGCGAGAGTTCGTCGCTGACCTCGCGCATGACCTCGGACATCCGGACGTCGAGTGCGTCGCAGATGGCGGAGAGCAGCTCCGAGGAGGCCTCCTTCTGTCCCCGCTCGACCTCGGAGAGGTAACCGAGCGAAACCCGTGCGGCCGCCGACACCTCGCGGAGTGTGCGGCCCTGGCGCTGGCGCTGCCGACGCAGTACATCGCCCAGTAGGCGACGGAGCAGGATCATCGGTGCCTCCCTCCTCGGACTGCGGATCGAGATGTCACGCCCCCACCGTACCGCCTTGCCCGCTTCGCGTGCGGGGACCCTGGTCGTGTTCACTCTGGGCTGCAAGGCCGTCCCCCTCCTCGCGGCGGTGTCGTACCCGGGTCCGCGGGCCCCTCGTGGTACCCGTCGCGGCCCGCCCGGCCACCGTCACGCAACTCGTTCGCCACCTGGTTTCTGCCCAACCAGGGCCTTGGATGTAACACGATCCTCCAGCTGTCCCATACCCGTGCGCCGGATCGACGGGTCCCGGTCGGGTGGAGTTCTCCGCGACCGCGGCTCCACCAGGACTCCACCGGCGCCCGAGGCGCGGGGGCCGGGCCCACGAGGTCAGGTCGTGGGCGCACCGGCCGGGAGGCTCCCGACGAGCAGTTCCAGGGCGGTGGTCACCGCCCCGTGACGGATTGTGGCACGGTCCCCCGACAGCCGGGGCGAACTGACCAGAGTTCCCCCCGGGCCGGCCACCGCGAGGTGTACGGTGCCCACCGGCCGGCCGTCCTGCGGGTCCGGTCCGGCGACCCCGGTCGTCGCGAGGCCGTAGGTCGCCCCCAGCAGCCGGCGCACGCCCTCGGCCATCTGCCGGGCCACCACCGGGTGCACCGGCCCGTGGACGGCCAGCAGCCCCTCGTCCACGCCGAGCACCGAGGCCTTGAGGTCGGTGGCGTACGCGGTGACGGAGCCGCGGAAGGTCGCGGACGCCCCGGGGACGTCCACCAGCGCGGCCGCCAGCAGCCCGCCGGTCAGCGACTCGGCGACGGCCAGCGAGGCGCCCCCGGCGCGCAGCGCGGCGTGCGCCCGCGCCGCCAGGTCGTGCTGAGCCGGGTCGTGCTGAGCCAAGTCGTGCTGAGCCGGATCGCACCGGACCGGGTCGCGCCGAGCCGGCTCGTGCCCCGCCGTGTCCTGCCGCGCCACCCGCGCTCCCCCTTCGTTCACCGGCCCGCGCGCTCCGCGGCCAGTCCCTCGCGGCGCAGGCGCAGCGCCTGTCCGACGTAGTCCAGTGCGGTGCCGACGGTCAGCAGCACCGCCAGGGCCATCAGCACGGCCCGCGCGGTGGCGAGCCAGCCGGTCAGCTCCAGGACGTACATGCCGACGGCGATGCCCTGGGTGAGCGTCTTGAGCTTGCCGCCGCGGCTGGCCGGGATGACCCCGTAGCGGATGACCCAGAAGCGCATCAGGGTGATGCCGAGTTCGCGGGCCAGGATCACCACGGTGACCCACCAGGGCAGGTCGCCGAGCAGCGAGAGGCCGATCAGGGCCGCGCCCATGATCGCCTTGTCGGCGATCGGGTCGGCGATCTTCCCGAAGTCGGTGACCAGGCCCTTGCGCCGGGCCAGCTCGCCGTCGAACAGGTCGGTGATCATCGCGACGGCGAACGAGGCCCAGGCGACGGAGCGCCACTTGGGGTCGTGCCCGCCGTCGGCGAACAGCAGCGTCACGAAGACCGGCACCAGCAGCAGCCGGAGCATCGTGAGCATGTTGGCGATGTTCCAGACACCCGGCGGCGGCGGTACCGCGGCCACCGGTCTGTCCGGGTGGGCCGCGGCCGGGGCGCCGGGCCCCTTGGTCATTCTCCGGCTCCCGGGGCCTTGGGGGCCCGCACCTGCTCCAGCGCCTCGGCGATCAGGTCGACGCCCTCGCTGGCCACCACGGTGGCCCGGTGGAACTGGCCCACCGCGGGGTCCTCGACGCCGAGCAGGGTGGTCAGGCCGTCGGTCTCGGGCGCCTGGTGGGCGGCCCGGCCCTCGACCACCCCGTCCTCGACCGACTCGATCAGCACCTCGACCTCGGTGCCGATCCGCTGTTCGGCCCGCTGGGCGGTCATCTCCTCGGCCAGTCGGCTCAGCCGGCTCAGCCGGTCGGCGATGACGTCCTCGGGCAGCTTGCCGTCGTAGGTGGCGGCCTCGGTGCCGTCCTCGTCCGAGTAGCCGAAGACGCCGATCGCGTCGAGCCCGGCGTGGGTGACGAAGCGTTCCAGCTCGGCGAAGTCCTCCTCGGTCTCACCGGGGAAGCCGACGATGAAGTTGGACCGGGCGCCGGCCTGCGGGGCCCGGTCGCGGATGGTCTTCAGCAGCTCCAGGAACTGGTCGGTGGAGCCGAAGCGCCGCATCCGGCGCAGCACGGCCGGCGCCGAGTGCTGGAAGGAGAGGTCGAAGTAGGGCACCACGTCGGTGGTCCCGGTCATCGCGTCGATCAGGCCGGGGCGCATCTCGGCCGGCTGCAGGTAGGAGACCCGGACCCGCTCGACGCCCTCGATCGAGGAGATCTCGCCGAGCAGCGTCTCCAGCAGGCGGATGTCGCCGAGGTCCTTGCCGTACGAGGTGTTGTTCTCGCTCACCAGGACGATCTCGCGCACGCCCTGCCCGGCCAGCCACTGGGCCTCGTGCAGCACGTCGGAGGGGCGGCGGGAGATGAACGAGCCGCGGAAGGCGGGGATGGCGCAGAACGAACAGCGCCGGTCGCAGCCGGAGGCGAGCTTGACGGAGGCGACCGGGTTGTCGTCGAGCCGCTTGCGCAGGGTGCGCGGGCCGGAGGCCGGGGCGAGGCCGTCGGGCAGGTCGGCGATCGGTTCGGCGGGGGCCTCGGCGGCGCCGTGGCCGGGCAGCGCGACGGCCTCGGCGGCGGACTGCCGTTCGGCCGGGCTGATCGGCAGGAGCTTGCGGCGGTCGCGCGGGAGGTGCGGGGCGTGGTGGC
Source organism: Kitasatospora sp. NPDC051705 (assembly GCF_044453265.1). Taxonomy (NCBI): domain Bacteria; kingdom Bacillati; phylum Actinomycetota; class Actinomycetes; order Kitasatosporales; family Streptomycetaceae; genus Kitasatospora; species Kitasatospora sp. NPDC051705. The sequence continues at coordinate 5,574 of NZ_JBITCO010000021.1, read as the reverse complement.
CGCCGGAGAGGATCGTCTGGAGCCGGTCGGAGATGTCGGCGTAGTCGTCGAAGCCGAGCACCCCGTCGGCCTCGGGCAGCGCGTCGGCGAGCTCCTTGCCGTACCGCTCGGCCATGCAGCCGACCGCGACGACGGCCTGGGTGCGGCCGTGTCCCTTCAGGTCGTTGGCCTCCAGCAGGGCGTCCACGGAGTCCTTCTTGGCGGCTTCGACGAAGCCGCAGGTGTTGACGACGGCGACGTCCGCGGCGGCGGCGTCGTCGACGAGCAACCAGCCGTCGGCCTCCAGTCGCCCGGCGAGTTCCTCGGAGTCCACCTCGTTGCGGGCGCATCCGAGCGTGACAAGGGCGACAGTGCGGCGTTCAGGCATAGGCCCAAGATTAACGCGCGGCCTCCGGTGCCGTTCGCCCCGGAGGCCGCGCGCCTCGGATTACCAGATCTTCACCAGGTCTCCGACCCCTCCACAGGCCTGCTCTGGTCAGCCCGCCTGCGGGTCGCCGGGGGTGTACGTGACGTGCACCACCTGGCCGTCCTTGCCGAGGAGACCGAGGTCCTTCCCGTTGACGTACGCGTGCACGGCCCCGCCGTTGCCGAGCACCAACTTGATCTGCTTCCCGTCGGTGAACGTCTGGTCCTGGCCGTCGCTGATGTTGTTCTGGAACAGCGACTTCCCGGTGCCGTCCACCGCGGACACCCAGCTGGTGCCCTCGGCGACCAGCTTCACGGTCACCTTGTCGGCCGGCACGGCGGCGATCGCGGCGGCGCTGGGAGCGGGTGCCGGGGGCTGCACGGTGGGCGAGGGGGCCGGGGCGAGGGAGCCGGTGCCGGAGCCGCTGGGCAGCCGCGCGCTGGCGGAGCCGGTCCCGGTGTGGCCGGTCTTGCCGTTCACCAGGTTGAAGCCGATCAGGGCGACCACGGCGACGATCGCGGCGACCATCGCCGCCGCCCAGTTCGGCCGACCGCGGCCGGGCACCTTGATCGGCCCGCTGTCGATCAGCTGGGTGGGGCGCTTGGAGGCGGGCGAGCCGCCGTGCGCGTCGTCGTAGCGGGCGACCAGCTCCTCGCCGTCCACGCCGACGGCGCGGGCGATCGAGCGGATGTGTCCGCGGGCGTAGAAGTCGCCGCCGCAGCGGCCGAAGTCGTCCTCCTCGATGGCATGGACGATCGGCACCCGTACCCGGGTCGCCGTACTCACCTGGTCCACCGTGAGCCCGGCCTCGATCCGGGCGGCGGACAGCACCCGGCCGATGCTCGGGGCATCGGCCGCCTGAACCGCGGCGTCGGACGGCTGCGCGGACGACGGGGCGTTCTCGCGGTCGGGGGACTTGCCGATGGTCACGGGGCACGCCTTTCGAGCGGATGGCCACCTGCTGGGGAACAGTCTAGGGGCGCGGGCGGATCGTTTCTCAAGCGGAACAGGACCGAATGCGCACACCCGCCCCGACCGGGGCCCCGCACCCCGCTGACCCGCTGTCAGCGGGCCCGCGCGGGGAACCCCGGGCTTCGCTTTCCGGCCTGTGACGCGGTGTACGCACGTTCGGTTCCCACCACGGCGCCTACCCCCCTCCGAACGAGTGACACCTCCCCGGGGGCACGGGTCCCGAGGGGCACCGGCCCCCAGGGGCGCCGGTCCGGGGGAGCGCCGGTCCCGGGGAACGCGGGTCCGCCGAAGAGACGCGTCCAGCGGGGGGAACGGGCCCGACGGGGGGACGGGCCGACGGAGGGACGGGCCGTCACCCGCGCAGGGTCACCAGCACCCCGTCCAGCTCGTCCGGCTTCACCAGCACGTCACGGGCCTTGGAGCCCTCGCTCGGCCCGACGATCCCCCGCGACTCCATCAGGTCCATCAGCCGGCCGGCCTTGGCGAAGCCGACCCGGAGCTTGCGCTGGAGCATCGAGGTCGAGCCGAACTGGGTGGAGACCACCAGTTCGGCCGCCTGGATCAGCAGGTCCAGGTCGTCGCCGATCTCCTCGTCGATCTCCTTCTTCGGCCCGCCGCCGACCGTCACGTCGTCCCGGTAGACGGCGGTGAGCTGGTCCTTGCAGTGCTGGACGACCGCGGCGATCTCCGCCTCGGTGACGAACGCGCCCTGCATGCGGATCGGCTTGCTGGCACCCATCGGGAGGAAGAGCGCGTCGCCCTTGCCGATCAGCTTCTCGGCGCCGGGCTGGTCCAGGATGACCCGGGAGTCGGCCATCGCGGAGGTCGCGAAGGCCAGCCGGGACGGCACGTTGGCCTTGATCAGACCGGTCACCACGTCCACCGAGGGCCGCTGGGTCGCCAGCACCAGGTGGATGCCGGCCGCACGGGCCAGCTGGGTGATCCGGACCACCGAGTCCTCGACGTCGCGCGGCGCGACCATCATCAGGTCGGCCAGCTCGTCGACGATCACCAGCAGGTACGGGTACGGCGTCAGTTCCCGCTCGCTGCCGAGCGGCGGTGTGACCTTGCCGGCCCGCACCGCGGCGTTGAAGTCGTCCACGTGCCGGAAGCCGAAGGCCGCCAGGTCGTCGTAGCGCAGGTCCATCTCGCGCACCACCCACTGGAGGGCCTCCGCGGCCTTCTTGGGGTTGGTGATGATCGGCGTGATCAGGTGCGGGATGCCCTCGTAGGCGGTCAGCTCGACCCGCTTGGGGTCGACCAGCACCATCCGCACCTCGTCCGGGGTGGCCCGGGCGAGCACCGAGGTGATCAGGCAGTTGATGCAGGACGACTTGCCCGCGCCGGTGGCGCCGGCCACCAGGATGTGCGGCATCTTGGCGAGGTTGGCCATCACGGTGTGGCCCTCGACGTCCTTGCCCATGCCGACGACCATCGGGTGGGTGTCCTCGGCCGCCGTGCGCGAGCGCAGCAGGTCGCCGAGGTTGACCATCTCGCGGTCCCGGTTGGGGATCTCGATGCCGACCGCGGACTTGCCCGGGATCGGGCTGATGATCCGCACGTCCGGGCTGGCCACCGCGTACGCGATGTTCTTGGCGAGCGCGGTGATCCGCTCCACCTTGACGGCCGGGCCGAGCTCGACCTCGTAGCGGGTGACCGTCGGGCCGCGGGTGAAGCCGGTGACCCTGGCGTCCACCTTGAACTCGGAGAAGGTGCCGGTGAGCTGGGCCACCACCTCGTCGTTGAGGGCGCTGCGGGCCTTGGCCGGGCCGCCGCGCTCCAGCAGGTCGAGCGGGGGGAGCGCGTAGGTGATGTCGCCGGAGAGCTGGAGCTGCTCCATGCGCACCGGCGCCGCGCCGTGCTCCTCGGGTGCGCCGGGGCCGCCGCTGCGGGCGGCCGGGACGGCCGCCTCCTCGGGCGGGGCGGTGCGGTCCTGCACCTGGTGCATCATGTCCGCCACCGCCGAGGAGGCGGGCACCCCGTAGACCAGCGCGCCGTCCAGGTCGGCGGCGGCGCCGGCGGCGAGGTTGCGGGTGGCGTACGGGTCCAGCGGCTCCTTGTCCAGGGAGACCCGGACGGCCTCCGGCCCGTCCTGCTCGGCCGGGTCCGGCTTGCGCCGGCGGCGGCGCCGGCGGGCGGCCACCTCGTCGCGCGGGTCCTCGCCGCCGGCGTCCACGGTGAACGGCAGCGCCGAGGGGTCGGCGTCCTCCGGCGGCTCGGTGGACAGCTCGCGCTCCGGCGCGCGCCCGTCGCGCGTCCCGTCCCCGGGCCGGGGCTCGACCACGCCGAGCCGGACGCCGGCCGAGCGCAGCCGCTCGAAGATGCGGTTGACCGGGGTGGCGGTGATCACCAGCACCCCGAAGAAGGCCAGCAGCAGGAGCAGCGGCACGGCCAGCGTCGGACCGGCGGCGGCCATCATCGGGGTGGAGGCGGCCCAGCCGATGATCCCGCCGGCCGCCCTTATCCGCGAGGCGCCGCTGCCCATCGTGGGGGCGCCGCAGCCGATGTGCACCAGGCCGAGGACGCCGACCAGCAGCGCGCTCAGCCCGATCATGATCCGCCCGTTGGCCTCCGGCAGCTCCGGGTGGCGCCAGAGCCGGATGGCGATCGCGGCGAGCAGGAAGGGCACCAGCACGTCGAGCCGGCCGAACAGCCCGGACACCACCGCGGTGGCCCCCTCCCCCAGCCAGCCCTCCGGGCTGAACCAGGTGCCGGCCGCGGTCACCAGGGCGAGCGCGAACAGCAACAGGCCCACGCCGTCCTTGCGGTGGGCCGGGTGGAGGTTCTTGGCGCCGTCGCCGAAGCCGCGGAAGACCGCGGCCACCGCGTTCGCCAGGCCGAGCCAGACGGCCCGCACGGCGCGGAAGAGGATCGGCCTGGGCGGGGGCGGCGGGGCGGGCTTGGCCGCCGCCGCCTTCTTCGCGGGGGCCGCCTTCTTGGTCGCCGCCTTCTTCGCGGGCGGCTTGCCCGGGGCCTTCGCCGCGGCCTTCTTGGACGGTCCCGGACCGGGGTTGCGTGCCGCGCTGCCGGGCGTACGTGTGGCCATGGGTCAGCAGCCTACCGGGGCGGGCGACCCCGGGACATGCGGCCGAGCCGGGCACGGGGACGTGTCGCAGACACACCGTCACGCTGATCCGGTTTCACCCGGCCGCCGCAGGAATTCACCCGGGGAGGTGAACCGGACCGGCGGTCACGGGCTCCCCGGCCGCAGGGCGTCCAGGGCCCGGCGCAGCCCGGCCAGCTTGCGCTCCAGGTGCCCCGCGGTGGCGGCCACCCCCGGGTCCTCGACGGCGTCCAGCTGCTTGCCCAGCGCCTCCGCCTGCTCCTCGACCGCAGCGAGCCGCGCGGACAGCTCGCCGAGCAGCGCGCCGCCGAGGGCCGGCTCGCCGCCGCCCGCCTCCAGCTGCAGCCGCAGCAGCGAGGCCTGCTCCTTCAGCTGGCAGTTCTTGACGTACAGGTCGACGAAGACCGAGACCTTGGCGCGCAGCACCCACGGGTCGAACGGCTTGGAGATGTAGTCCACGGCCCCCGCCGCGTAGCCGCGGAAGGTGTGGTGCGGGCCGTGGTTGAGCGCGGTCAGGAAGATGATCGGGATGTCCCGGGTGCGCTCGCGCCGCTTGATGTGGGCGGCGGTCTCGAAGCCGTCCATCCCGGGCATCTGGACGTCCAGCAGGATCACCGCGAAGTCGTCGGTGAGCAGCGCCTTGAGCGCCTCCTCGCCGGACGCGGCGCGCACCAGCGTCTGGTCCAGCGCCGAGAGGATGGCCTCCAGCGCCAGCAGGTTCTCCGGCCGGTCGTCGACCAGGAGGATCTTCGCCTTCTGCATCAGGGCCCGCCCTCCTGTCGCCTGCCTGCCGCCCGGTGACGGCAACCGCGTACTGCCCACCGCTACCCCGGTCATGCTAGCCGCACCCCCTCGCCCGGCACATCGCCCCGTCGGGACCCGATCCGGAGCGGCGTGCGGACAGTGCTCCGGCGCACGCTCACCAGCGTGTCGTCGTCCGGTCACTGTTCGCAACGATCGGTGACCCTACCGGGTTCCCGGGCCCGACCGCCAGCAAACCGGTCCACCGGACGGGGGGGGCCCCCCGGGGGGGCCCCCGGGGGGGGGCGGGCCCGGGGGGGGCCCGCGGCCCCCCCCCCCCCCCAACCCCCCCACCCCCCCCCCCGGGGGGGGGGCCCCCCCCCTGGGGGCC
>NZ_JBITCO010000020.1:0-139952 GCF_044453265.1 Kitasatospora sp. NPDC051705 | reverse complement strand
CCCGGTCACCCGCCCGCACCCGACCCTCGCCCGGCACCTCCGCGCCCCCGTCGCGGGCGTGCCGGGCGGGGCCCGCCCCGCGGGCGGGCCCCCCCGCCCCGCCCCGGGGGCGGGGGGGGCCGCCGCCGCGGGGGGGGGGGGGGGGCGCCCGCCCGCCCCCGCGCGCGCCCCCCCCCCCCGGCGCCGCCGCCCGCCGCCCCCCGCCCCCGCCCCCCCCGGCCGCGCCCCCCCCCCCCCCCGCCGGGGGCCCCCCCCCCCCCCCCCCCCCCGGCCGGGGGCGTCGGACCGGCCCGGGGCGCGACCTAGTCGGCGTCCTCCGGGTACCAGCGGAGCTCGACGGTGTTGCCGTCCGGGTCCTGGACGTAGACCGAGGTCGCGCTGCCGCGTGCGCCGTAGCGCGGGACGGGGCCCTCGAGGACGGTGAGGGTGCCCGCGTCGATGACCTCCTGCCAGTCCAGCGGTTCCACGGTGAGGCAGAAGTGGTCGACGTTGGAGCCGCCGCGGGCGCGGTCGACCAGGTCGATGATCGTCTCCGGGCCGACCCGTACGGACGGGAAGGACACCTTCCCGGCGCGCCACTCGTCGACCCGGACCGGCTCCAGGCCGAGCGGGCCGGTGTAGAAGGCCAGGGACCGTTCGACGTCGCCGACGTTGAGGACCAGGTGGTCGAAGGCCTTGACGCGCATGGTGCACAGCTCCGTGGGTGGGTTCCGTCCCGGGCCGGTGATCCCCGGCCGGGGTGACGGGCTCCACGATTCCGTGCCGCGTCGGGGGCATCAAGAGCCGATCGCCATACGATCAATTAGCGCGATTAATCAATCGGGCGAGGAGGAGGGGGGACGTGCTGGAACGGCTGGAGATCGAGATCTTCCTGGCGCTCGCCGAGGAACTGCACTTCGGCCGCACCGCCGAACGCCTGCGGCTCACCAGCGGGCGGGTCAGCCAGGTGGTCGCCAAGCTGGAGCAGCGGATCGGCGGAGCACTGTTCGAGCGGACCAGCCGGAGCGTCCGGCTCACCTCCGTGGGGCGGCAGTTGGCCGACGACCTGGCACCCCTGGTGGCCGGTCTGGACGCGGCCCTCCGGCGGGCGGTGGACGCGAGCCGCGGGGTCACCGGCGAGCTGCGGGTGGCCTTCCTCGGGGAGTGGATGGCGCCGGTGCTGCTGGAGGTCGTCGCCCTGTTCGGCGAACGCCACCCCGACTGCCGGGTCGAGGTCCGCGAGGCCCACCTCTCCAACTCCCGCTCGGGCCTGCTGGACGGTGTCGTCGACGTCCTCATCGCCTCGTACCCCTTCGACGGCATGGCGCGCGGGCCCGCGCTGCTCACCGAGGGCCGGGTGCTCGCGGTGCCCGCCGGACACCCGCTGGCCGGCGAGGCGTCGGTGTCGATCGAGGTGCTCGCGGACCACCCGGTGGTGCAGTACCCGGCCGTGACCTCGGTGACCTTCAAGCAGGACCGCACCCCGGACCGCACGCCGTCCGGGCGGCCCGTCCCGAAGGGGCCCTCCGGCGACTCCCTCTCCGAGATGCTCACCCTGGTGGCGATGGGCCGGGGCGTCCTGCCGGTCGGCGAGCACGCCCGCCGCTACTACCCCCGGCCCGACATCGCCTACGTGCCGATCCGCGACGTGCCGCCGATCGAACGCGGACCGGTCTGGCTGGAGAGCAACACCACCGCCCGGGTGCGGGAGTTCGTCCGGGCCGCGGCGGACGTCGCGGCCCGGACCGGCTGACCGGGTCGGCCGCGCCGTGCGACCGACCGGGTCCCGCCGCCTCGGCCGCAGGCACCGCTCGCCGCCTGGTACGGGACCAGTTGGCCGGATGGGAGCCGACCGACCTGGTGGACGCGGCGGAACTGGTGGTCAGCGAGATGGCCGGCAACGCCCTGCGCCACGGTCGCGCGGTCGGGCCGCTGCGGCTGCTCCGGCATGACCGCCTGGTGATCGAGGTGTCTGACCGGGGCCCCGACCTGCCGCAGATCCAGCACGCCTCGCTGAGCGACGAGGGCGGGCGCGGACTGCAGCTGATCAACGTCCTGTGCCGCCGGTGGGGGGCCTGCCGGACCGCCTTCGGGAAGGCGGTCCGGGCGGAGCTCGACCTGCCGAAGGGCACCCGGGTGCCGTAGCCGCCCGGCAACCCGGTGGCCGCGGCCGGGTCCGTCCACGCCGTGTCGTCCCGGGCGGCATACGACCGCCCGGATAGCCTGACGGTCAGTCATCACCACGCCAGGGAACGGGGTCGGACGCCCGAGCGGCTGATCGGCAGCCGGAGGGCGAGCAGCGGAGCTTCCCTCGCGGCCGTTCGCCCGCCCTCCCGCCGCCGACGCGCGTCCGTTCCGGCGCTGGGCCCGGCCCCGGACCACGTCGGCGTCCTCTGACGGACCCGGGACGTCCCAGGGACGGGCTTCCCTGGTGGGACGGGTCCGGCACGGTCGAGGATGGCTCCTGTCGGGAAACGGGGACCGCCGCCCGTCACGTGCGGTCCCCTGCCCCGGTGGGCCCTGGCGATCCGAACTCCTTTGGGGGGGACCTTCCATGACCGAGAACCTGTTCCAGCGTGGTGCCGTCGCCGCCGGCGCGGCCCGCCCCGCCGTCACCGTCCCCGGCGCCTTCGTTCCCACCTCTGACTGACGGCCCGCCACCGGTCGGGAGAAGGGGCGAGGGGGGCGCCAGGCCCACCCGTCGAGACGATCGCGCGCCGGGGGAGCGTGCTGCTCCGCTGCCCTGACGAAACATCACGAACCTGGAGAGCCTTCTGTGACCACCTTCCTGCCTGCCCGGCGCCGGCTTTCGCTGGGCCTGGCCCTGGCGGCCGCGCTGACCGGCGTCGGCGCGTACACCGCCTCCGTCGCCTCCGCCGCGACCGCGCCCGCCCCGCTGCCGCTCACCTCCGCCGCCTGCCCCGCCAACATCCAGCAGGGCGAGGCCGACGGCTGCGTCACCCAGCTGCAGACCGAACTCAACCTCACCGGCGCCACCCCGGCCCTCACCGTCGACGGCCAGTTCGGCCCCGCCACCGGCACCGCCGTCCGCACCTTCCAGAGCGCCCACGACCTCACCGCGGACGGCATCGTCGGCCCGGCCACCAAGACCGCGCTCGACGCGGCCGCCACCGCCGCCTCCGGCACCGTGGACCTGCGCACCCAGTGCGGGACCCTGCGGACCGGCGCCTCCGGGCCGTGCGTCTCCACCCTGCAGACGCTGCTCAACACCTTCAAGGCCGGGCGCCTCGTCGCGGACGGGCGGTTCGGGCCCGCCACCGACACCGCCGTGCGCAACTTCCAGGCCTCGCACGGCCTGGTGATCGACGGGATCGTCGGCGCCGCCGTCAAGAACGCCCTCTACAGCAGCACCCCCGCCCCGCTGCCCAGCGGCCCGGTCAACGCGACGAAGGTGCTGAACGCGGCCAAGTCGTACCTGGGCGTCCCGTACGTGTGGGGCGGCGGGCACTCCCTGCGCGGCGAGGGCCCCGGCCCGTCCCTGGGCACCTGCGACGGCTACACCGGCTCGATCCACCCCTGCCCGGCCGACACCACCGCCGGCCTGGACTGCTCCGGCCTGGTCCGGGCCGCCTTCTGGTTCGGCGCCGGCATCGACCTCGCCAACGGCGGCGACACCACCGAACAGACCCTCGACAAGCACCTCACCCCGATCACCGAGGCCCAGCGCCGCCCCGGCGACGTCGAGTACTTCGGCACCGGCCCCCACGACACCACCCACGTCGTCCTCTACGCCGGCACCGACTCCGCCACCGGCGCCGACATGATGTACGAGGCCAAGGAGACCGGCACCGACGTCCACTACGTCACCCTGCGCACCGGCGGCTACTGGTACCACGTCACCGCCTGACCGTGCCCACGCGCGGGTGGCACCGACCGCCACCCGCGCCGGGTCGACCGTCCGTCGACCAGCGGTGTGCCGCCACGCCCGGCCGGGGATCCCCGGCCGGGCGTGGCGCGTGCCCGGGCCCGCTCGGACCGGGCGGTGGCCACGAGCGGGCCCCGGCCACGGCCCCCACCGGAGCACCCTCCTGGCCACCGTCCTCCGGCACGTCGCCCTCGTCACCGCTGCGAGCGCCTGCCGGTGCGCCCTCGCCGTCCCATGACCGCCGCCGTCACGGCGGTCATGGCCCGTGTCGGCGTCGGGGGTGAGATGCTCTCCTCCGAAACGTGAACATCCATCAGTCATACGGTCTGTTCATCGGGGGATGATCGTGCGGAGCGGCATGCGATTGGCCGGGCGGTACCTGCTCCAGGAGCCGCTGGGCCGCGGCGGCATGGGCGAGGTCTGGCGAGGCCAGGACGAGCGGCTGCACCGGCCGGTGGCCGTGAAGACGCTGTCGCCGGCCGCTGCGACCGATCGCGCCGCCGTCGCCCGGTTCCGCCGGGAGGCGGAGATCGCGGCCAACCTCGACCACCCCGGCATCACCACGGTGTTCGACATCGACGAGCACGTCGAGGAGGACGGCCGCACCCTGCTCTTCCTGGTCATGGAACTGCTCCGGGGGCGCGACCTGCACGCGGTGGTCGCCCGGCACCCCGGCGGCGTCCCGATCGATCAGGTGACGGAGTTCAGCCGGCAGATCCTGGACGCGCTGGGCGCCGCTCACGAGCAGGGCGTGACCCACCGCGACATCAAGCCCGCCAACCTCTTCCTGCTGGCGAACGGCCGGCTGAAGGTCTGCGACTTCGGCATCGCCCGGCTCGCCGACGCCACCCGGATCACCTCGACCGGCGGCATCGCGGGGACACCGCTGTACATGGCCCCGGAGCAGATCCAGGGACGGCCCACCGACCAGCGCACCGACCTGTACTCCTTCGGCTGCGTGTTGTACGAACTGCTCACCGGCGCGGGCTGGGTGGACACCACCGCCGGTGTCGCCTCGCTGCTCTACCAGCACATCGGCCAGTCGCCCGCCGCGCCGAGCACGAAGCGCCCGGGGATCCCCGAGCACCTCGACCGGCTCGTGCTGGACCTGCTGGCGAAGGATCCGGCCGACCGGCCTGCGACCGCGGCGGCGGCGCTCGCGCTGCTGGTCCCGCGCGGCAGCGAGTCCGAGTCCGAGTCCACTGCCCCCGGTCCGGCACAAGCCGGGCCGGCATCAGCCGACCCGCCACCCGGGGATCCGCCGCCCGGAGGCCCGGAGACCCCGCCGCCCACGGCGCCCGCCACCGCGCCGGGCACGGCCGCGCCGGCCGACGCCCCCCGCCCGCGCCGCGGCCGGCGGAATGCCGTGCTGACCGGCGCCTCCGCCGTCCTGGCCGTAGCCGCCGTCGCCGTCGGCGGCTACTACATGACCGGTGACCGCTGGTGGCGCGACCCTCCGGCCGACGTGCATCCGCTGCGCAAGGACGAGACGGCCTCCGGCACCGTCATGGCGCAGGGCGAGACGGCCAGGATCCCCTTCATCTACGACACCGGCTCCGACCCGCGGCACAGCTCCTTCGTCCGAACCACCCTGGGCGTCACCGTCACCTCCATCGCTCCGGTCGGGGGACCGGCCGGCCCGGGTGGCGGCGACGCCCTCTACTGCGTCCGTTTCACGACGACCAACCTCGGCGCCGAGGAGATGCCCGCCCAACTGCGGACCGACGGTGTCGCGGCCTGGAACGTCAACACGAGGCAGACGTTCACCGGCGGCCTGTTGGGCGGTGTGCAGCACCAGACCGTCCACGGCAGACCGGCGCTCCTCATGGAAGGGGTGCTCTCGGACGGCACCGTCACGACCGCACACGTCGTGGGCGCCGGGGCGCGGCAGGCGGTCGAGTCACCCACCTGCCGCCCGCACGCCCCGGGGACGGTCGCCGCCGGCCGGTCCGTCGACCAGGCCGCGACCGTCAGCGTCCCCGCCGGGCTCACCGTCACCGGCGCCCGCTGGACGGAGCCGTCCTCCACCGCGGACACCCCGGCCGACGACGCGCACACCTACTGGGTCCAATGGGGATAGGAGCGCCGCGCACCGCCGCGGCGCCCGGCCTTCGACCGCTGGCGTGACAGCGGTGGCGGGCCCGTCACCGTCGTCGAGCCGCCCTCCGGCCGGGGTGCACGCGGGGCTTCCCGTCGGGTCAGACCTTCGGGACGAGGGTGTTCTCGTTGCGTCGGCCGGCGGCGAAGTCGTCGACGTTGCGGGCGGTGGCGTCGATGATCTGGCCCACCGCGGTGCTGGTGAAGTAGGCCTGGTGGGAGGTGACCACGACCTGGGGGAAGGTGACCAGCCGCGCCAGCACGTCGTCCGTGACGCCCTGGACGGATCGGTCGGTGAAGAAGACGCCGGTCTCCTCCTCGTAGACGTCCAGGCCGACGCCCGAGAGGCGTCCGGCACGCAGGGTTTCGACGAGGGCGGCGCTGTCGAGGAGGCCGCCGCGGCTGGAGTTGACGAGGATGGCGTCGTCCTTCATCCGGGCCAGTGCGGTCGCGTCGATCAGGTGGTGGGTGGCGGGCACCAGCGGCACGTGCAGGCTCACCAGGTCGGCGCGGGCCAGGAGTTCGGGCAGCTCGGTGTACGTCATGCCGAGGTCGAGGCAGGCCGGGTTCTGCACGATGTCCCAGCCGAGCAGCTCGGTGCCGAACCCGGCCGCGATCCGGGTGAAGCACTCGCCGATCTTGCCGGTGCCGATCACCCCGACCGTCATGCCGTGGACGTCGCGGCCGAGCAGGCCGTCGAGGCGGAAGTCGAACTCGCGGGTGCGGGTGGCGGCGCGGGTGAGGCGGCGGTTGACGGCCAGCGCGAGGGCCCACGCGTGTTCGGCGACCGCGTACGGGCTGTAGTGGGAGACCCGGGCGACGGTGAGGCCGAGGTCGGCGGCGGCGTCCAGGTCGATGTTGTTGAAGCCGGTGGAGCGCTGGGCGATCAGCCTGGTGCCGCCGGCGGCCAGGACGGCGAGGGTCTCGGCGTCCAGGACGGCGTTGACGCTGCTGCTGACGGCCGGGTGGCCGGCGGCGAGCGGGGCGGTGTCGCGGTCGAGGAAGACCGTCAGGCAGCGCAGTGCGTGGCGGCCGCCGAAGGCCCGTTCCAGCAGGGGCTGTTCGTCGGCCTGCACGCCGTACGCGAGGATGTCCATCGGCTGTCCCTCCACGAGTGGTCCGGTCCACCGGTCACGTTAGTGGGGGAACCGCCCGGGAGGCCTGCCGGACGCACGGAGGCCCCCGCAGCGGTGCGGGGGCCTCCGTGCGTCCGGTGCGGAGCGGTCAGAGGACCGTCTCCGCCTCCAGGTAGCGCTCCTGCGGGACGGTCTTCAGCTCGGCGACGGCCTCGGCCAGCGGCACCAGGTTGATGTTGGTGCCCTGCAGCGCGGTGATGTGCCCGAAGGCGCCCTTGTGGACGGCCTCGACGGCGTGCCAGCCGAAGCGGGTGGCGAGCACCCGGTCGTAGGCGGTCGGGGTGCCGCCGCGCTGGGTGTGGCCGAGGATCACCGGGCGGGCCTCCTTGCCGAGGCGGTGCTCCAGCTCGCGGGAGAGCTGCGTGGCGATGCCGGTGAACCGCTCGTGGCCGTAGATGTCCTTGCTGCCCTCCTCCCAGTGCATGGTGCCGGGTTCGGGCTTGGCGCCCTCGGCGCAGACCACGATGGCGAACTTCTTCTGCCGGTCGAAGCGCTCGCGGACGACGGCGGTCAGCGCGTCGATGTGGAACGGGCGCTCCGGGACGACGATGGCGTGCGCACCGGCGGCCATGCCCGCGTTGAGCGCGATCCAGCCGGTGTGCCGGCCCATGACCTCGACGACCATGACCCGCTGGTGGGACTCCGCGGTGGTCTTGAGCCGGTCCAGGGCCTCGGTGGCGACCGAGACGGCGGTGTCGAAACCGAAGGTCACGTCGGTGGCGGCGATGTCGTTGTCGATGGTCTTCGGCACGCCGACGATCGGCAGGCCCGCGTCGCTCATCAGCTTGGCGGCCTTCAGGGTGCCCTCGCCGCCGATCGGGATGACGGCGTCCAGGCCGAGGTCCGAGCAGTACTTCTTGGCCCTCTCCACGCCGTCCCGCAGGTGGCTGGGCTGCACCCGGGAGGAACCGAGGATGGTGCCGCCCTGGGCGAGGATGCCGCTCACCGAGTCCAGGGTCAGGGGGCGGTGGTGGCCCTCCAGGAACCCGCGCCACCCGTCCTCGAACCCGATGATCTCGTCGCCGTGGTCGACCACCCCCCGGTGCACCACGGAACGGATCACCGCGTTCAGGCCGGGGCAGTCACCGCCGCTGGTCAGCACTCCGATACGCATTAGCTTTGCAACTCCCGAGCAGAACCGAGGAACGGCCGGACTACAGGCTGGGACGACGAGCCGACACCGTAGCGGGGCGCCCCCACGCCGCGGTGGCGGGGAGGTTGCCGTGGGGTGAAGGACCGGCCGATCCGGACAGAACATCCGAAACCGGCCGCGGAGTCGAGCATACGGCGCCTGCGTCCGGCCGGGCAGGAGCCGACGCGGGAGCGGCGCCGTCGGCGCCCCCGCGCGGAAATGCAGCCTGCTGCCGAGGAGGGTGTGCAGTAGGCAGCCCCATTGTGGTACGTCCGGGGCCGTCCGCGGACCGGGTGACCGCATCGCGGGCACCCGGCCGGGACGGGCGGACGTACTACGCGGGGCGCGTCGTGGCGGCGATGCGCTCGGCGCGCAGCGCGTCGTACCAGGTGGTGTCGGCCGGCGGCAGGGCGTTGACGTCCAGCGCCAGCTTGATCAGCATGTCCGCGACCGCGGGGTTGCGGGCCAGCACCGGGCCGTGCAGGTAGGTGCCGAAGACGGTGTCCCGCCAGGCGCCCTCGGTGCCGTCGCCGGTGCCGTTGCCCCGGCCGACGCTGACGGTGGCGAAGGGCTGCACGCCCTGGCCGAGGTGGGTGATGCCCTGGTGGTTCTCGAAGCCGGTCAGCTGCGGCAGACCGAGCCGCGGGTCGACGTCGGCGAGCACGTCGCCGACGCAGCGCTCGCCCTCGCCGCGCGCGGTCCAGACGTCGAGCAGTCCGAGACCGGGCTCGCGCTCGCCGAGGTCGTTGATGAACTCGTGGCCGATGATCTGGAACCCGGCGCAGACGCCGAAGATGATCGCGCCGTTCTCGGCGGCCCGCACCAGGCCGCTGTCGGCGCGCAGCCGCTCGGCGGCCAGTCGCTGCGGCCGGTCCTCGCCGCCGCCGATCAGGTAGATGTCGCCGCTGGTGGGGACCGCCTGGTCGGAGCGGACGTCGATGCGGGTCACGTTGAGATGGCGCTGGCGGGCCCGGCGCTCCACGACCAGGGCGTTGCCGCGGTCGCCGTAGGTGCTGAGCAGGTCCGGGTAGACCCAGACCACGCGCAGGCTGCTCTCACTCATCCTCGAAGGCCTTCCGTCACGATCAGATGGGGCTGCGGGCACGGCATCAGCCGGCCACGACCTTCCGCAGCTGCTGGAAGGCGGTGTAGTTGGCGATGGCCTCGATCCGGCCGGGCGGGGCCATCCGGACGGCCTGCTCCAGCGTGTCCACCACGTGGAACTGCAGCCCGGCGACCTCCAGGCGGACGGCCAGGTCCAGCTTGCGCTGCCCCATCACGAACACCGGGTGCCCGGCGAGGCGCTCGTAGTCGACGTCCCAGAGCCAGGAGGTGTCGGTGCCGTCGGCGTCGAGCGCGTTGACGGAGAGGATCACCGGGGTCGGCGGGCCGTCGATCAGCGAGAAGGTCTCCAGCCAGCCGGCCGGGTTCTTGGCCAGCAGCAGCCTGATGTCCCGGCCCTGGTACTGGACGACGTCGTAGCGGCCGGCCACCGCGGTCACCGAGCGCATCCGCTCCAGCGCGACCTGCGGGGAGACGCCGAACACGGCGGCGACGGCGGCCGAGCTGGTGGCGTTGGCCAGGTTGGCCCGGCCGGGCAGCTGGAGCTGGATCGGCCAGGCGCCGCGCTGCGGGTCGATCACGTGGGTGCCCTGGAGCGCCCAGTGCGGGTTGGGGCGCCGGAAGCCGCACTCCTGGCAGAACCAGTCGTCGCCGGGGCGCTGCATCACACCGCCGCAGGCGGGGCAGGACCAGGCGTCCTCCTTCCAGGCCTGTCCGGCGGCCACCCAGACCACCTTCTTGCAGGAGGAGGCGGCCCAGGTCACCAGCGGGTCGTCGGCGTTGGCGATGACCACGGCCTCGGTGTTCTGCAGGCCCTCGCGCCACTTCTCCGCCATCATGCGGGTCTCGGCGGCGCGGTCGAGCTGGTCGCGGGAGAGGTTGAGCAGGGCGATCGCCTTGGGGCGGGTGTCGCGGGCGACCGTCGCCAGGTACTTCTCGTCGACCTCGATGACGCCGAACCGGGCCTCCGAGCCGCCGGCCAGGGCGGAGGTGATGCCGGCCGGCATGTTGGCGCCCAGGGCGTTGGAGACCACCGGGCCGGCGGCGCGCAGCGCCTCGGCGATCAGGCGGGTGGTGGTGGTCTTGCCGTTGGTGGCGCTGACCAGGACGACGTCCAGGTGGTCGGCGAGGGTGCCGAGCAGGTCGGGGTCGAGCCTGAGGGCGACCTTGCCGCCGATCACCGAGCCGCTTCCGCGTCCGGCCTTGCGGGACACGGCGGCGGCGACCCGGCCGGCCGTGACCGCGATCTTGGCGCGGGCCGGCAGCGAGGCGTCGCGTGCGCCTGTGGGCTCCGATTCGGTGCCTGCCATGCTCAGTGATTCCTCCTTGCTGCGGCACCGCCCGGGGCCGGATAACGGGCCGTCGGGCGGCGGGGACGGGGCCAGCCTACCGACTCCGCCGCCCGGCTCGACGATCCGGACCCCGTGCCGCCTGCTGCGACGGGCCCCCGCGGGGCGCTGACGGGCCGTCAAGGAGGGCGGTGTACGGAGGGCCCCTCGCCGCCGGGGACGCCTCGCGGGGCCCGCCCGGTTCCCCGGGTAAGGATGTCGTGAAGAAATGATCAGCAGGCCGGACGGCTGCGGGCGCCCGGTTCCTCCGCGGTCAGCGTGGCCGTGATCACCAGGGTCCCGTCCTCGGAGTGGAAGGCCAGCGGCGCGGGCAGTCGGCGCATCGCGGTGATCAGCCCGGTGTTGCCGGCGTGCGTCACCGCGTACACCGTCCCCACCCCGGCCGAGCGGGCCGCCGCGGACAGCCGCCGCAGCAGCGCGAGCCCCAGCCCGCGGCGCTGCCAGGCGTCCTCGACCAGCACCGCCAGCTCGGCCTCGCCGTCGTCCCACATCAGGTGCCCGAGCGCGACGATCCGCCCGTCGGAGGTCGTCACGGCCAGGCTCCGGCCGTGCCGGCCGTCCAGCAGGTGCTCCAGGTAGCGGCCGGCGTCGCGCACCGGCCCGTGGTAGCGCAGCCGCAGCGAGGCGGGGGAGCAGCGGCCGTGCATCGCCAGCGCCGCGGGCTGGTCGGCCGGCCCGGCCGGGCGCAGCAGCAGCTCGGTGCCGTCGGCCAGGACGAGTCGGGACGGGGCCTCCACGGCCTGGTCGGCCGCCGGGCGGGGGAGGGCGGGAGACGGGTGCCGGGGCGCCGGCTGCTCCGTCGACGGGTGCGAGCGGGCCACCCGGAACGGCCCCCCGGTGAGCGCGGGCAGGCGGGCGGCCCGGCCGTCGGGCGCCGCGCACCTGCGGTCGGACCTGCGGAAGGGCCGGGGCCAGATCCGTTCGGGGCGAGTGCGTGATGCCGTCATGCCGCCGACGCTACCGATGTCGCGCTTCCGGCCGGTTACGTGATCGTGAACGCACGAATGCCCGCTGCGACGACCGGGCGGTGACGGGCCCTGTCCGGCTCCTGTCCGGTCCATGCCGGATCCCTGCCCGGTCCTGCTCCCGGCGCCGGCCCTGCTCCCGGTCCTGCTTCCGGCGCTGGTCCCGGTCCGGGTCCTGCTTCCGGCGCCGGCCCTGCTCCCGGTCCTGCTTCCGGTGCTGGTCCCGGTCCGGGTCCTGCTTCCGGCGCTGGTTCGGTCCGGGCCTTTCGGGACGGGTGCGCCGCCGGGGGCGGGACGGGCCCGGGCGCAGGACCGGACCGCTGCCTCAGGCGGCCGGGACGGCGGGCGGCCGACCGTGGAGGACATGCCCGGCGCTCCCCCGAGAGCGGAGCCCGGACCCCTCGTTCGTCCCCGCACCGAAGGCCCTCCCATGCGAAACACCCCGTCCGTCCCCACCCCCGCCGTCGCCACCGCGACCACCGGCGCCGTCCCCGTCGTCCCGCACGCCCGCCGGGCCCCGGTCGGCGTCGCCCTCACCGGCCTGCTCGACCGGCAGGCCCACACCCGGCCCGAGTCCCCGGCCGTGATCGCCGAGGGGCGGAGCCTCACCTTCCGGGAGCTGGCGCAGGAAGCCCGCCGGCTCGCCACGCACCTGTGCGGGCTCGGCGCCGGCCCGGACGACTGCGTCGGCCTGTTCGTCGAGCCCTCGGTGGAGCTGGTGGCCGGCGCCTGGGGCGTCCTGTACGCCGGGGCCGGCTACCTGCCGCTGGCCCCCGAGTACCCCGAGGAGCGGCTGCGCTACATGCTGGAGGACAGCGGCACCCGGGTCGTCCTCACCCAGCCGCACCTGCGGGAGCGGCTGGCCGCGCTGGCCCCGGCGGGCACCGCCGTCACCACCGCCGAGGACGCTCCGGCCCACCCGGCCCCGCCCGACCGGGCCCCGGCCGACGACGGCCCCGGGCCGGGGGCGCTCGCCTACGTGATCTACACCTCCGGCAGCACCGGCCGGCCCAAGGGCGTCCTGATCGAGCACCGCTCGGTGGTCTCCCAGCTGCGCTGGATGCGCGGCGCCGGCCACCTCGACCCGGAGGTCACCGTGCTGCAGAAGACGCCGATGAGCTTCGACGCCGCGCAGTGGGAGATCCTCGCCCCGGCCGTCGGCGCCCGCGTCGTCACCGGCGCCCCCGGGATCCACCGCGACCCGGAGGCCCTGGTCGCCGCCGTCCGCCGGCGCGGGGTGACCGCGCTGCAGTGCGTGCCCACGCTGCTGCAGGCGCTGCTCGACACCGAGGGATTCACCGACTGCACCGGCCTGACGAGGATCTTCTCCGGCGGCGAGGCGCTCTCCCGGCGGCTCGCCCGCAACCTCGCCCGGGCCCTGCCGGGGGCCGCCCTGGTCAACCTGTACGGGCCGACCGAGTGCACCATCAACGCCACCGCGCACCCCGTCGACCCGGCGGAGCTCGACGACGACGGGGCCGGATCCGTACCGATCGGGCGGCCGGTCGACAACACCCAGTGCTACATCCTCGACGAGGCCCGGGCCCCGGTCGGCGTCGGTGCCGTCGGAGAGCTGTACATCGGCGGCGTCCAGCTGGCCCGCGGCTACCTGAACCGCCCCGACCTGACGGCGGAGCGCTTCGTCCCGTCCCCCTTCGTGCCCACCGAGCGGCTCTACCGCACCGGCGACCTCGCGCACTGGAACCCCGACGGCACCATCCAGTTCGCCGGGCGCACCGACAACCAGGTCAAACTGCGCGGCCACCGGGTCGAGCTGGACGAGATCGCCCGCGCGATCGAGGAGCACACCTGGGTCCGCCGCGCGGCCGCCGTCGTCACCGGCGACGACCGCGGCGGGCACCGGAGCCTGGTCGCCTGCGTCGAACTCGACCCCCGCGAGGCCGCCCTGATGGACCAGGGCAACCACGGCGGCCACCACCGGTCCAAGGCCAGCCGGCTGCAGGTCCGGGCCCAGCTGTCCGACCCGGGACTGCGCGAGCCCGCCCGGACGGCCGGCCGCGAGCGCGTCGAACTGCCCGGCCGGCGCGAGTCCGAGGCGCAGCGCCGGGCGGCCTTCGCCCGCAAGACCTACCGCTTCTACGACGGCGGGGCCGTTACCCGGAGCGACCTCACCGCGCTGCTCGCCCCCCGCCCGACCGCCCCCTTCGGCCGGGACCTGGAGCTGCTCAGCCACCCCGAACTCGGCCGCGTGCTGCGGTGGTTCGGCCAGTTCCACAGCGCGGAGCGGCTGCTGCCCAAGTACTCCTACGCCTCGCCCGGCGCCCTGTACGCGACCCAGCTGTACCTGGAGACCGGCGGGCTGGACGGCCTCGCGGCCGGGCTGTACTACTACCACCCGGTCGAGCACGCCCTGATCCGGATCGGCCCCGCCCCGGAGCGCGAACGGACCTACCTGACGCTGCACTTCTCCGGGAAGACCGGCGCCATCGCCCCCGTCTACCGGGACAACATCCGGGAGGTGCTGGAGTTCGAGACCGGCCACATGTTGGGCGTCCTGGAGGAGGTGCTGCCCGAGTACGGGCTGGACGTCCGCCCGCTCGGCCTCGACCCGGCCGCCAAGGACCGGCTGGACGTCGCCGAGGAGGACCACTACCTGGGCGCCTTCGCGGTCGACCGCAACACCGGGCGGGCCCGCCCCGAGTGCACCGAGCTGTACGTCCAGGCCCACCGGGACCGGGTCGAGGGCCTGCCGGCCGGCCTCTACCGGTACGCCGGCGGCGCGCTGGAGCGCGTGGCCGACGGGATCGTGGAAGCCCGGCACGTCATCGCGATCAACCAGGCCGTCCACGCCCGCGCCGCGTTCGGCATCACGGCCGTCAGCCGCGCCGGGCAGCCGTGGCTGGAGTACGTCGCCCTCGGCAGCAAGCTCCACCACCTCCAGCGCAACGGCCTGGGCCTCGGCCTGATGTCCTCCGGCTACAGCTCCAGGAGCGGCCACCCGCTGCCCGCCGCCCGGCGCTTCGACGCGCTCCTCGCCGCGGCCGGCCTCGACGCCGGCGCCTCGTACTTCTTCCTCGGCGGCAAGGTCAGCGAGGAGCAGATCCGCAGCGAGGGCATGCACGAGGACACCGTCCACATGAAGGGCCCGGCCGAGATCGTCAAGGACGAACTGGCCGCCCTGCTGCCCGACTACATGCTGCCCAACCGGGTCCTGGTCGTCGACGCCCTGCCGCTCACCGCGAACGGCAAGGTCGACCAGCGGGCCCTCGCCGCCTCCGACGCCGTCCGCACCGCCGAGGTCCGCGGCGAGTACGTCGCCCCCGCCACCCGGCACGAACGGTGGCTCGCCGAGGCCTGGGGCCGGGCGCTGGGCCACCAGGACGTCTCGGCGGCCGACGAGTTCTTCGCCGCCGGCGGCAACTCGCTGATCGCCGTCGCCCTGGTCAACCGGATCAACCGCGAGTTCGGCACCTCGCTGCCGCTCCAGGTGCTGTTCGAGAGCCCCCGGCTGGCCGACCTGGCCGCCCGCATCGAACGGGCCGGCGCGGCCGGCGGCGCCACCGGCCCCGCCTCCTCCCGTCTGATCCGGCTCGACCCCGGCGACGACCGGGCGGCCAGGCCGGTGTTCTGCTGGCCCGGCCTCGGCGGCTACCCGATGAACCTGCGCCTGCTCGGCCGCGAGGCGGCCGACGGCCGACCGTTCTACGGCGTCCAGGCGCACGGCATCAACGTGGGCGAGACGCCGTACCCGACCGTCCGGGAGACGGCCGCCGCCGACATCGCCGAACTGCGCCGCGTGCAGCCCGAGGGCCCGTACACGCTGTGGGGCTTCTCCTTCGGTGCCCGGGTCGCCTTCGAGGCCGCCTGGCAGCTCGAACGGGCCGGGCAGCGGGTCGCCGACCTGCTGCTGATCTGCCCCGGCAACCCGGAGGTCCGCAAGGCCGACGGCCGCCGGTGGGGCCGCGAGGCCTCCTACGCCAACCCCGCCTACGTGAGCATCCTGTTCGGGGTGTTCACCGGCCGGGTCAGCGGCCCCGAGCTGGAGCGGTGCCTGGCCGAGGCCGCCGACGAGGACGGCTTCGTCGCCTTCGTCCACCGGCTGCTGTCCACCCTGGACGAGGAGGTGATCCGCCGGATCGTCCGGATCGTCGGCGAGACCTACGAGTTCGACTACAGCTTCCGCGAACTCGCGGAGCGCCGGCTGGACGTCCCGGTGACGGTCTTCAAGGCCGCCGGCGACGACTACTCCTTCATCGAGGGCAGCACCGGCTACTCCGCGGCCCCGCCCACCGTGGTCGACCTGGCGGCCGACCACTACGGCGTCCTCAAGGAGCACGGCGTGGCCGAACTGGCCGCCGCGGTCCGGGCGCTGCCGCAGCGCTGACCCGGCTCGGGCCGCTGACCGCCGACCGGGCCCGCCGACTGGGCCCGTCGACCGGGCCCGCGCCCGCGACGCCGGCGTCCGGACACGCTCACGGATGGCGCAGGATCCGTGAACGGGGGATCCCCTTCGGGTAGGGATGGCTCGGCTCACCGCCGAAACCCACCTCCTCCGAAGGGGATCCCCATGTCCGCGTCCCGCCTCCCGTCCCGTCTGAAGAAGTCCGTCCTGGGCGCCGCGTGCTGCGCACTGCTGCTCGCCGCGCCGCTCGCCCTGGCCCAGTCGGCCACCGCCGCCGACAACACCAACAACGGGCCGAAGACCCCCGAGGAGGCCGCCGCCTGCAAGGCCGTCACCGGGGCGCTGCTTGGCGGGTTCGGGTCGATGCTCGGCAACGCGGTCTGCGTGGTGCAGCCCGACGCCAAGGGCTGAGCGCCCGCCTCCGGGCCCGTCCGGCGGATCGGGCCGGGCCCGCGACGCCGGACGGGCCCGGAACGGATCGGGCCCCGTCCGACCCGCGGGCCCGGCCCTAGAACGGATCGGCGAGGGCCTCGGTGATCTGACGGCGGGTGGCGGCGGCCACCCGGGGGTTGGTCGCCGCGTACGTGGCGTGGGCGTTCAGGCCGGTGGTGATCGCCCAGCCGCGCCCGCGCAGCCAGGTGGCGTCGTCCACGCCCAGGGCGGCGCGGAAGGTCCGCCGGGTGTCGGCGGTCAGCAGCGTCCAGGCGATCACCAGGTCGCAGGCCGGGTCGCCGACCCCGAGCCCGCCGAAGTCGATCACCGCGGACAGCCGCCCGTGCCGGGCCAGCAGGTTGCCGGTGTGCAGGTCCCCGTGGAACCAGACCGGCGGTCGGTCCCACCCCGGCGCCCGGACGGCGGCCTCCCAGAGGGCGGTCAGCGCCCCGGCGTCGAAGTCGCCCCGGACGGCGGCGATGTCGGCGCGGGTGTCGGCGTCCCGGGTGGTGAGCGGTGAGCCGAGGAAGCCGTTGTGCTCGCCGGGCGCGAGCGAGGAGTCCGGCGCCTGCCGCTGGAGCTCCGCCAGGAACGACGCCAGCCCGCGCGCCGCCTCGTGCGGGTCCGTCAGCGAGCCCTCCGCCGGGGTCTCGCCGTCCAGCCAGCGGGCCACCGACCAGTGCCACCGGTACCCCGCGGCCGGGACACCGACCGCCACCGGCGTCGGCACCGCCAGCGGCAGGTGCGGCGCCAGCCGCGGCAGCCACGCGTACTCCTTGGCCGCCTGCCCGGCGGCCCAGTCGCCGCGCGGCAGGCGGACGGCCAGCTCCGCGCCCAGGCGGAAGATCACGTGGTCCGACCCGCCCGGCTCCACCCGCCGCAGCGGCAGCCCCGCCCACTGCGGGAACTGCCCGGCCAGCAGGCCCCGTACCAGGCCCTCGTCGATCGTCGTCATGCGGACCATCCCAGCAGCAGGACGGCCCCGGCGTCGACGGGATTTCCCCGGGGGCGTGCTGAGGGGCGATCAGGCCGCGGGCGGTGGGGCGGTGGTGCCGGCGGCCGGAGCCGGGGGACCGGAGCCGGGGTGCGTCACGGCTGCGGGTCGGGGGCGGGGTCCGGGCCGGGCGGGGCCGGGTCGGGCGGCAGGACGAGGGTGGCGACGGCGCCGCCGGCCGGGTGGTTGGCGAACGTCAGGTCGGCGCCGATGACCCGCGCGTGCCCGGTGGCGATGGTGAGGCCGAGGCCGTGGCCGCGGCCGCGTTCCGGGGCGTTGGTGCGGAAGCGCTGGGGGCCGTGGGCGAGCAGGTCGTCGGGGTAGCCGGGGCCGTGGTCGCGGACGGTGATGCGGTGACCGTCGACCCGCAGCCGGATCGGCCCGGCGCCGTGGCGGTCGGCGTTCAGCAGGAGGTTGCCGAGGATGCGGTCCAGGCGGCGCAGGTCGGTGCGGACCCGGCCGTCCGCGCCCGCGTCGGCGCTCACCTCGACGTCCACCTCCAGGCCGGTCAGGCCGACCGTCCGGCGCACCGCCCGTTCCAGCGGCACGGGTGCCAGGTCGGGGAGTTCGGCGTCGGCGTCCAGCCGGGAGACCTCCAGCAGGTCCTCGACCAGGCCGCGCAGGGCCTGCACCCGGTTCCGGACGAGCTGGGTGGGCCGGCCGGGCGGCAGCAGCTCGGCCGCGGTGACCAGCCCGGTGAGCGGGGTGCGCAGCTCGTGGGCGACGTCCGCGGTGAAGCGCTGTTCGTCCGCCAGCCGGCGGTGCAGCGTGCGGGACATCAGGTCGACGGCGGCGGCGAGCTCGGCGACCTCGTCCCGGCCGTCGACGAGCTCGCCGATCCGGGTGTCCGTCCCGCCCGCGGCGATGCCCCGGGCGGCCGTGGCCGCGGTGCGCAGCCGACGGCTGATCCGGTCGGCGACCAGCACGCCGGCGAGGACGGTGGTGAAGACCGAGGCGATGACGGCGAGCAGGATGATCCGGTCGAGGTCGGCGATGGCCTGCCGGTCCTGGGTGAAGTCGACCCGGGCCGAGATCACCCCGCCCTGGACCGGACGGGCGGCCCACATCGACTCGCCCTGCGCGCCCCGGGCGAGCAGCGATCCCTGCCGTCCGCCCGCGGCGAGCGCGCGCAGCGGGGCGGGCAGCGCCGGGTCGTCCACGGTGGCCCGGCTGGGGGGATCGCCGCGCCGGTAGGCGTCCAGCGCCGCGTCGAGGGAGGTGAGCGCGGAGGCGCGGGCCTGGTCGACGTGCTGGCGGATCATCGCCTGGTGGACGAGCAGGCCGACGGCCACCGCGACCAGCACGGAGATGGCGGCGACGGCGGTGGCGATCTGGCGGCGCAGGGTCATGCCGGGCGCCGGAACTTGTAGCCGAACCCGCGGACGGTCTCGATCCGGCCCGCGCCGATCTTGGCGCGCAGCCGCTGCACGTGGACGTCGACGACCCGGGTGTCGGCGCCCCAGTCGTAGTCCCAGACGCGTTCCAGCAGGGTGGAGCGCTCCAGCACGATGCCGGGCGCGGCGGTGAACTCCAGCAGCAGCCGCAGTTCGGTCGGGGTGAGCGGGACGAGCCGGCCGTCGACCCGGACCTCCATGCTGTCGGTGTCCACCTGCATGCCGTCGAAGCTGCGCACGGCGGACGGGGGTGCGACCGGCGGCGCGACCTGCGGGGTGCCGCCGGGGGCCGGCGGTGCGGCCGTCTCGACCGGTGCAACCGGTGTGATCGCGACGGGCACCGCAGCCGGTCCGGCCGGTCCGTCCTGCGCCGCGGGCGGAGGCGTGTCGGCGGCGGGCACCACCCGGACCCGGCGGAGCACGGTGCGGATCCGGGCGACCAGCACGGCGCTCTCGAAGGGCTTGACGACGTAGTCGTCCGCGCCGGCCTCCAGACCGGAGACCACGTCGACCGGGTCGGTGCGGGCCGACATCATCAGGATCGGCAGCTGGCTCTCCTCGCGGATCCGGCGGCAGAGCCCGACCCCGTCGAGGAGCGGCAGCATGACGTCCAGCAGGAGCAGGTCGGGGTGGACGGCGTGGAAGGCCTCCAGGCCCTCCAGGCCGTCCGCGGCCGTGGTGACCGGGAAGCCGTAGCGCTCCAGGGCCATCCGGGTGGCCTCCCGGATCACCTCGTCGTCCTCGACGAGCAGGATGTGCGGGTGGGCGGGGGCGGCTGCGGGGTTCATCGCTTCGCTTCCGAGGGAACGGGGGCCGGGCGGGCGGTCGCGGGGGCGGCGCCCGCCAGCGGGGACGGTGTGGCGGTGGGGGGAGCGACGTCGGGGGCGGTGGACTTGGGCCGCGACGGCGCCTGCCCGCGGCCGGAGCTGGGGGTGACGGCGGGCGCGGGCGCGGGCGCGGGCTCGGCGCCGGAGCCGGCGGCCGGCCGGCCGGTGCCGTTCCCGCCGTCGGTGGTGGGCTCGGGGACGGGGCCGATGCCCTCGATCTTCCGTTCCAGCAGGGCGAGGCGGGTTCCGTTCCAGCCGTAGTGGCTGCTGGTCCGCAGGAACACGGTGGTCGGCTCGTACAGCCACAGGTCGGATCCGACCGTCGCGGCGCTGAACCCGCGCACCAGCTCGGCCCGCAGCACGGGCAGCAGGCGGTCGTCGGCGAGGGTGTAGACGTGCAGCACGACCGGCCCGGTGGTGGCCACGGCGGCGACGAGCTCGGGTCGGCCGTCCCCGGTGAGGTCGCGGAACTCGGGTGCGCGGACCTCGCAGCCGGGGCAGGAGTCGAGGGCGTGGCGCTCCTCCGGCCCCAGTGCGGGGTCCTTGGCGAGGACGGCGCGGACGTCGACGGCGGTGATGTCGCGCCCCGGGACGGTCACGTCGGGGACGGGCTGCGGCGGCGCCTGGGTGGCGGGGTCGGCGCCGTCGGCGGGGGCGATCGGGGGCGGGGAGGCCGCCAGGTCGGGCCAGAGCGGCTGCGGCCGCGGCGGTGGTGTCACCGGGGCGGCCGCGCCGTCGTCGTGCAGCCCGCCGGGGGTGACCCGGCCGGCGGCCAGGACCGCGAGCGCCACGAGGACGGCCAGGGCGGCCAGGGCCGCCGCCGGTACGGCGACGCGCCGGCGGCGGGGTGGGGTTGCTGCTGCCACGGTCGGTGTCCGTCCTCCTGGTCTGCGGCGATGCGCCGGTTCGTCCCCGGCCGGTCCCGGTGGTAGGTCGTGCGGACGGCGGTCGGCGGTTCCCGCCGGGGCGGCCGCGGTGGGCGGGCCCGGTCACGCGCCGGCCGGTGGCGGTCCGGTCCGCCCTGCTCCGGTCCGCTCGGCTCCGGTCCGCCGTGCTGCGGGCGGTCGGGCCCGGTCCGGGGGCGGCCCGGGGCGGCCCGGGGTCAGCCGGCCTCGGTGGCGAGGTCGGCCAGGACGATGATGTTGTCCGTCCAGTGGCCGTCCGTGCCGATCCGCCCGCCGCAGGTGATCAGCCGGAGCGCGGGGGCGGGCGTGTCGCCGTAGACCGTCTCGGTCGGGAAGCGGTCCTTGGCGGCCTGCAGCAGCTCGCGGACCCGGAACCCGACGGTGCCGCCGTCGGCCCGCCGGACCTGGATCAGGTCGCCGGGCCGCAGCTTCGGCACCCGCTGGAAGACCGCGGGGCCGTGCGCCGTGTCGTAGTGCCCGATGAGGACGGCGGGGCCGGTCTCCCCGGGCGTCGGGCCGTTGCGGTACCAGCCGACCTCCCCGGCCCGGTCGGCGGCGGGCACCTCGACCGTCCCGTCCGGGTTCAGGCCCAGGCCCGTCACCGGGGCGTCCACCCCGGCGGAGGGGATCAGCAGGCGGGTCGGCACCGAGGCCGCGAACGGCTTCGGCGCGGGAGGCGGAGTGGTCGCCCCGGTATCCGCCGCGCTGCCGCCCGTCGCCCCGGTGCCCGCGACCGGGCCGCCGGAGGGGGCGGTCCCGGTGGCCGGGCCGTCCGCACGGCCGTGCACCGAGGGCTCGACCCGGACCACCGGGGTGCTCCGGCCGGACACCGCCAGTGCGGTGCCGAGCACCAGACAGGCCAGGCCGGCGGCGCCGAAGGCCGTCCGGCGCAGCGGGCCCGGTCCGGGCGCACCGGGACGGGCCCGGCGGTGGGCGCCGGTGCGCGGGAGCCCGCGGCGGGAGGCCCGGCCGGTGCCGGGCGTGCTCTCGGATCGCCCGTCCGCCACCGGGGCCCCGGCGCCGCCGCCCCACCCGGTCAGGGGCGGGGCGGCGGCACCGGGGTGCCCGGCGGGGTCGGGGCCGGTGTCAGCCGCGCGCACCGGAGCGGCGGCGCAGGACGGCGAAGCCCAGGGCCCCGGCGCCGACCGCTGCGACGGCTCCGCCGCCCGCCAGCGCGAGACCGCTGTGGTCGGTGGCGGTGGACCCGTCACCGGCCTGGGCGGCACCCTTGGGCACGTCCTTGACCTGGGGCTGGCCGCCGCCCTCGGCGGGCTTCGGCGCGGGCGAGGGGGTGGCGCTCTCCCGGCCGACGACCGCCGGGGCGGCGGAGGGCTGGGCCGCGCGGGGCGGCAGGGGGCTGGGCGTCGCGGTCGGCACGGCGCCGGACCCGGCCGAGGGCTTGGCGTCCTGGACGGCGGCGGGCTTGGCGGCCGGTGCGGGGGCGGCCCCGGTGCCCGAGCCGGCCTCCTGGGCGGTGGCGGCCTTGGCGGCCGGTGCGGGGGCGGCCCCGGACCCGTCGGCCCAGGCCTGGCCGCCGGTCACGGCGGTCAGCAGCGCGCCTCCGGTGAGGGCGCAGACCGCCAGCACGCGGCGGACGGGCGAACGGTCGGTACGGCTCCTGCTCATACGGGGTCTCTCCTTCGTCACGAACGCCGTCCGGCCCTGCTGGCCGGCGCGTCGTCAGTGACGGTAGGAGGCCCGTGTCGCGGTCCCCGGCCGGTCGTGTCACAGCCGCCCATCGGCTGCGTAACGAACCTTCCGGACCGTCACGGCCGGTCCCCTCCCGCGGCCGGAGCAGGTGTCAACCACCCGTGACGGGGTGTTCGGTGACGCCTCGCCACCTCGCGGACCGCGACGGCGGCGGTACCCCGGGCTACGGGCCAGCCATGGGGGTAACCCCCCTACCGGGGTGGGGGCTTGCTTGCTCCATGGGGTGGGCGGCCGAGCCCGGCCAGACTGGCGGGGCGCGGGCGGGTCCGCGCCTCCGGTGCGGCCGGGCGCGTGCCGTCGCGCCCGGCCGCCCGAACGCCTCCCACCGAGCAGAGAGCGGGTCACCGGATGACCAGCACCATCGCCGGGGCCGGGCCGACCGGCACCGAACCGACCGGCACCGCACGGACCGGACGCGGCGGGCGGGTCCGCTGGGTCGTCGTCCTGCTGACGTCGCTCGCCATCGTCGGTGCGGTCCTGGCGAGCTACGCCCAGGCCAGTCTGCCGATCTCCGCGTCGGACGGCGGGGTGTCCGCCGCCTACGCCGACCGCCCGTACGCCGTGCAGGTCGTCTTCTACGTCCACGTCGTGACGGCCTCGCTGGCCCTGCTGGTCGGCCCGTTCCAGTTCTCCGCCGCGCTGCGCCGAAGAGCACCGCGGGTGCACCGGTGGACCGGCCGGGTGTACGTGCTGGGGGTGGGCGTCGGGGCGGCGGCCGCGTTCGTGATGTCCTTCGTCAGCTCGATCGCCTTCGACGGCTTCTTCGGGTTCGGCACCCTCGCGCTGCTCTGGGCCTGGACCACCTGGCGCGGCTACCGGGCCGTCCGCGCGGGCGACCTGGCGGGCCACCGGGCCTGGATGATCCGCAGCTTCGCCCTCACCTACGCCGCCGTCACCCTGCGGGTGTGGCTGGGCGTGCTGATCGTGCTCCAGCTGCTCACCGCCGGCGGTGACCTCGACGGCGACCGGGCCTTCGACAACGCCTACGCGGCGCTGCCGTTCCTGTGCTGGCTGCCCAACCTGGTGGTCGCCGAGTTCCTGGTCCGCCGCCGGGGCCTGCCCGCCTACCGCCTCGTGCCGGCGCCGTCCCCGCGCTGATCCGGGAGGGCGCCGGGGTGCTCAGCCGATGCGGGTCGGCGTGTCCAGGAGCGGCTGACCGGTGGCCAGGAGGCTGGTGAGGTCGGCGGGGGTGAGGGTGTGCGGGGCGCGGAGGTAGAGCTCGTCGACGGTGGTGTGGGGGAGCGGGTGGGGCTGCAGGGAGAGCAGCGTGACCTGCCGCCCGGCCAGGGCGGTGTGGACGCGGGCGAGGTCGGTGGGGGTGCTGCGTCCGGTGGTGCGCACCCGCCACAGGGCGGTCGGCGGCGGGGGGCCGTGGAGGTGGTGCCGGTGGGACCACCAGGCGTGGAAGAGGGCGGTGCCGAGCAGGGCGAGGGCGGAGGTGGCGAGGACCACCGGGCCGTCGGGGCCGCTGACGACGATCTTGGCGACCAGGTCGGCCGCGGTGACCGAGACGAAGACGGCCGCGAGCTCGACGGTGTCGCGGCGCCAGCGGTGGGTGCGGGCGCCGCGCTGCGGGGCGCGGGGGAGGTCGGGTGCGGGCCGGGTCGTCTGGTGCTCCGTGTGCTCCATGGCACCACGGTGCCCAACGGGTGTTTCCCGACCGCGCACCCCCCGTGACCCGGCGGTTACGGTCTCCGGGCGCGCGTTACGGTCGGAGGTCCGCGGCCGCGGCGGCGACCTCGGCGAGCAGCAGGTGCAGGTCGGCCTCGGTGGTGTCGGCGTTGAGCAGGCAGGCGCGGAGCACCTCCCGCCCGTCCAGCCGCGCCCCGGTGACGAACACCCGGCCGCGCCGCTGGACGGCGGCCGGGAGCTCGCGGTTCAGCGCGTCGAGCGCTTCCTCGCCCAGGCCGGCCGGGCGGTGCCGGAAGGCCACGATGGAGGTCTGCACCTCGGCCAGCAGCTCCGACTGCCCGTCGGCCTCGACCAGTTCGCCGAGCCGGCGGGCCAGCGAGGTGCAGCGGGCGATGTCGCGGGCGAGGCCGCTGCGGCCCTTGTGGGCGATGGTGGCCCAGACCTTGAGGGCGCGGAACGGGCGGGTCTGCTCGGTGCCGTACTCGGAGAACCAGCCGAGCGCGCCGGCGGCCTCGTCGCGCAGGTAGGAGGGGACGAGGCTGAAGGTGGCGCGCAGCTCCTCGGGGTCGCGGACCAGGGCGCAGCCGCAGTCGACCGGGACGCCCAGCCACTTGTGCGGGTCGAGGGCGAGGGAGTCGGCGCGTTCGAGGCCGGCGTAGCGATGGGCGATCGCGGGGTCGAGCCGCCCGAAGGCCCCGTAGGCGCCGTCGACGTGCAGCCAGAGCTGCTGCTCGGCGCAGAGGTCGGCGAGCGGGCCGAACGCGTCGACGGCACCGGTGCCCACGGTGCCCGCCGAGGCGACGACCAGGAAGGGGAGCAGTCCGGCGGCCCGGTCGCGGTCGACGGCGGCGCGCAGCTCGGCCGGGTCGAGGAGGCCGTCCGGGCCGGTGGGGACGGTGCGCAGGTGCCGGCTGCCGAGGCCGAGGAGTTCGGCGGCCTTGCGGACGCAGGAGTGGGTCTCGCCGGTGACGTAGCCGACCAGTGGCGGCAGGCCGGCCAGGCCGTCCTCGCGGACGTCCCACCCGGCGCGGCGGGCGGCCCGGTTGCGGGCGGCGGCGAGGCAGACGATGGTCGCCATCGAGGTGCCGGAGGTGAGCAGTCCGCCGCCCGGCGGGTGCGGGAAGCCGGCCAGTTCGGCGATCCAGCGGACCACGGCGCGTTCCAGGTGGACGTCGGCGTGGTCGCCGCCGGCCGAGCTGGGGTTCATGGCGGCGGCGGCGAGGGTGGCGAGTACTCCGGCGGGGGCGGGGGCGGAGTTGACCCAGCCGAAGAAGCGCGGGTTGCCGTTGCCCATCGGGTGGGGGAGGACGTCCCGGTCGATGGCGGCGAGGAGCTCGGCGAGCGGGCGGCCGTCGGCGGGCAGCGGCGCGTCCAGCAGGGCGGTGCGGGCGGCGTCGTCCATCGGCTGCCAGACCGGGCGGGCGGGCAGTCCGGCGAGGTAGTCGGAGACCAGGTCGGCGGCGGCGTGGGCGGCGCCGCGGAACTCGGCGTGGGCGGCGCTGCCGGACTCGGCGCGGGGCTCGGTGCGGGGCTCGGTGCGGGGCTCGGGGCCGGACCCGGGCCGGAGCCCGGCGCGGGGGTCCTCGGTGGTCATGGCGGCGGCTCTCCAGGGGTGGGGGGAGGCGCGGCGTCCTCGGCGCACCCTGAGCGGCCGATCCTACGGAACGGGCCCGCGCCGTGTGGCGCGGGCCCGGTGGGTGGGACGCGGTGGGACGGGGGCGTGCGAGCGGGTGGACGGAGCCGGTCGCCCTGGGGGCCGGTCAGTCCAGGGAGGCGGAGAGACCGCTCGCGGAGCGGCAGTAGCCCTGCATCTCCTTGTTGGTGATCTTGGAGCAGAGCCGGCCGGCCGCGCCGCCGTCCGTGTAGTTGACCGTGTAGTAGCTGACCAGGCCCTCGGCGCAGGCCTTGCGCTGCCAGCCGTCGGCGGCGGTCGCGCACTGCTGGGCGGCCCAGTCCTCGCGGTCCA
The DNA here is from genome assembly GCF_044453265.1 of Kitasatospora sp. NPDC051705. NCBI lineage: Bacteria > Bacillati > Actinomycetota > Actinomycetes > Kitasatosporales > Streptomycetaceae > Kitasatospora > Kitasatospora sp. NPDC051705. The sequence continues at coordinate 114,123 of NZ_JBITCO010000020.1, read as the reverse complement.
GGTTGTACTTCATGGTGCGCGAGCCGACGCCGCGGCTGCAGTCCACCGCCCCGCCGCTGGCCTTGCCGTTGAGGCACCACTTGAGGGCGTCGGCGTAGACCTCGGGGTGGTTCGGGTAGTCGTGCGAGGAGAGGTAGAAGGTCGGGGCGTAGAAGAAGCACGCGGACTGGAACAGGGACGGCTGGTCCTTGCAGGGGTACAGCGGGTCCTGGGCGAGCTTGTCGGCGGGCAGGTTCGCCTTGGCCTTCTCGTCCTCCTCGTCCGGGCCGAAGAGCTGCATGAACAGGCCCTCGGAGCAGCGGATCCGGTTCTGGTCGGTGGGGAACTTGTTGCACAGGTCGCGCGCCTTGGCGACGTCCTGCTTGGCGACGAACATGGTGCCGTGGCCGACGCCGTGGATGCACGGGCCGGTGTTCTTCGGCGCGCAGAGCTTGAGCAGGTCCACCTCGGGCTGGGCGGAGGCGTTGAGCATCTCCTCGACGGCGCCGTGCAGGTAGCCGGCCGCGCAGGTCTCGTGCGGGAAGGAGATGACCTTCTGGAAGTCGGCGTTGAAGCGCTTGACCGCCGCGTGGCCGAGCTCGTGCGCGATCGGGTGGCAGAAGCGCACCGTGTACGGCTTCTCCTTGGTGATCTTGTCGAGGTCGGCCAGCGCGACGCCGGGGTCGGTGGCGTCCATCTCGGCCATCAGCTTGTTGCGCAGCGTCGAGCGGGTCCACACGGCCGGGTCGCCGGTCGGGGTGGCGCTCGCGGCCGGGGTGCCGGCCGGCGGCGCGGTGCCGGGGGTGGTGCCGGGGGCGGCCTGGGCCGTCGCCGCGGTGGCCGTCGCGGGCGTCCAGTCGGTGACGGCCACCGACCCGAGGCCCAGGACGCCCAGGAGCAGGGCGGTGAGAATCGCGAATACTCGCGGCTGCATGACGGGATCCCCCGGCGGATCGAGGTGGACGGTTCGCTCCCATCCTGACGGCACGGTGGCGGGAATCCGCGTTTTCGCCCGCCATTCGGGAGGTGTCGGCGACGCTATCGCACGGTCCGACGCCCGGGTGCGGCGGGATGGTTCCCGATGATCACCCGGACGGTGCAGCCGCTGGGCCGCCGGCGCCGCCGGCCCGTGCGCGGGGGCGGCTCCGGCGGGCGGACGGGCCTCAGAGGTCCAGCGTCACCCGGTACTGCGTCAGCCAGGCGTCCAGGTCGAGCGCCAGGTCGACGGCGAGCCGGACGGACTGCGGGTCGGTGTCCGGGGCGAACGCGTCCGCCAGCCGCCTGCGGTCCAGCAGGCCGAGCACGGGGGAGGTGCGCGCGGCGGCGAGCCGGGCCAGTTCGGAGCGCAGCAGCGCCGGGTAGTGCGGGTCGGTGGTGACGGGGTAGGGGCTCTTGGCCCGGTCGGCGATCTCGGGCGGCAGCAGGTCCCGGACGGCGGCGCGCAGCAGGCTCTTCTCCCGGCCGTCGAAGTGCTTCATCGCCCACGGCGTGTTGAAGACGTACTGGACCAGCCGGTGGTCGCAGAACGGGACCCGCACCTCCAGTCCGTTGGCCATGCTCATCCGGTCCTTGCGGTCCAGCAGGATGCGGAGGAAGCGGGTGAGGTTGAGGTACGAGATCTCCCGCATCCGGCGTTCCCGAGGGTCGGCCGCCGGCAGGTGGGGCACCTCGGCGATCGCCTCGCGGTAGCGGGCGCGGCGGTAGCCCGGCAGGTCGAGCTTGCGGAGCAGGTCGGCGTCGAGTAGCTGCTCGCGGGGGCCGGCGCCCGGGCCGCCGATGGCGTTGACCGCGGAGGCCCAGGGGAAGTCCTCGGCGGCGATCGCCCGCGGGTCGTGGAACCAGCGGTAGCCGCCGAACAGCTCGTCCGCGGACTCGCCGGACAGCGCGACGGTCGAGTGCCGGCGCACGCCGCGGAACAGCAGCAGCAGCGAGACGTCCATGTCCCCGACGCCGCCGGGCAGGTCGCGGGCGCGCAGCACGGCGGAGCGCTGGGCGAGGTCGGTGAGCTCGGCGGGCGCCAGCTCGATCACCCGGTGGTCGGCGCCGACGTGCCGGGCGAGCAGCCGGGCGTAGGGGCCGTCCGGCGTCGTGCGGGTCTCGTCGGCGTGGAAGTCCGCGCCCTGTCCGGCGAAGTCGACCGAGAAGGAGCGCAGCGGGCCGGCGCCCGCGGCCCGCAGCTCCCGGGCGGCGAGCGCGGTGACGGCGCTGGAGTCCAGGCCGCCGGAGAGGAGGGAGCAGAGCGGGACGTCGGAGTCGAGCTGACGGTGGACGACGTCCTCCAGCAGGGCCCGGACGGTGGTGACGGTGGCCTCCAGGCCGTGGGCGTGCTCGCGTGCCTCGAGCGCCCAGTAGCGGCGGGTCGTGACGCCCGCGCGGCCCACCCGCAGCAGGTGCCCGGGCGGGACCTCGGCGATCCCCCGGTAGGGGGTGAGGCCGGGGGTGCGGGTGAGGGCGAGGAGTTCGCGCAGCCCGTCCAGGTCGACGACCGGGCGGACGGCGGGGTGGGCGAGCAGGGCCTTGACCTCGGAGCCGAAGACCACGCCGTCGGCGGTGGCGTGGTAGTGCAGCGGCTTGACGCCCATCCGGTCGCGGACCAGCAGCAGCTCCTCGGTGCGGGCGTCCCAGACGGCGAGGGCGAACATGCCGTTCAGCCGCTCGGCCAGGCCCTCGCCCCACTCGAGGTAGGCGTGCAGCACCACCTCGGTGTCGCTGCGGGTGCGGAAGCGGTGCCCGGCCGCCGCCAGTTCCGCGCGCAGCTCGCGGTGGTTGTAGACCTCGCCGTTGTAGGTGAGCGCGGCCAGCAGCCGGCCGTCCCGTTCGACGGCCATCGGCTGGGTGCCGCCCCCGGGGTCGATGACCGCGAGGCGGCGGTGGCCGAGCGCGGCGTGCCGTTCGAGGCGGACGGCGCCGGCGTCCGGGCCGCGGCAGAGCTGGGTGGCCGTCATCGCGTCGAGGACGTCCCGTTCGGCGGTGAGGTCGCGGTCGAACGCGACCCATCCGGTGATCCCGCACATCAGCAAGCCTCCGGTCTTCCGCTGCGTACTCAGGGTGTCACGCTACGTGACGGCCAGGTGCGGCTACAAGGGTGCGACGGAAAGGTGCGGCAGGGAGGGGAGGGGAGGGGCGAGGGTGCCCGCTGGGGGCCGATCGGCTGATCTCTTGAGCTGAAAGTCGTAATGTCTGCCCGAATTCGGGCAGGATCTTTGTCCTCCCCGACCGGCGCGGCCTAGGCTCCTCACTCGTGTCGAGCTCACCCCACCCTCACGAGGACCTCCTCGCCCACCTCACCCGGACCAGCCCGCTCGGGCCCCGGGAGGCGGCGCGGATCGTGGCCGAGGTGCTGGCCTACTTCTCCGAGACCACCGAGGAGTACGTCCGCCGCCGCCACGGCGAGCTCCAGGCACGCGGACTGACCAACGAACGGATCTTCGCCCGGCTCGCCGAGGAGCTGCCCGCCCGCCGCGTCGCGGCACCGGAGCTCTCGGCCCGCCAGCTGCGCCGGATCGTCTACGGCTGAGCGCCGTCGCCGAGCGGGCGCCCAGGCGCCCCGGCCGCGCCGCCCCGCTGCTTCACCGCCTACCGCTCCACCGCCGTATCGACGTATCGCCGTATTGCTGTATCGCCAAGTGCCTTCCCGCCTTCAGAAGAGGAGCCCACGCATGTGCGGAATCGTGGCCTACATCGGCCCCAAGGACGCGACCCCCTTCCTGCTGGAGGGCCTGGCCCGCCTGGAGTACCGCGGCTACGACTCGGCCGGCGTCGCCGTCACCGGGCGCACCGGCGGCCTGAAGGTCCGCAAGGTCAAGGGCCGGGTCGCCGACCTCGCCGCCGCCGTCCCCGCCCGGTTCAAGGGCGGCACCGGCATCGGCCACACCCGCTGGGCCACCCACGGCGTGCCGAGCGACGCCAACGCCCACCCCCACCTGGACAACGCCGAGCGGATCGCCGTCGTCCACAACGGCATCATCGAGAACGCCGACGAGCTGCGCGCCAAGCTCGCCGCGGACGGCGCGGTCTTCCGCTCCGAGACCGACACCGAGGTGCTCTCGCACCTGATCGCCGCGCACGTCACCGAGGGCGTCGAGCTGGAGGACGCCGTCCGCGCCGCCCTCGGCCGGGTGGTCGGCACCTACGGCATCGCCGTCCTCGACGCCGAGCAGCCGGACCGGATCGTGGTCGCCCGTAACGGCAGCCCGATCGTGCTGGGCATCGGCGAGAAGGAGATGTTCGCCGCCTCCGACGTCTCCGCGCTCGTCCGCTACACCCGCCAGGTCGTCCACCTGGAGGACGGCGAGCTGGCCACCGTCCGCGCCGACGGCTTCCGCACCTTCACCTCCGACGCCCGCACCACGCACCGCCAGCCCTCCACCGTGGACTGGGAGATCGACTCCTACGACACCGGCGGGTACGAGCACTTCCTGCTCAAGGAGATCCACGAGCAGCCCGGCTCCGTCGAGCGCACCCTCAGCGGCCGCCTCGACGAGCGCTTCGCCACCGCCCACCTGGGCGGCCTCAACCTGGACGCCCGCGAGCTGCGCGAGATCCGCCGGGTCAAGATCCTCGGCTGCGGATCCGCCTACTACGCCGGCGAGATGGGCGCCCAGCTGATCGAGGAGCTCGCCAGGATCCCCGCGCACAGCGAGCCCGCCTCCGAGTTCCGCTACCGCAACCCGGTGATCGAGGCGGACACCCTCTACATCGCGGTCAGCCAGTCCGGGGAGACCTACGACACGCTGGCCGCCGTCCAGGAGGTCAAGCGCAAGGGCGGCCGGGTCCTCGGCGTCGTCAACACCGTGGGCAGCGCCATCGCCCGCGAGTGCGACGGCGGCATCTACCTGCACGCCGGGCCGGAGATCTCGGTCGCCTCCACCAAGGCCTTCACCTCCACCGTGGTCGCCTTCGCGCTGCTCGCGCTGCACTTCGGACGCATCCACGACCTCTCGCCCGCCGACGGCCGGCGGATCGTCTCCGCCCTGAACGCGCTGCCCGACCAGATCCGCGAGGTGCTCGACCAGAGCGGGAAGATCGCCGAGCTCGCCGCCGAGTACGCCGGGTCCACCGGCATGATGTTCATCGGGCGCGTCCGCGGCTACCCGGTCGCCCGGGAGGGCGCGCAGAAGCTCAAGGAGATCTCCTACGTGCACGCCGAGGCGTACCCGGCGAGCGAGCTGAAGCACGGCCCGCTGGCGCTGATCAGCCCCGAGCTGCCCACCGTCGCCCTCGTCCCGGACGACGAGCTGCTCGACAAGAACCTCACCACCCTCGGCGAGATCAAGGCCCGCTCCGGCCGGGTCATCGCCGTCGCCCACCGCAGGCCCGAGGAGAAGCTCGCCGACCACTGCATCCTGGTCCCCAAGAGCGAGCCCGAACTCGACCCGCTGCTCCTGAACATCCCGCTCCAGCTGCTCGCGTACCACGCCGCGGTGGCGCTGGGCCGCGACGTCGACAAGCCGCGCAACCTGGCGAAGAGCGTGACCGTCGAGTAGTCGTTCCGGACCGGCCCGGCCCGGGTCGACCGGGCCGGGCCTGCCGGTCCCGTCCGCCCCGGCGCTCCCGGGGCCCGGCTGTCGCACGGACGGCCGGGCCCCGGGAGCTACGGGCCGGGCGCGGCCCGGCGCCCGCCCTCAGACCCGCTTGGGCGGCAGCAGGGCCACCGCGAGCAGGATCGCCAGGGCGCCTCCGCAGGCGTTCCAGAAGCCGTTGTCCAGGTCGGTGACGTCCAGCGAGACCGGCGACAGCTCGCGGCCCTTCTGGTACACCCACAGCACACCGGTGACCACCCCGACCACGCAGGCCAGCAGCAGCCCGGGCCGGGACCGCACCAGCAGGGCGACCACCGCGATCCCGGCGGCGAGGGCCAGGAGCAGGAACATCGACATCGCGGTCGAGGTGGTGCGCGTGGGGGACATCCCCCGGAACAGGTCGGCCACCGGCACCGACCTCGGATCGCTCTTCCCGTACCAGGGCTGGAAAGAGCTGAGCACCAGCCCCGCCGCTCCGGCCAGACCCAGCAGGGCTGCTAACGCGGTACGCATCGGACGGTTCCCCCCAATTCCTCTCGGACTCCTCGTGACGACGATCGGGCCCCCGCCTGGAGCATGCCACGGACTGCCCGTCGGCCGGTGGTCAACCGGCCGACGGGCGTGAGAAGTTGCGGTGGTGGTCGGCCGGCGGAGCGTCCGGCCTCCGTTGGGTCCCGGGTCGGCAGGGGCCTGCCGTGGGTCAGAACACCGAGCAGCCGGAGAGGGTGGTCAGGGTGTCGAGGGCGGTGACCGCGGCCACCGAGTTGCCGGCCTGGTCCAGCCGAGGGCCCCACGCGCAGACCGCGGCCCGCCCAGGGAGTATCGCGAGCACGCCGCCGCCCACGCCGCTCTTGCCGGGCAGGCCGACCCGGAAGGCGAACTCGCCCGCCGCGTCGTAGGTGCCGCAGGTCAGCAGCACGGCGTTGACCCGCTTGGCCTCGCTGCGCGACATCAGCCGGGTGCCGTCGGCGCGCACCCCGTAGCGGGCCAGGAAGGAGCCGGCGAGGACCAGGTCGCGGCAGCTGGCGGTGACCGCGCAGTGCGCGTAGTAGTGGTCGAGGACGGTCTCGACCGGGTTCTCCAGGTTGCCGTGGCTGGCGATGAAGTGGGCCAGCGCGGCGTTGCGGTGGCCGTGCTCGGCCTCGGAGGCCGCCACCACCGGGTCGGTGTCGATCAGCGGGTTGCCGGACTCCCGGCGCAGGAAGTCGCGGACGGCCCCGGCGGCGTCGCCCGTCATGCTCTGCAGACGGTCGGTGACGACCAGGGCCCCCGCGTTGATGAACGGGTTGCGCGGGATGCCGTGCTCGGTCTCCAGCTGCACCAGGGAGTTGAACGGGTTGCCGGAGGGTTCGCGGCCCACGCCGGTCCAGACGGTGTCGCCGCCGTGCGCCATGGCCAGCGCGAGGGTGAACAGCTTGGACACGCTCTGGACCGAGAACGGCCGCTCCCAGTCCCCGGTCCCGTACAGCTCGCCGTCGACGGTCGCCACCGCCATGCCGAAGGCGTCCGGCTCCACGGTGGCGAGAGCCGGGATGTAGTCGGCGACGCGGCCCTGCCCGGCGGTGGCGTGCGCGGCCGCGGAGGCTGCCTCCAGCAGCAGCGGGTAGTCCAGGCTCTCTCCGTCGGGCATGCCGCTCAACGCTGTTCCTCCACGGGCGCGATCACAGGTACGACCAGAATTATGCGGGTTTCGGCACGACGGGCCGGCCGCCGGGGCGTGGCCGGTCGCCCTGTGGTCGTCCTGTGATCCGTTCCGTCGGGGAGCGTGGCCGTCGGCGCGTGGCCGTCAGGGCGCGGCGCTCGGGGCCGGGAGGGCCGGCCCGGAGAGCAGGGTGCCGGTGTCGGAGTACGGCCAGCCGTTGGGCACACAGCCGTGCAGGCCCTTGATCTGCTGCATCATCACCGGCGCCGGCTGGCCCTCGCCGGGGCAGTCGACGTGCCCGTACCCGATGACGTGGCCGACCTCGTGGTTGACGGCGAGCGCGTGGTAGAGCGCGGGCTTGCCGACGTAGAACTCCGACAGCTCCCGCCAGCGCTTGACGTTGATGACGACCTGGTGCCCCACCCCGCAGTTCACCGTGCCACCGGTGTCCAGGCCGTACTGGCCGCAGATCCGGTCGGTGGTCGCCGGGGTGGCCAGGTAGACGGTGAAGTCCACCGGGTCCGCGGCCACCCGCTGGAACGAGGCCTCGCCGCCGGCCGCCCAGCCGCGCCGGACGTCCCCGAGGACGGCGTCCACCTCGGCGGCGAACTGCCCGGGCTTCTCCGGGAGGCCGTCCTCCGCGCGGACCTTGTAGCGGTACAGGTGCTCGCCCGTACCGATGCGGGCCGTGCCGCCGGTGGCCGTCGTGAACCGCATCGGCTTCTGCCGGGTGTCCTGGGCCCACGGGTGCCACCACAGCAGACCGGCGGTCACCGCCGCGACCACGACCAGGGCGGGTGCGCCGTAGCGGATCCGCCGGGACCGGGGTGCGCCGAGCCTCTTCATGAACCTCCTCATACCGGGAGGAACGCGCGGACGGGGGCGATTGGTTCAGTCGGATTCGGACAGGTCTGGTCGGATTCGGTCGGATCGGGTCGGGTCGGGGGTGGGCGGGGCGGATCGGTGGCGGAGCTCGGTGTCCCGGTGGGACCGGCCGGTGTCAGGACGGCCGGAAGCGTTCGGGGGTGACGCAGGCCTGGCGGGCGAGCAGGTCGGTGAAGGCGGTGGTGGCCGGGTCGGGGCGGGTGCGGGTGTAGGCCGCGAGGGTGCGGTGCACCAGGGGGTCGGGCAGCAGCACGGCGGCGTCGAAGCGGTCCGGGACGAGGTTGGCCGGCACCAGGGCCGGTCCGAGGCCCGCCGCGGCCAACAGCGGCGCGGCGGAGGTCTGTTCGGTGCGCACGGCGGCCCGCGGGGTGAAACCGGCCCGGGCGCAGACCTGGTCGAGCAGATCGGCCAGGCCGTGGCCGGGGGCGTAGTGCACCCAGGCGCGGTCGGCCAGTGCGCCGAGCGGCAGCGGCTGTTCCGGGCGCCCGGCGAGCGGGTCGTCGGAGGGGAGCACCAGGACGAACTCCTCCACGCCGAGCTCGCGGATCGGGCCCTCCCACCCCGCCGGTACCGGCCCGACGGCCAGGTCGGCCCGGCCCGCCGCCATCGCCTCCTGGAGCCGGTCGGCGTGCGGGTACTCGCGCAGCCGGATCCGCACGCCGGGGTGCCTCGCCCGCCAGGTCCGCAGGACGGGCGGCAGGATGCCGAGGCTGACCGAGTGGACGGTGGCGACCTCCAGTTCGCCCTCGTCCAGCCCGCCGGCGCGGCGCGCGGCCGCGTGCAGCCGGTCGGTCTCGGCGAGCGCCGCGCGGGCGTGCGGGAGGACGGCCCGGCCCAGTGGGGTGAGGCGCACCGCGCGGGGGAGCCGTTCGAGCAGCGGACCGCCGACGGCCTTCTCCAGCGCGCGCACCTGGTGGGACAGCGCCGGCTGGGTCACGTGCAGCTGTTCGGCGGCGCGCGTGAAGGAGCCGGTGTCGACGACGGTGACCAGGTACTCGAGCTGCCGCAGCGTTGTCATGAGCGGATTTTATCGATGGCATCGACTACATGCCTTGGACGCATGAGTACTAGTCGGGGGAGGGTCAAGGGGTGGCCGCCGGGCGAGACGCCCGGCCCGGGGACCTTCCGTCCCCGTTCCCGCGCCCGTACCCGAAGACCCCCGAAGGAGTACCCCGTGTCCTCGACGTCCGCGCAGTCCCCGACGTCCGCGCAGGCCCCGACCCCGCGGCCCGCGCTCGCCGCCCTCGAAGGGAAGCGCCTGATCGTGGTGGGCGCCGGTTCGCGCACCGGCCGCCTGCTCGCCGTGACCGCCTCGGCGGCCGGCGCCGAGCTGGTGCTGGCCGGGCCCGACCCCCGCAAGCTGGAGTGGACGGCCGGTGAGCTGTCCGGGCCGTCCGAGGTGGTGCCGGTCGACCTCGCGGACGAGGCGTCGATCGCCGCCCTCGCCCGGCGGGCCGGCGGCTTCGACCACCTGGTCTCGACCGCCGCGATGCCCGCCAACGGCCCCCTGAAGGACCTCGAACTCGCCGACGTGCAGCGGGCGTTCGCGGCCAAGGTGATCGGCCCGCTGCTGCTCGCCAAGCACCTGGCACCGCAGGCCGCCGACGACGGCTCGTTCACCTTCTTCTCCGGCGTGGCCGCCTGGCGCCCGGCGCCGGAGCGGACGGTGATGGCCACCGCCAACGGCGCGCTGGCCTTCCTCGTCCAGGCGCTCGCGGTCGAGATCGCCCCGGTCCGGGTCAACGCCGTCTCGCCCGGCATCGTCGACACCGGCTCCTGGGACGGGCTTGGCTCCGGCAAGGCCGCGTTCCTGCGCGGCGTCGCCGAGCGCAACCCGGCCCGCCGCGTCGGCACCCCCGACGACCTGGTCAAGGCCGTCCTCTACGCAGTCGACAACCCGTACGTCACGGGCACGGTGCTGCACGTCGACGGCGGCGGCCGGCTGGCCTGACGGGAGGACCTCCGATGACGCACACGACTCCGACGGCCTCCGGGCTCCCGGTGGCTATTCCGCAGCGGGCACCAGGGCGTGGCAGTGGCCAGGGCCGGCGCCGGGTCCTGCACCGGACTCCGCCCCGGGGCCGTCTGGCCCGCGGCACCGTGGCCCTCGCGGTGGCGGCCTGCCTGGTGGGCGGCACCACCGCGGCCGCGCAGTCCCGCGGCGGTGGGCACCGGGACACCCCGCGGGCCTGGCCGCAGCGGCTGGTCGACCGCTCGCCCGACCTCGTCCGGCCCGGCACGCTCACCGTCGACCGCACGATCGGCGAACGCCGGGCCACCCGGCTGGTCCACCTGGCCCAGCAGCTCTACACGTTCTGGAACACCGGCCGGCAGCAGTACCTGGACGCCGCGATCAGCCCGTCGTTCCGGGACAACACCCTGCCGGACGGCCGCCCGCAGGGGCCCGCCGGACCCGCCGCCGCCTCGGCGGCCTTCCGGGCGGCGGTGCCCGACCTCACCTGCGAGCTCTCCGACGTCCTGGTGACGGGGGACCGGATCACCGCCCGGCTGGTCTTCCGGGGCCACTTCACCGGCACCTTCGAGGGCGTCCGGGGGCGGGGCCAGCGGGTCGAGTTCAACGCGATCGACATCCAGCACGCCGGGGGCGACCGGATCACCGAGGACTGGCACGTCGAGGACAACCAGACACTCCTGCGCCAACTCGGCGTCGGCGGCTGACGGCCGGCCCGTCCGCCCCCTCCCTCCCCGGCCCGTCCGCCTCCTCCCCCGGTTCTCCGGCGGCTCGGCCCCTGGTCGCCGAGCCGCCGGAACCCGCTCAGCCCATGCTCTTCGCGCCGTCCAGGGACTCCCGGATGATGTCGGCGTGGCCCGCGTGCTGGGCGGTCTCGGCGACGACGTGCATCAGGACGCGGCGGGCCGACCACTCGGCGTCGGCCTCGAACCAGGGCGCCTTCGGCAGCGGCTGGGTGGCGCCCAGGTCGGGCAGCTCGACGACCAGGTCGTCCGTGCGGCGGGCCACCTCCTCGTACTCGGCGAGCACGCCGGCCAGCGTCTCGCCCGGCAGCATCCGGAACTCGTCGGCCCGGCGGGCGAAGTCCTCCTCGGTGAAGGCGGTGAAGTCGGGCATCGCCGACGGGCCCCCGACGATGAAGTCGGCCCAGACCCGCTCGACGGCGGCCACGTGCTTGATCAGGCCGCCCAGGCACAGCTCGCTGGCCGTCGTCTGCAGACCGGCCTGCTCGTCGGTGAGGTCGCGGGTGGTGAAGCGGAGGAAGTGCCGCTGCTTGGCCAGGGCCGTCAGCAGGTCGGCGCGCTCGCCGGTGGCGGTGGCGGTGCTGCTGCTCGGGGTCGCGGTCATGGTGTGGCCTTCCGTTCGGGTCGTGCTCGGTTCCTGCTCTCTCGGACAAGGTCCACGCTACGGGCCATTGCGGTCAGTTCCTGGCCTGAATTGCGCGAGAATCGCTGACATGGCGAACACCAGCACCCGAACGCTGCGACTGCTCTCGCTGCTCCAGACCCACCGCTACTGGCCGGGTGGGGAACTGGCCGACCGGCTCGGCGTCTCGATCCGCACGCTGCGCCGGGACGTCGACCGGCTGCGCGAACTCGGCTACCCCGTCGAGGCGCAGCGCGGCGTCGACGGCGGCTACCAGCTCGCCGCGGGCGCCGCCCTGCCCCCGCTGGTGATCGACGACGAGGAGGCGGTGGCGCTCGCCGTGGGCCTGCAGGCCGCGGCCGAGAGCCCGGTGGAGGGCATCGCCGAGGCCTCCGTCCGGGTGCTCGCCAAGGTCGCGCAGGTGATGCCGGCCCGGCTGCGGCGCCGGGTCGAGGCGCTGCGCGCGGTCACCGTGCCCATCGGCGGCGGCACCCCGGCCGGCCCCGGCGTCGACCCGGACCGGCTCACCGCGGTGGCGCTCGCCTGCCGGGACACCGAGCGGCTCCGCTTCTCCTACTCCGCCGCCGACGGCCGGGGCTCCCGACGGCACGTCGAGCCGCACCGGCTGGTCTGCCTCCACCGCCGCTGGTACCTCGTCGCCTACGACCTCGACCGGCAGGACTGGCGGACCTTCCGACTCGACCGGCTCAGCTCCCCGCAGGGCAGCGGCACCCGGTTCGGCCCCCGCGAACTCCCCGCCGAGGACGCCGCCGCGTTCGTCCGGGCCGGGCTCGACGGCGTGCCCCGCCCGCACCGGGTCCAGGCCCTGGTGGCCGCCCCCGCCGAGACCGTCCGCGCCCACGTCGGCCGCTGGGGCACCGTCGAGGAGGTGGACGCCGGGCACTGCCGGCTGCTGATGACGGCGGACTCGCTGGACTGGCCCGCGATGGCGCTCGGCTCGCTCGGCGCCGAGTTCCGGGTGACGGCCCCGGCCGAACTGCGCGTCCTCGTCGAGGAGTGGGGGGCACGCTTCACCCGGGCGGCGGGGGCCGGGGCCGCCGGGTAGCGGCGGTGCGGCGCTGTGGGGCGGGGCAGTCGTCCGGGCGGACCGTCCGGCCGGGGCCCGGCCGGGACGTCAGGGCGGGATCGACTCGACCGCCGCCCGCAGCCGCCCCAGCACGCCCGCCAGCTCCTCCAACGGCGGGCCGGCCAGCGCCAGCCGCAGCGCGTGCGGGCGGAGCGGGCCGGTGGCGAAGGCGTCGGCGGTGGACACCAGGATCCCCTGCTCCGCCAGGACGGCGGCGGCCCGATCGGGCCGCTGGTGCTCCGCCAGCCCGAGCCACAGCAGGTACGAGGCGGGGTGCGCGGTGACCTCGAGACCCGCCAGCGCGGCCCGGGCGACCCGCTGACGGGCGGCGGCGTCCTCCCGGCGCCGCGCCTCCAGCCGGGCGACCGTGCCGTCCGCGAGCCAGCCCGTCGCCAGCGCCGTGACCACCCCCGGGGCGCCCCAGGCCGCGGCGCGCAGCGCGCCGGTCACGGCCGGCACCAGGTGCCCGGGCGGCACGGCGAAGCCGAACCGCAGCCCGGGAGCCACGTTCTTCGACAACCCGGCGACGTAGCAGGTGCGTTCCGGGGCCAGCGCGTGCAGCGGCGGGGGCGGCGACGCCTCCAGGAAGGCGTACGTGCCGTCCTCGATCAGCGTGCAGCCGTGCGCGGCGGCGAGGTCCGCCAACCGCTCGCGCTGCGCCGGGTCGAGCACCCAGCCGAGCGGGTTGTGGACGGTCGGCATCGTGTACACGGCGCGGACCGGCCGGGCGCGGCAGAGCCGCTCCAGCGCGTCGAGGTCCGGGCCCGCCGCCGTCACCGGGACGGGCGCGAGGTCCAGGCCGTGCGCGGCGGCCAGCAGCTTCACGCCCGGGTAGCCGAGCGCGTCCACGGCGAGCACGTCACCGGGCCGGGTCAGCGCGCGCAGCACGCAGTCCAGCGCCTGCTGCGCCCCGCCCGTCAGCACGACCCGCTCCGGGGCCGTGTCGACCCCGCGGTCCAGCAGGTACCGCGCCACCACCGCCCGGTCGGCCCGGTTGCCGCCGGGCGGGTGCTGGCGCAACAGCGCCGACGGGTCCGCCGAGGCGGCCAGTTCGCGCAGGGCCCGGCGCAGCTGCTCCCCCTGGCCTGGATCGAGCGGCTGGTTGAACGACAGGTCGGCCACCCGCGGCACCGGCAGCGCGCGCGAGGGCTCGATGCCGTCGAACCCGGAGCGGTCCCGGACGAAGGTGCCGCGCCCGCGTTCCCCCACCACCAGCCCGGCGGCGGCCAGTTCGGCGTACACCCGGGAGGCGGTGGCCAGCGCGATCCGCCGCTCGCGGGCCAGCGCCCGGTGGGTCGGCAGCCGGGTGCCGGGCCGGAGCGCGCCGGAGCGGATGGCCGCCGCGTACGCGTCGACGACGGCCTTGTAGGAGGGCGGTCGCACGGGCGCCTCCGGGATCGGGGTCGATGGGGTCCGCCCATGGGGTTCGTCCACGGGTTCGTCCACATGGGGCCGTCGACGTGTCCGTCGACGTGTATCCAGGACAATAAGTGGCTCGTCCCGGGCGGGTGTTCGTAGCCTCGATGCCGTCCGCACCCAGGCCCACCCCGAGCGGTCCGTGCGCGTGCCCCGCCCCGGCGCGGGCCCCGCGTGCTGCCGGGCGAAACGGAGCAACCGCCATGACCGTCCGCACCGAACGCGACCGGCACGTCGTCACCCTGACCATCGACCGGGAACGGAAGCTGAACGCCCTCGACCGGCCGACCATCGACGCGCTGCTCGCCGCCCTCGACCGCGCCGACGCCGACGACGACGTCCGCGCCGTCGTCCTCACCGGGGCAGGGGAGCGGGCCTTCAGCGCCGGCGCCGACATCCCCTGGCTCGCCGGCAGCATCGCGGGCGGCACGGAACGGGCGCTGCGCGAGGTCGTCCGGCGCGGCCACGCGCTCACCCGGCGGATCGAGGAGTTCCCGAAGCCGGTCGCGGTGGCCGTCAACGGCCTGGCCTACGGCGGGGGTTGCGAGATCACCGAGGCCGCCCCACTGGCTGTCGCCGCCGAGCACGCGACCTTCGCCAAGCCGGAGATCTCGCTCGGCTTCCCGCCGCCGTTCGGCGGGTCCCAGCGGCTCCCGCGGCACGTCGGCCGCAAGCGCGGACTGGAACTGATCCTCACCGGCGACCCGATCACCGCCGCCCGAGCCGCCGAGCTCGGCCTCGTCAACGCCGTCGTCCCGGCCGCCGAACTGCTCGACACCGCAAGGGCCCTGGTCGACCGGATCATCCGGCACGCGCCGACCGCGGTCGCCGCCTGCCTGCGCGCCGTCACCCGGGGCATCGACCTGCCCGTCGACGCGGGCCTCGCCGTCGAGGCGGCCTGCTTCGCGAGCACCCTGCCCACCGAGGGCGTCCGGGACGGACTGCGGCGCTTCCTCGACCGGTAGCGCCCGAGGGCCTGCGGGCATGCTCGCTCGGCGGTCGCGCTCTCGGGGGCTTGCTCAGTGTTCGCGCTCACCGCACTCGGCGGGCCGCAGCACGCCGCCGACGGGCAGCGCGGCCGGGCCGGCCAGGAGCAGACAGGCCTCGCCGGCCGGGCCGTCCGCCTGGTACTCGACCGACGCCGCGTGCTGCGCTCCGCCGGGCTGGAGCTCCGCGCGCACCCTGGCCGCCGGGAACCGCCCCGCCAGAGCGCCGAAGACGAGCACCCCGTCGCCGTCCGCGAGGGTTTCGGTGACCTCGAGGCGCCAGTGCGTGTCGGCCTCCTGGAGCAGCAGCCGGCCGGACTTGTCCAGCCCCCGCAGGAAAGCCCGGCGGGTGCGGAGCAGATCGGCCACCGCACAGCACAGCGCGGTGCCCTCGACCCGGTGGAAACCGTGGAACGGCGCCATCGTCAGGAACTCGCCGAGCAGAGCGATGGCGCTCGCGCGGGCCGGCGGGAAGGCATCCGGTTGCTCGGCGATCTCCAGCAGGAACCGCGCGGCCGTCACCGCAGCGGGGAACACGGCGGACATGTGGCCGTGCATGACGCTGCTGTACTCCAGCCCGGACACCGCGGTGGCGACCTGGACCCGGCTGCGGGCGGTGGCCAGCAGCCGCAGCGGCTCCACCGGATCGGACAGCCAACGCTCGGGCGGCCCGGTGTCGTCGGCCCGCGGCGTGAGGTGCAGCCCCGGGGTCGGGATCGCGTCCCAGTCCACCGTGGCGATGCGTTCGATCAGCATCCCGGGATCCTCCCACGCCCCGCGCGGGCCGGGCAGGCAGCGCGAGTGCGGTCGCGCAGGCCTCCGCGCTGCGGCGATCGCAGCGGGCACCGTCCGATGCCGGGCGACAGCACGTTCGCGATGTTCTGGTGGTGGGCGCCCTCGACCTCCTCCTCGGGGGAGGAACAGCGGTCGCCGTCGAGCCCGACGACCGCGGAAGCCGCCTCCGTCAGCACCCGGACGACCGGCCTGGCCGGCATCGCTGCAGGGGACTCCTCGTCGACCCGGTACCGCGCGGCGGCCGTCGCCGCCAGGGCCCCGCCGGCCGGCAGGCGCTGCCGGAGCGCCGTGATCCGTCCACGGTTCGGGGACGGGCGCGGTGCCGTGCTCCGTCGGGCGAGCTAGGTGTTCCGGCCACAGTGGTCGGCGACGGTGTCGGCGAAGGCGCGGGCCAGTGGGGAGAGCGGGTCCCCGCGGCGGACGGCCCAGCCGGCCGCGAGGACGGGGAGCGCGGGCAGCGGCAGCAGCCGCAGGCCGGGGTGGCCGGGGCCCTGCCACTGCGGCAGGGCCGGGACGACGGCGTGGCCCAGACCCAGCTCGGCCAGCAGGATCGCGGTGTCCCAGTCCGCGACGCTGGTGTCGAAGACCGGCCGGATGCCGGACCGCCCCAGCCAGGAGTCGAGCTGGGAGCGCGACACCGAGTTCTGCGGCAGCCCGATCAGCCGGGCGTCCTGCAGGTCGGCGGGCTCGATGGCGTCCCGGGCGGCCAGTGGGTCCCCGGCGGCGACGGCCAGCACCCAGGGCAGCTCGACCACCGGCCGCTGCTCGATCCCGTGCACCGGGGTGCCGAGCGTGACCCAGGCCAGGTCGACCCGGCCTGCGGTGAGCGCCTCGAAGCAGCTCCGACTGGAGACCTCGGTCTGGAACTCCAGGCTGACCTGCGGGAAGCGCCGGCGGTAGTCGACCACGGCGGCGGACATGAAGTGCCGGATGCTGGTGGCTCCGGTGGTGATCCGCACCGATCCGCCCTCACCGCGGGCGAGTTCGCCGATGCTGCGCAGCGCGTGGTCGATGCTGCCCAGACCGGTGGCGACGGCCGTCTGCAGGAGGCGGCCGGCCTTGGTGGGCACCACCCCGCGCGGACGGCGCTCCACCAGGGTCAGGCCCAGCTCCCGTTCGAGCCGTTTCACGTGCTGGCTGACGGCCGACTGGGTGCAGGACAGCTCGCGGGCGACGGCGCTCAGCGAGCCGGCCCGGCAGACCGCGGCGAAGACGCGGAGGTCGTCAAGAGTCACGACGACCCAAGGTAGTGCTTGGGGGTTTCCCAGTAAATCGGTGGATTGACTTGGGTGTTCGGCAGGATCGATCATCGTCGTGGGCCCAGGGCGGCAACCCGCCCGCTGTCCTCGCGCGCACCGGACGCACAGGCGGGGACGCGGCGGGTGCCGACCCGCACAGCTGGTGCAGGATGAGGACGACCGCGATCGGAACGAACGAAGGGGGACGGACGTGCGCTACGCCGACGGTCCGGGGACGCACTGCGAGGTGCACGTCGACGCCACGGTGGAGCAGGTGTGGCGGCTGGTCACCGACATCGGCCTGCCCGCCCGCCTGAGCCCCGAGCTCCAGCGCGTGGGCTGGCTCGACGGCGCCGACGGGCCGGCGCCCGGCGCCCGGTTCGAGGGCCACAACCACCGCGACGACATGGGGGACTGGCGGACCGTCAGCCAGGTGATCGAGCTGGCCGAATACCGGTCCTTCGCGTGGGCCGTCGTCGACCCGGACGGCCGCTACGGCGCGCCGGTGCCGACGTCGTCCGCCCTGTCGGACGATCAGGGGCTCGACCCGGCGGTCGCGCTGGCCACCTGGCGCTTCGACCTCGCCCCCGAGGAGGGGGGCACCCGGCTGCGCCAGTCCGTCGTCATCGGCCCCGGGCGCAGCGGGGTCAGCCTGGTCATCGACCGGTGGCCGGACCGCGAGGAGCAGATCGTCGAGTACCGCCTGGCGGACCTCCGCAAGGGCATGACGGCCACCCTGGAGGGGATCAAGGCGCTGGCCGAGCGGGGCGACCGGGCCGGCCGCGCGGAAGGATGACGAGTCCCGTGCCACCGGGCGAGGCGCCGGCGCCGCCCGGTGAGGTGTCCGCGCTGCTCGAGGGTGTGCGCGCCTCGGCGGCACGGTTCGGTGCCGCGGTCGGGGCGTTGTCGGACGCGCAGGCCCGCGGGCCGTCCCGGCTCCCGGGCTGGAGCCGGGCCCACCTGGTCACGCACGTGGCCCGCAGCGCCGACGTCTACCACTGGCTGCTGGAGCTGGCCCGCACCGGTACCGAACCCGGGCCCCGGGCGGACGCCCCCACCCTCGACCGGCTGCTGCGCGAGGGCGCGGGGCGGGACGCGGCCGCCCTCGGCGCGGACCTGCGGGAGAGCCTGGACCGTCTGGTCGAGGAGGCGACGGCCGGGCCCGCCGAGCGGTGGCTGGTGCTGGTCACCGCCCTCGCGGGGTGGCGGCACCCGGCCTGGTACGTCCTGTGCCGGGCGCAGCGGGAGCTGGAGGTCCACCTCGTCGACCTGGGTGTCGGTCACCCGGCCGCGCGGTGGCCCGCCGACTTCGTCGGCCGGGAACTCGACGAGGCCGCGGCCGCGCTGGGCGCCCGCCGGTTCCCGCTGGCCGGGATGCACGCCACCGATCTGGGCCGCACCTGGCGCCCGGCCGAAGCGGAGCCCGAACCGGAGCCCGAACCGGAGGCCGGTCCGCAGGCCGGCACCGTCGTGTCCGCTCCGGGCCACGCCCTGCTCGGCTGGCTCGCCGGCCGGATCCCG
This sequence comes from Kitasatospora sp. NPDC051705, assembly GCF_044453265.1. Classification (NCBI taxonomy): domain Bacteria; kingdom Bacillati; phylum Actinomycetota; class Actinomycetes; order Kitasatosporales; family Streptomycetaceae; genus Kitasatospora; species Kitasatospora sp. NPDC051705. The sequence continues at coordinate 95,715 of NZ_JBITCO010000020.1, read as the reverse complement.
CCCGAGCGGCTCCACTCGACCGGCCCGCTCCCGGTGCCACCGCGGTGGCCGCTCCCGCCCGCTCCCGGCTGGGGCTGACGGCGCCACGGGTGCGCCCCGGCCGGTGGCGACGGGCCCGGCGTTGATCGTTCGTTTACCCGGACGCGGTTCACTGGCGACACCTCCGCCGCGCGGCCGCTCCGGGCGGTGCAGCGCCGGACCACCGCCTCGCACCACGGGAGAAGACACGTGATCGCCGTCGCCGTCCTCGGATCGAACGCCAATGCCGTCCGGGTCGCGGGCAGACTCGCCGCGGCCGGCTACGTGGTGCGCACCTGGGGCACCGCCGAAGCCGGGGCGGCCGGATCCGCCCGCCCCGGCCGCGGCCCCCGCGCGAACCCGACACCCGCGGGGGCCGCGGCCGGGGCGCGAGCGCTGCTGACCTGCGTCGAGGACCCCGACGACCTCCGCGCGCTGCTGACGGACCGCCGTGCCGGTGCGCTCGGCGCCGTGGCGTCCGGCGCCTGGTGGCTCAACCTGGCCCCGGCGGCCGCCGCGACGAACGAGGAGTTCCGCGCCCTCGCCCGCTCCCATGCGCTCACCTACCAGCACACCCCGCTCATCGGCGAGCACGGGGACCTGCTGGCGGTCGGCCCGGCGGCCGCCGACGCCCGCGCCTTCTGCGATCCGGTCCTCGGGGCGATCGCGCCCGTCGTCCGTGCCGGCACGCCGGTGGTGGAGGTGCCGGTGTCGGCGGCGGGCGGCTCCCGGCGCTGAGCCCCGTGCGCCGGTTCCGGGGCGCCGGGGCTCACCAGGAGACCGGGTAGCGGACGGGGTGGCCGCCGATCCGTCCGGGGAGCAGGCCGATGGCCACCAGGATCCCGGCGGACAGCACCAGCAGCGGGAGGAACGGCACCGGGTGCGGGGCCTGGAGCACCACGACCACGGCACTGGCGACGGCCGGGGAATGGGAGAGGTGCGTGAGCATCATCGCGCCGAGGGAGAGCCCGGCGGCCACCGCGGCGCCCCAGGCGGTGCTTCCGGAGACGGCGAGGGTGGCGTAGCCGATCAGGGCGGACATCAGCTGGCCGCCGACGACGTTGCGCGGCTGGGAGATCGGCAGCCCGGGGGCGCCGTGCACCAGGGCGGCGCTGGCGGCGATCGGGGGGATCAGCAGCGGCTGGTGGACCAGGACGCCGATCGCCGCGAGCAGCAGCAGGGCTCCGACGGCGAAGACGGAGGCGCGCAGCGCGTGCAGCGGGTGGTGCCTGGGGGCGTGGTGCCCGGGGGCGTCGGCGGGCTCAGGGGTGGGCATGCGGGGCGACTCCGGGTGGGCGACGGGGAACCACGGGATGACAGGCACACCGCCGGTCAAAAGGTGGGATGTTTCGCCTGGTGGACTGCCCGGCGGACACCCCGGTGGACTGCTCGCCGCGCCCCGACCGCCCCCCGCCCCGGCGACGCCGCCCAGCCGACACCGCCCCGCCGCGGCACCGGTGCCTTCGCCGCCGGGCGGCCCCGGTGGGGCCCCGTCCACGGCTGATTCGCCACCGTGCCGACCATCCCGTCATCGCCTTCGGGCGTGCGGCTTCGGCCCCTCGCGCCGCCGGCCGCGCACCGCTGCCACGGAGGATCGGCCCCGGGACCGGTCAGGCCTGCCGGGGCTCCTGGGCCGCCTGGGCCTCCTGGGGTCGTATCAGTGCCGCCGGGAGGTAGCCGGAGGAGACTCCGAGCTGCCAACCGTGGGCCTGGACGGCCAGGGCCGCCAGGGTGATCGGGCCGACCGGGAGGAGGCTGCGGGCGGGGGCCGTCTCGGGTGTCGTCTCCCGGTGCAGGTCCAGGCGTGCGACCAGGGCGCGCTCGAAGGCGGGCTGGTCGTCGTCGAGCAGGACGCGCAGCAGGCGCTGGTCGGGCGTCAGCGCGCCGGCGGCGTCCAGGGCCGCGGCAGCGGCGCCCCGTTCGGCGGCGTCCGGCTTGCGCAGCGGCAGCGGGCCGGGTGCGACCCAGGGGGAGACGGCCGTCTCCACCACGTCGAGGTAGTCGCAGAGCGCGTCCATCTCGGCGAGCTCGGCCGGTTCGGAGGTCGAGTGGATGTCGGACCAGGGCAGGCCCTTGCGGACGGAGGGTGCGTAGTCGTCCTTCAGCAGCGGGCCGAGCATCCGGCGCCGCTCCCCGATCTGGCCGCTGATCACGACCAGCGCGAAGGCGTCGACCCAGGTGGCGGCGGTGGGGGCGAAGTCGATGGTGTCGAAGCGGAGCTCCTCGCTGGAGAGCGTCTCGTCGATGAGGGGGAAGGGCACCTCGAAGTCGCCCCGGGGGAAGCAGCCGAGGCTGAGCACGCCGTGGAAGCACTCGGCCGCCGTGTCGAGGGCGGCACCGGCGCGGGCGCCTCCGAGCGCGCCCTCCTCCAGGCTGAGTGCGCCGAGGTGGTCGAGGAGCACCTCGCCCATCTCCCGGACCGTCCCGATCGCGAGACGGCCGTAGCGGAGGGTGTACCAGTGGTCGAGCACCCGCCCGCTGACGCCCTCCGCCGCCTCGGTGATCCGCTCCTGCACAAGCTGGTGGCGCGCCACGTTCACGAGCCGCTACCGCCCTTCCTCGATCGTCTGCTGACGGAACGGCACGCTAGCAGCGACCACTGACGGTCGCTCACCCGTACGGGTGAGGGGTGAGGGGTGAGGGGTGGACGGTGGAGCGGGGGCCGGGCGGGCGGGCGTCACGCCCGCCGCCCGCCCGGCCGCTCCAGGGTCAGGGTGCGGAGCTGCGGAACGCGGGGGCTCAGAACGCGGAGTGGGTGAACCAGTGCGCGAGCAGCGCGTCGTCCCCCCGGACGTCGATCCGCGGGGAGGTGCGGTCGAGCCGGCCGTAGAGGAGGAGCAGGAGGTCGGCCGCGCCGGCGCGGACGGTCGCGTCGGCCGCGACTCCGGCGCCGTCCGGGTCGAGCCCGAAGCCGTCCGGTCGCAGGCGGACCAGCCAGTCGCCCTCGCCGTCGGTCCGGGTGAAGCGCAGGGTGCGGTCGGAGCCGCGCAGTTCGGCGGTCCGCGGCGCGAAGAGGGCCGCGAAGGGCAGGTTGGTGAGGAACTCGTCCACCCCGTCGGCGGCGAGCACCGGGTCGAGGTCGGGGGTGCGGCCGAGCGCGAGTTCGGCGTCGGCGCGGTGCACGAGGGTCTCGAACAGCATCCGCCGCACCCAGAAGCGGGCGTGCTGGTCGGCGCCCCAGGCCCACATCGGCGCGTCGAGGTCGAGTTCGGCGAACGCCTCGGCGGCCTCGGCCGAGGCCTCGGCGAGCCAGGCCGGGTAGCCGTCCGGCCGTTCGGGCAGCCGCAGGTCGACCTCGCGGCTGCGGGGCGGCTCCTGGACCCGGCCGCGCAGCAGCACGGTGAACCAGCGCTGCACGCTGCCGGTGTGGCGGGCGAGGTCGGTCAGCGTCCAGCCGGGGCAGCCGGGCACCGGGGTGTCCGGGTCGGCGTCCCGGAGGACGGTGACGAGGCGGGCGGTCTCCGCGGCGACGGCGGCGCCGTGGTCGATGGTGGTCATGGGGTGCTCGCTCGGGTACGGGGGTGGATGGGTGTGGGGCGGACGGGCTCGGGGTGGACGCGTGCCGACGGGCGTCGGCCGGGTCGCGGGTCCCGGCCGGTGCAGGCCGGGCCTCGGGGGCGACGGGCTGGCCCGTCGGACGGTCAGTCCAGCGGCTTGTCGACGACGGCCTTGGCGTGGCTGAAGGTGTCGATCGAGTACTCGCCGTGGTACCGGCCCATGCCGCTCTCGCCGACCCCGCCGAACGGCAGCTCCGGCATGGCGAGGTGGGAGACCGGCAGGCCGAAGGTGAGCGCGCCGGAGGAGGTCTCCTCGGTGAGCCGCTCCTTGGTGCGCTCCGACGCGGTGAAGGCGTAGAGGGCGAGGGGCTTGTCGCGCTCGTTGACGAAGGCGATGGCCGCGTCGAGGTCGGGCACGGCGACGATCGGCAGGATCGGGCCGAAGATCTCCGCCCGCATCACCGGGGCCTCGGGGGAGACGTCGGCGAGCACGGTCGGGGCGAGGTAGCGGCTCGCGCGGTCGTGGGTGCCGCCGGTGACGGTCCGCCCGTCGCCGAGCAGCGCGGTGAGCCGGTCGAAGTGGCGCTCGTTGACGATGCGGCCGTAGCCGGGGTCGGCGGCCGGGTCCTCGCCGAACAGCTCGCGGACGGCCTCGGCCAGGCGCGCCTCCAGCTCGGCCGCGGTGTCGCCGACGGCGAGGACGTAGTCGGGGGCGACGCAGGTCTGACCGGCGTTGAGGAACTTGCCCCGGGCGATCCGCTGCGCGGTGACGGCCAGGTCGACGCCGGGCTCGACCACGACGGGGCTCTTGCCGCCGAGTTCCAGGGTGACCGGGGTCAGGTGCCGGGCGGCGGCCGTCATCACGATCCGGCCGACCGCGCCGTTGCCGGTGTAGAAGATGTGGTCGAAGCGCTGTTCCAGCAGGGCGGTGGTCTCCGGGACGGCTCCCTCGACGACGGCGACGGCCTCCGGGTCGAGGTAGCGCGGCAGCAGCCGGGCGATGGCGGCGGAGGTCGCGGGGGCGAGCTCGCTGGGCTTGACGACGGCCGCGTTCCCGGCGGCCAGCGCGCCCACCAACGGGGCCAGCGCCAGCTGCAGCGGGTAGTTCCACGGCGCGATGATCAGCACGACGCCGAGCGGGTCGCGCACCACGCGGGCCGCGGCGGGCCGGAAGACCTCGGGCACCTCGGCGGGCTTGGGCCGCAGCCACTGCTCCAGGTGGGCGACGGTGTGGTCGAGCTCGTTCAGGGTGAAGCCGACCTCGGTGCGGTAGGCCTCGGCGGTGCCCTTGCCGAGGTCGGCGTGCAGGGCCTGCAGGAGCTCCTCGGACCGCTCGGTGAGCAGCGCGCGCAGCGCCGCCAGCTGGGCCAGTCGCCAGGCGAGCGGCTTGGTCCGGCCGGTGTCGAAGGTGGCGCGCAGCCGGGCGACGGTGGCGGGGACGCCAGCGGTGCCGGGGGCGTCGGGGGCGGTGTCCGGGGTGGCGGGGGTGTGGGTCATGGGGGCTCGCGGTCCTTCCGAGTGTCTTGAGGTCGTCGATGGTTTATGACCTCAAGCATTGTTGGACCGTAGACCTCGATGGTTGAGGATGTCAAGCAATCTGCCTATGCTCGACACCGTGCACGAGAACCCCCGGCCGGACCGGACCGCCACGCCGATCGAACTGATCGAGCAGCTCGCCCGGGTCGCCGCGGCCTACTACCGCCACTTCGCCGCCGCCGCGGCCGGGCACGGGCTGACCCTGATGCAGGGCAAGACGCTCAGCCTGCTGACCCGCCCGCGCTCCATGCGCGGCCTCGCCGGACTGCTCTCCTGCGACGCCTCCAACGTCACCGGGATCGTCGACCGCCTGGAGGCCCGCGACCTGGTGCTCAGGGAGCCCGACCCCTCCGACCGCCGGGTCAAGAACATCGCGCTGACCGAGCACGGAGAGCGGACCGTCCGGCTGATCCGCGCCGACCTGATGTCCGGCCTCACCGCCCTCGAGGAGCTCACCGCCGAGGACCGGGGTGCCCTGCGCTCCCTGCTGGACCGGGCCTTCCCGGAGACGACCTCCGCGGCGGACCGGGCCCTGCCCGGGTAACCCCCGGCGGATCGGCGCCCGGCCTCCCGCCCGCGGCCTCCCGCCCGGGTCGGGACGGGAACCGGGCGGGGGGCGCTGCTGTGTGGACCGCCCGGTGCGGCCCCGGTCGTGGGCGGGCCGGTCGTCGCGGTGGGCTCGGGCCGTGCCCGCGGGCTCAGGACGTCCGGGTGGCGAACGCCTGCTGGTAGGCCGGCGTGGCGATGGGGCGGTGGGCGAAGAAGGCCTCGGGCAGGTCGAAGGCGTCCACCAGGACGAGCGCGTGCCCGGCCAGCCGGTCGATCGAGCGCTCCCGCAGAGCGGCCAGTCCGTCGGCCCGGTCCGGGGCCAGTTCGCCGGTGGCCAGCAGGAGCGTCCCGTGGGCCTCGATCCGGCTCAAGGTGAACAGGCGGTGCAGGTCGAGGAGCAGTGCGCGGGCCTGCGGGTCCCGTGCGGACCCGGCCCAGGCCAGCAGGGCGGCACCGGCGTCGTGCTCGGCCCGCGCGGTCACCGCCGCCAGGGCGTCCGGCGCGGCCGCGTTCCACCGCCGCAGGCCGTCGCCGGCGGGCGCCCCGCGGAGCCGGCCCCGGGCGCGGGCCAGCCGGTGCCCGCCGACGGCGTGCAGCAGGGCCTGGCGGGTGGCCGGGTCGCGGAGGTCGCCGGGGTGCGCGGGGGCCGCGGCGGGCGGTTCGGGCGCGCTCTCCAGGATCAGTTCGGCGCCGGCCTTGGCCCAGAGGGCGAGGTTGTCGCCCTCGGCGGTGATGGCGCCCTCGATGTCCGCCGCGAGGGGGATCAGGCCGTTGACGGGGAGCAGCCCCTGGGCGCCGCAGCGCTCGCGGCACTCGATGATCAGGTCGCGGGCCTGCCAGGTGATCCAGCCCTTGGTGATGGCGACGCGGCGTTCGGCGTGCGCACGGTCGACCCCTCCACGGCCGGCCGTGCTGGGATCGACCGGCTCGTGGTCGACGGCCTCGCGGTCGGCGGTCACGGGCCGGGTGCCGTGGTCGCCGGCCCAGTGCTCCACGGTGGCGCGGTGCAGCGCGGTCATCGCGTAGCCGGTGGCGAGCGCCTCCAGCAGGGGCCCGTGGTGGGTGCGGTGCGCCCAGACGGGCACCCGGCGGTCCGGCCGTGCACCGGTGACCTCGCGGTGGTGGGCGTAGCGGATCGCGGTGGCGAGGGCCGCCCGGGCACCGCCGATCGCGCTGGCGCTCATGCACAGCTTTCCGAGACCCACCCGGGAGATCGCGGTGAGGAACCGTTTCCGCTTGCTGCCGAGCGCGCTGGTGAGCGTGCCGTCGTCGGAGAGCCGCCCGTGGTCGCCGGTGAGCAGGGCCTCGAACGGGAGCCGGACCCGGTCGAAGGAGGTCAGGCAGTGGTCGACCGGGCTGCCCGGGCGCAGCGGCAGCGGGCGGACCGTCACCCCGGGCAGGGTGCCGCGCTCGTCGGTGAGCGGGACGAGGAACAGGAAGATCCCGTGGTCGCGGCCGTCGACCCGCAGCCGTGCGGCGACCACGGCCGACTTCGGGCCGCCGGCCGGGCCGGTGTTCGGCATGAACTTCGCGGCCGCCGGGATGGGGGTGTGGAGGGTGAAGGTGCGGTCGGTGGGGTCGTAGTCGGCGACGGTCTCCAGCGCGGCGGCGTCGTTGCCGTGGCCGAGCTCGGTGCAGAGGAAGGTGCCGATCCGCTCCATCCGGAGGTACTCGTCGAGGGGGCGCTTCGGCGCCGGGTCGTGGTCGAGGAGGGAGCCGAGGAAGAGGTTGTAGTGGATGCCGGCCAGGACGGTGAGTGCGCCGTCGAGCGGGGCCGTCCACTCGTGCAGGGCGGTCAGCAGCCGCGGGTCGGTGGCCAGTCCGGCGGCGTCGGTGCCGGCGTTGATCCGGTGCAACCGTCGGTAGGAGGCGGCGAGTTGCTCCTCGGTGCCGGCCTCGGTGCGGCGGTGCATGGCCGGGTCGGTGGTCAGCGCGCGCCAGGGGGAGTGCACCCGGTCGCGGTCGGGGCCGAGGAGGAGACGGGTGAGGTCGGCGGTCGTCTTGGTCGTGCCGGTAGGGGCGGTCGCGGCATCCGGGACGGACGGGCCGGCCGGACCGTCCGTCCCGGCCTGGGTGGAGGGTCCCGCCGGGGTGGTCGGGGCGGGGATCGGCAGGGTGTCGCTGATTAAGGTCATGTACGGGTCATTGACCGGGAGGCGGCCGGGTAACGGCTTTGTGATCAAGATCACCGGCGGCGTCACTGCTGCTCGACACCGCCGCCGTCCGGCTCCGGGGGCCGGACGGCGGCGCCGGGGTCAGAGCGAGTCGGCGCGGTGGGTGGGGCGGCCGTCGAGGAGGGTGAGCAGGACGGGGACCTCGGGCAACGCGGTGGCCGGGGTGGTCAGCGGGTCGGCGGCCAGCACGGTGAGGTCGGCGCGCCGGCCCACGGCGATCCGGCCGGCCCGCTGCTCCTCGCCGGCGGCGTGCGCGGCGTTGACGGTCATCGCCCGCAGCGCCTCCAGCGCGGTGAGCGCCTGGCCGGGGTTGTGCGGGGGCTGGGCGAGGTCGCGGCTCGGCCGGCGGTGACGGGCGCCGGCCATGACGCCGAGCGGTGGGTAGGGGGCGATCGGCCAGTCCGAACCGAGGACGACGGTGGCGCCCGCGTCCCAGAGGTCGCGGCAGCGCCAGGCGCGGTCGGCGCGCTCCTCGCCGAGGCGGCGGGACCAGTTGTCGGTGTGGTCGGCCCGGGTGAAGTCGCAGCAGTGGGTGGGCTGCATGGAGGCGATCACGCCCAGCTCGGCGAACCGGCGGACGGTGTCGTCCGGGACGGTCTCGATGTGCTCGATCCGGTGCCGGACGGCACGGTCGCCGCCGGGAGCCCCGGCCGCCCTGCCCGCCGTCCCGCCGGCCGCCTCGCCCGTCGTCCCGCCCGCGGCCCCGGCGATCGCGTCCAGCGCGTGACGGACGGCCGCGTCGCCGATGGCGTGGGTCGCGGTGGGCACCCCCGCGCGGTGCAGTTCCGCGATGACGCGGGTGTACTCGGCCGGGTCGGGCCAGAACGCGTGGGTGGACTCGCCGTGGCAGTCCGGGCGTTCCAGCCAGGCCGTGCCGTTGTCGATGGTGCCGTCCATGAACAGCTTGACGCCGTCCACCCGCCAGAGCCGGCCGCCCCGGCGCTGCTGCTCGATCAGCGCGCGCAGCCCGTCCGCGTCCACGCCCGGCTGGCACCAGGGCGCGACCCGCAGCCGCAGCGGGAGGTCGCCGGCCTCGTCGAGTTCGGCGTACAGCTCGAGGCTGTCGCCGTTGGCGTCCATCGCGTGGCCGCCGGTGAGGCCGGCGGCGGCCATCGCGGAGAGCGCGGCGGCGAGGCGGTCGCGGCGCTCCGCGCGGGTGGGCTGCGGAGCGGCGCGCTCGACGAGCTCGCAGGCGGCGTCCTCCAGCAGGAGCCCGGTGGGGCGGCCGGCCGGGTCGCAGACCACCTCGGCGGCCTGGTCGAAGCGGCGCGGGCCGTCGACGCCGGCGAGTTCCAGGGCGCGGGGGCTGGCCAGCATGGAGTGGGCGTCGAAGAGTTGGAGCAGGGCCGGGACGCCGTCGAGGACGGGGGCGAGCGCCGCGGACTCCACCGGCCGGTCGCCGAAGACGTTGGGGTCCAGGCCCCAGGCGTGCAGCCAGGCCCCGGGGGCGAGGGCGCGCACCCCCGCGGCGAGGGTGGCGCGGACGTCGGAGAGGTCGGTGCAGCCGGAGAGGTCGAGGCCGTGGGTGAGTTCGGCGCCGGTGACGGGGTGCAGGTGTCCGTCGACCAGGCCGGGGGTGACCACGGCGCCCTTCAGGTCGATCACCGTGGTGGCGGCGTCGGCGAGTTCGCGGATCTCCCGGTCGTCGCCGAGGGCGGCGATCCGGCCGTCCGCGACGGCCAGCGCGGTCTGCGGGAGGAATCCGCCGGTCGCGGGGTCGAGCAGACGGGCGGAGAGGAGGACGAGGGAGGTGCGCACGGCGGCTCCAACGGGGGTGCGGGGTGGGGGAGAAGGGGCCCGGGGCGGGTCCGGCGGATCCGGCGCGGGCCCGCCGGGCGGGTTCTACGCCTCGGCGGGAGGGCCGGCGGGCGGGTTCTACGCCTCGGCGGGAGGGGCGGCGGGGGTGTCCGGAGGGGTGGCGGGGGCGTCCGGTGCCTCGGCGGGAGGGGCGGCGAGGGTGCCCGGGGGCAGGCCGAGTTCGCGTTCGGCGGTGCTGGCCGCGAGGCCGATGACGGCGGCCGGGTGGCCGCCGAGCCCGGTGTTGGCGTGCCCGGCCAGGCCGTCGATCACCACCAGGATCTGGAGGGCCGTCACGTCGGCGTCCTCGGTGCGGAACTCGCCCTGCCGCACGCCCGTCTCGATGACGCCGCTCAGCCGGCCGCGCCAGAGGGCCTCCTGGGCGAGGACCCGCTCGGACAGGACGGGCCGGTAGCGGCTGAGGTGGCGGGCGTTGAGCCAGAGCCGGCTCATGTCGTCGTAGGCCGGCCCGGTGGCGTGGGCGAAGAACCGGGCGAGGTGGCGCAGCGGCGACCCGTCGTGGGGGTCGGCGGGCAGCAGGGTCTCGAGTTCGGCGGTGGCGGCGCTGCCGAAGGCCTCGGCGACGAGGTCCTCGACGGCGGGGAAGTAGTGGCTGATCAGCCCGGGGCGGACGTCGAGCTGCTCGGCGATCCGGCGCAGCGTGATGCACTCCAGGCCCTCGGTGAGGGCGACGGTGGCGGCGGCCCCGACGATCTCCGCCCGCCGGTCGTCGGGGGACTTGCGGACCCGTTTGCGCTGAACGCTTGACGTCATGTGCCGGATGCTATTGAGTGTGCGACCAATAAGCAAGCAGGTGGGCACGACACCCCCCACGGAAGGCCCCCACATGGCGTCCACGCTCCCGGACCACCCCCACTCCGACACCCGGTCGGCCGCACCGCCCCAGCCGGAGAAGGCCGGTCGGGTCGAGGTCCACGGCATCGACCACATCCCCGAGGACGAACGGCGCGGCCGCGCCCGCGAACTCTTCTCCGTCTGGGCCGCGGCCAACGTCAACTACCTCAACCTGGTGGTCGGCGGCGCCCTCGTCCTGGCCGGCCTCGACCTCCTCCAGGCCTTCGCCGTGGTCGTCGTCGGCAACCTCTTCTGGCTCGGCACCGGGCTGCTCGCCGTCCCCGGACCGGCCGCCGGCGCACCCAGCGAGGTGATCACCCGCGCCATGTACGGCGTCATCGGCAACCGCGTCAACAACGCGGTCACCGGCTGGATGATCTCCGTCTGCTACTTCGCGCTCAACCTCGCCGCGGCCGCCGTCGCCGCGTTCTCCCTCGCCGAGCAGGCCGGACTCACCCCGACCACCCCGATCAAGGTCGCCATCGTGGTCGCCATCGTCGTGGTCACCCTCGCCATCAGCGTCTACGGGCACGCCGCGATCGTCCGGCTCTACCTGCCGATCACCCTCGCCCTCGCCGCCGCCTTCGCGGTCGTCGGGTACGTGGTCCTGCGACGCGCCGACTACGGCTACGCGCCCGCCGAGCCGCTCTCCGGCGGCCACCTGTGGGCCGCCGTCCTGGCCGGCGTCACCCTGATCGCCTCCGGCCCGCTGTCCTACACCACCAGCGCCGACTTCTCCCGGTACCTGCCGCACACCACCTCCTCGCGCGCCGTCCTCGGCTGGACCGCCCTCGGCGGCTTCCTGCCCAGCGTCCTCGTCGGCGGCCTGGGCGTGCTCGCCGCCACCGTCGTCGACATGACGGACCCGCAGGCCGCGCTCCAGCGGATCCTGCCCGGCTGGTTCAACCCGGTCTTCCTCCTCGCCCTCGTCGTCGGCACCATCGCCGTCAACGCCCTCACCGCCTACAGCGCGGGCCTCGCACTGCAGGCCGTCGGCATCCGCATCAAGCGCACCGTCAGCGTGCTCGTCGACGGTGCCGTCGCGGTCAGCCTCACCCTGTACGCGTTGCTGGTCTCCAACTTCCTCGACACCGTCAGCAACGTGCTCCAGCTGACCGTCGTCCTGCTCGGCCCCAGCACCGCGGTCTACGCCGTCGACATCCTGCTGCGCCGCAACCGCTACGACGGCCGCGCCCTCGGCGACGAGTCCCCGGGGAGCGCCTTCTGGTACCGGGCGGGCGTCAACCCCGCCGGCGCGCTGGCCCTCGGCGCCGGGGTGGCCTGCGCCGCGCTGTGCGTCGACACCCTCTACACCGGGCCGGTGGCGGCGCTGTTCGGCGTCGACCTGGCCCTGCCGGTCGGCATGGTCGTCGCGGCGGCCGTGTACGCGGTGCTGATGCGTCGCCCGGCGGCGCGGCGGCAGGTCTGACGGGGGAGGTCCTCCCGGGGGGTTCGGCCGGGGAAGCCGGGGTGGGGGTCCGGCCGGGGAGGTCCGGACGGGAGGTCTGGACGGGAGGTCTGGACGGGAGGTCCGACGGGGTCGGCTGTCGGCTCGCACGGGGGGCCTCCCGGCCGACGGCTTCTCCCGCCCGTCGGGGGTCCGTTCCCTCCCCGGCCGTCCGCCGAACGCCCGCCGGGTGTCAGTGCGGTCGGTTAGGGTGCCGACCGGTAGCCCGGTCCACGGCGGATCGGCGCCAGGGGAGGGGGCGTTCATGACGAACGGTACCGCCGGGGCCGGGGGCGGTGACGGCATCAGATGGCTCGCCGACGCCGGCGGGTCCCTCGACGGCGTGGTGTTCGCCCGGGGCATCCCGCCGCAGGAGCTCGCCCGCCGGATGGGTGCCGATCCGGCCGCCGCCACCCGGCCGATCAGCGGCACCGAGGTGTGGGAGCTCGACATCGAGGTCTACCGCCCGAGCGACGACGGCGACGGCGTGATCCGGGTCGGGGAGGCCGGCGGCTGGTCCTTCGCGGTCGAGTACGGCGACTCCACCGGCGGCGAGCGGCTGACGGAGATAGCCTGCGACGGCGCCGAGGTGGTCCACTTCCGTCCGATGCCCGAGCACCCGCCGGCGCTGCTCGACTACGCCCGCGACGGCGCCGTGCTCTGCGGCTTCGGCCTCGCGGAGGAACGCTGGCGCTGGGGCCGGGAGCCCGATCTGCTGCTGCCCGACCTGGTCGCCGCGGGCGTGCTCGAAGCCGACGGGGTGACGTACCGGGGCCCGGTGGGCGAATCGCACGAGGCCGTCCGGCGGCGCGCCCTCGGCGCCGTCGAGCGCCGCTTCGGCCTCACCCTGCCCCGGGCCGTCCTCGGTGACCTCCGACTGCCGGCGTACGCGGTGCGCGGCACGCCGGGGCTGGAGCTGCAGGCCCGCTGAGCGCCCGCCGGGCGTCCGTCCCGGCGGCCCGTTCCCGTCGCGTCCCCGGCGTCGCGTCCCTGGCGTCACGTCCCGCCCCCGCGTCCCCGACGTCGCGTGCCCGGCGTCACGTGCCCGACGTCGCGTCCCGCCGGCCGTCCCCGGTCACAGCGGGTCGCCCAGCGGGCCGTAGGTGTCGACCAGGGCCTCGGCCCAGTGCGCCGCGAAGTCGGGCCGGGTGCCGTCCGCGTCGGTGAAGCCGTACTCCTGGTAGAGCCCCCAGGTGGCCAGCGCCCGGCCGCTCTTCGCCATGACCTCCGGGTCGGCGGCGAGGGCGGCGACCGCCCGGCCGAGGTAGGCGGGGCTCTCCGAGTACGCGAAGTCCGGGTCCTGGGCGGCGGCTTCGCGCCAGGTCTCCTCGGTGACGCCGAAGTGGTCCAGGACGGCCTCGGAGCGCAGGAAGCCGGGGGTCAGGGCGACGGCGGCGACGCCGTGCGGCCGCAGCTCGGCGGCCTGGGCGAAGGCCAGCCGGATCACCGCGGACTTGGCGAGGTCGTAGAAGAACGAGCCCCGGTAGCGCGCGGTGTTGCCGTCGGTGACCTCGACCACCAGGCCGCTGCGCCGGGCGACCAGCAGCGGCAGGGCGTACCGGCTGGTGATCACGTGGGTCTCGACGGCCTGGCGCAGCAGCCGCAGGCCGGTGTCCAGGTCCTGCTCCCAGAGCGGGTGTTCCCAGTCGACGAGCGGATCGCCGCCCCAGACGCAGTTGACCAGGACGTCCAGCCGTCCGTCCTGCTCGGTGGAGATCCGCTCGACCAGGGCCCGGACGGCCGCCGGGTCGCTGTGGTCGGTGGGGGCCGGGATCGCCGTCCCGCCGACCGCGGTGATCCGGTCGGCCGTCTCCTCGACGGTCTCCGGGCGGTCCAGCCCGGTGGTGCCGGCCGTTCGGCTGCTGCGGCCGGTGACGTACACGGTGGCGCCGGCGGCGCCCAGCTCGACGGCGATGCCGCGGCCGCCGCCGCGGGTGCCGCCCGCGACCAGGGCGACCTTGCCGGACAGCGGCTTGGGGGCGGTGCTCATGATTCCTCCGACGTCGTGGTCGTGGTCGTGGTCCGGATCGTGCCGGTGCCGGTGCCGGTGGGGCCCGTGCCGGCGGGGACGTGCGGGTGCGGGGCGAGGTCCGCGGCGAGGTGGGGCGCGAGCAGGTCGGTGAGCTCGGTGCGCAGCCGGTCCGGCAGCGTCCCCTCGCGGTCCAGCGCCCAGGTCAGTCCCGTTCCGGCGACGACCGTCTGCACCGAGCGGGCCAGGCGTGCCGGGTCGGCGGAGGGGCGGAGTTCGCCGAGGGCCGCGGCCGCCTCCAGCATCCGGGCGACGGCCCGCCCCTGGGCGCGGTGCACGGTCAGGGCGTGGGCGTGCAGCTCCGGGTCGGCGAGGTCCATCCCGAGGAAGGCGAGGTGGTTGGCGAAGCTCTCGGGGCTGGCCAGGGGCGCGGTCTCCTCCTCGGCCAGCGCGAGCAGTGCGGCGAGCGGTGAGGCGTGCGCGGCGCGCAGCCGTTCGTACCGCGCGTCCGCCGCGTCCGCCGAGGCGCGGGCCAGCGCCAGCAGCAGTCCGCGCTTCGACCCGAAGCGCTGCACCAGCGTCGCCGGCGCCACGCCGGCGGCCCGTGCCACGGCGGCGAGCGTCAGTCCGGCGGGGCCCACCCGCCCCATCACCTCGGCGGTGTGCCGCAGCAGCACGGCGTCCTCGACACCCCGGGGGCGTCCGGCCATGGTGCACTCCCATCCCATTCATAAATAACTGTTCATTTATTAATACGGGACGGATGCGGCGAGGGCAACGCCCGGTGCGGCGGGTCGCGCCGCGCGTCCGTTGCTCCCCGTACTACCTTGTGGGCTGTTTCGACACGCTCCGTAGTCAAAGCGGCGGACAGGTCGTACCGTATCCGCTGAGCTGACCCGCCCCACGGAAGGCCGACCATGACCACCCAGTCCACCCAACTCCCCACCACCATCGATGCGGTGATCGCCAGGATGGAGCAGGTCGACGCCGAACTCGACCCCCGCGACGGCGTGGCCTGCTTCAACCGCATGTATCTGAAAGTGACCAAACTGGTCAAGGAGAAGGTCGCCGCCGGCGGCTTCGAGGACAACGCGTTCATGGAGCGCATGGACGTCCTGTTCGCCGGGCTCTACCTCGCGAACGTCGACGCCGCGAAGGCCGGGAAGCCGGTCGACCCGGCCTGGGAGCCGCTCTTCCGGATGCGCGGCAACCGGGTCGTCTGGCCGATCCAGTTCGCCCTCGCGGGGATGAACGCGCACATCGACCACGACCTCGCGATCAGCGTGGTCGAGACCTGCAAGGAACGCGGCACCGCGCCCGAGCGCCCGCCGGTCCACCGGGACTACGAGAAGGTCAACGACCTGCTGGCGAGCGTCGAGGCCGAGGTCCGGGCCGAGTTCGAGGGCCGGCTGGTCCGGATCGCCACCGCGCCCGCCGAGTCGCTCAAGCACGCCGTCAGCGGCTTCAGCATCAGGGCGGCCCGCGACGTCGCCTGGGGCGCGGCGAACGGTCTGTGGGCCGTGCGGGGCCTCCCGTTCGCCTACAACGGCCAGCTCGCCCTCATGGCCCAGGGGGTGCGGACCACCAGTCACGGGATCCTCGTCCCCGTCGTCCCGCCGCCGGCCGGGTAGCCCCGGCGCGCGTGGAGCGGCGGACCGTCCGGCCCGCCGCTACGGCGTCCCGGTCAGGGGTTCACCGTCACGGTGATGGTCTCGGGGGTGGCGCTGTTGTCCTGGTACACCGAGTCGCCGCTGTAGACGGCGGTGATGGTGTGGGTGCCGGCGGTGCGGAAGGCGGTGACCGTCCCGCCGGCGGCGCACCTGCCGAGAGAGACGAACAGGCGCCCCGTGCCGAGGGTCGTCCCGGTGGTGGCGTCGGTGAACGTGACGGTTCCGGTGGGCCTGGTCGTGGAGGCCCCGCGGGGGCAGACGATGTCGTTGAGCACGACCGGCGAGCCGATCCGGGTGCGCTGGGGCATCGCCGTCATGGTCGTGGTGATCGGCTCGCCCACGGTGTAGCTGATGATCACCTGGCCGTTGTGGTTCGCCGTTCCGATCGTGGAGGCCGCATAGGACGTCCCGGTGCCCGACGGCGTCGCGAAGCTGCTCCCGCCACCGCCTCCGCCGCCGCTCGCCGCGGTGCCGGTGTTGTTGACGGCACCGCTGCCGCCGCCCCCGCCGGCGAAGTACCCGCCGCCTCCACCGCCCCCGGCACCGGTGGCGGTGGCGGCGCAGCCGCCGCCGATGGAACCGCCGGTGCCGCCGGTGCCGACCGTGTCGCCGACGAACCCGCCTCCCGGCCCACCCGTTGTGACGCCGCAGAGCGGAACGCTGCCGGCGGTCCCACCGGGACCACCGGTGGTCGTGCTGGTGCTGCCGCCGCCACCGCCCTGGCCCGGCGAAGCCCCGGGGCCGGTGGCGGTTCCCGCGGTACCGGCGGTGGCGTCCGGCGTCGTCCCGCCGTTGCCCCCGTTCCCTCCCGCGCGGGTCGCCCCGGTGCCGCCGGCGGCACCGCCGCCCCCGGCTACCACCAGGAAGGAGCCCGCGCTGACGCTGGAGGCCCCGCCCCCGCCCGGACCTTCCGCCTTGAAGCCGGTGGCCGGGATGCCCCCGCCCGGGGCGCCGCCGTTGAACCCGCCGGCACCCCCCGTACCCGTGCCGTTGCAGCCCTTGCCGCCCGCGCCGCCGACGGTGACGGTGACCGTCGTCGTGGCGGTGGTCTGCGGGAGGGTGGTGACGACCCGCGCCCCCGTACCGCCGGCCCCCGTGGCGGAACAGGAGGTGCCGGTGTTGTCGGCGCCGCCCGCGCCGTCGGCGGTGATCGTGATCACCGCCTGGGCCGGGATGGTGAGGCTCTGCGGGGCGCCGGTGAAGCCGAAGGTGAACACCGGGTCGGCTCCTCGGGTTCGCGCCGGGGTGGCGGCCGGCGCAGGCCCCGTTGCGGCGGCGGTTGCGGGGGCCGGCCCGGTACCGGCCAGGGCCGCGCACATCCCTGCCACGATCCCGGCCTGCCACCACCGTGCACGAGCGCGGACGCCTGCTTCTCCTTCGACGACGGGATGTCCGGGGGCGTGGTGTCCGGTCACTGCTGTCTCCCGATGTGCTGGCTTGAGGTGGGGCTTCGGGGTGCTGGATCGCGCGATCGGTACAGCGGTGGTGTCCCTGGCCCGGAGCGCGATCGACAGGCACAGCGTGACGACCGGACGGCCCGTGTGCCCCGATTGCGCCGACAGCGGCATGCCGCACACCATCACACTGGGCCGTGTGCGAACTCACTGGGCGGCGTGCGGCAGGAAGCCGCAGGCCGTGGGCCCGGTGTGCGTCGGCATGGGTGGACTCGCGCTGGTCGTGGGCGGATGACTGCGCGGACCGGCCGTCGGTCGGTGGGCTGCTTCGCGGCTCGTCAGGACCATCAGTGCCCGCACCGCGGCCGGCGCCAGGACCGCAGCCGGCGCCTTGTGCGGGCGCGTCGGGCTCCTCGTCGTGCGGGGCCCGGGGGGGGTGGAGCGCCTGCCTCCGGCCTGGCCATCAGGCCATCAGGCCGTCAGATCGTCAGGCCGTCAGGCCGTCAGTGCGGCCGTGCGCAGGCGGGAGGCCGAACGGGCCAGCCGGAAGGCCGCCACCAGGGTGGGGCAGAAGCCCACGGCGCAGGCGAGGAGGACGCCGACCGGCGTCAGACCGGGGCCGGAGACGGCCAGCACGGCGGCGGCCAGCGGGGTGACCAGGGCGGGCGAGAGCAGGAGCAGGGCCGCCTGCCGCTTCTCCCGGCGGGTCCACTGGGGGGAGCGCCACACCCGGGTCGCGGCGATGACCGCGGCGGCCAGTGCGAGCGGCGGCCCGAGGGCGGGGATCAGCGCCAGCGGCATCGGGAGCACGGCGAGGATCAGGGTGCGGGTGGTGCGGCCGGCGCTCTCCGGTTCGGGCCGCGCCCGGCCCTCCTCGTCGAGCGCGGCGTCGGCGATCGCCCGCGGGCTGCCCAGCTGCTCCAGGACCCGTCGGACGGCGGCCTCGTCGGCGGGGTCGCACTCGGCGAGGGAGATCTCGACGTGCTCGCGCAGGTCCGCCAGCAGCTCGCGGCGGCGCTCCTCGGGGAGCGGGGCGGTGTAGCGGGCGACCGCGTCCAGGTGGGCGCGGACCAGGGGGTGCTCGATCGGCTCGTTCACGGGTTCTCTCCCGGGGTCAGGACGTGGTCGACGGTTTTGCGGAAGGCCGGCCACAGGGCGGTGAACTCCGCCAGTGCGCTGCGGCCCGCGTCGGTCAGGGTGTAGTACCGGCGGGACGGGCCGCTGGCCGAGTCGCGCAGGAAGGTGTCGGCGAGCCCGGCGCGGCGCAGCCGGGACAGCAGGGGGTAGATGGTGCCCTGGCTGGTCGCCAGCATCGGGAACCGGCCGAGTTCCTGGAGTAGCTCCACCCCGTAGCGGGGGCCGTCCCGCAGCAGGGCGAGGACGCAGTACTCCAGCACGCCCTTGCGTAGCTGCGTCGCCACCGGCCCGTCGGCCGGGTCGCCGGCGCCCTCGTGCTGTGCGATGCCAGGTACCATGCAATGCAAGATAGCAGGCGAAGCAAGATAGTGCGACGGGCGACGGGCGACGGGCGACGGGCGACGGCTCCGGATGCGGTGGCGGTGGCGGTGCCGGGTGCGGTGGCGGTGCCGGTGGGGATGGCGGGCGCGCCGCGGCATCCCCACCGGGTCAGGCCTGTGCGCGCGGCCCCGGGCGCCAGGCGGCCAGGTGGGCGGCCAGGACGGAGGCGGCGTCCGGGGTGGTCTCGCGCAACGCGACCATGGCGGCCGTGATCACGTCGCACAGCTCGCCCTGCAGGTCGGCCACCGTGTGGCTGACGCCCTTGCGCGGGTTGGCGCCGAGCACGCCGAGCAGGGCCTCGGCGACCTCCCCGGCCTCCTCCTGGATCTTCACCACCTGGAGCGGCAGCAGCGGCTGCCCGATCGCCGCCCGGTGGTCGGAGAGGTGGCGGTGGATCTCGTCGATCACGGCCCAGACCCGCGGCCTGCCGGTGCGCAGGTGGCCCTCCAGCTGGCGCAGGTAGTCCCTGACCGCCGGCGGCACCTTCATTCCTTGGGCCTCGGCGATCGGGACGAACCGCAGTTCCTGGCCTTCGCCGAGGACCAGGTCGGCCGGGTCGACGTCCACCACGGCGTGGAAGAAGCGGTACGGGCCGGTGGTCGCGCCCTCGTACGGCACGGGGTCGAAGGGCAGCAGGCCGGGCACGTCCAGGCCGGTCTCCTCGCGCAGCTCGCGGACGGCGGTCAGGTACGGCGTCTCGCCCGGTTCGCGGTGGCCACCGGGGACGACCCAGTACGCGGGCCAGCAGATGTCCGGCCTGTCGTCGCGCAGTTGGAGCAGGACCTCGTGCCGGCTGTTGGTGATGAAGACGTCCACGCTGTCGTAGTCGTCGTTGGCCGGGCCCGCGCTCGTCCTCGCGGACGCGGAGGCGGAGGCGGAACCGGACTCGCTGGAGCTGGAGCTGGAGCTGGGGCCGGAGCCGGAACCGGAGTCGGAACCGGAGTCGGAACCGGTGGAGTCGAAGCCTGTGAAGTCGGTGCTCAAGTCGCCCTCCCTGCAGACGGGGCCGCCGCCCGGCGCGGGCGGCCGGCGGTTGAGGCTGCCACCTGACGGGCGGCTTGAACCCTCACCCGGAGGGCGGATCGCTCCTTCACCCGGACGGCCGGTGGCGGCCGGTCCGGCGCACGCCCCCCGTCCGGGGCTTCCGGCGGGCACGGCCGCCCCGCCGCCCCTAGGGTCGGTGATGCGTCGACCGTGCCGGGCGCCGGGGTGTACGCCGCGCGGCCGTGCGCCGGAGCGCGCCCGTCAACCCGAGAGGTGGACCGCACCATGCAGACCGTCGTTCGCGGGGCCGGAGCGGTCGGCCTGGCAGCGCTGCTGTTCACCGGTGCCGTCGGCTGCCAGGACGACGGCCGGTCCACCGCCGAGCCGGCGCCGACCTCCCCCGCCTCCCCCGCCTCCCCGGCCGACCGGGCGGCCATGGCGGCCGCGGCGACCACGAGCGGCGGGCCGTCCGCCCGGAACCTCGACTGGCACACCTGTGCCGCACCCAGCACCGCCCAGGGCGCCGGGACGGCTCCCGCCGGCGACTGGCAGTGCGCCACCCTCAAGGTCCCGCTGGACCACGCCGACCCGGGCGGCCGCACCATCGACCTGGCGCTGATCCGGACCCCGGCCAAGGACGCGCAGCACCGGATCGGCTCGCTGCTGTTCAACTTCGGCGGCCCCGGCGCTTCGGGCGTCGCCACCCTGCCGGCCTTCGCGGCCACCTACGACTCCCTCAACTCCCGCTACGACCTGGTGAGTTTCGACCCGCGCGGAGTCGGTGAGAGTGCCGGGGTGCACTGCCTGGACGACCGGGCGACGGACGCCAGTGCGGCCGTCGACAGCACGCCGAGCGGCCCCGAGGCGGTCAAGGCCCTGGACGACAGCAACGCACAGGTCACGGCCGCCTGCGAGCACAACGCTGGCCCGGTGCTGCCCTACGTGGACACCGAGAGCGCCGCCCGCGACCTCGACCTGATGCGGCAGGCGCTCGGCGACGAGAAGCTCTCCTACGTCGGCATCAGCTACGGCACCGAGCTCGGCGGCGTCTACGCGCACCTGTTCCCGCACCAGGTCGGCCGCATGGTGCTGGACTCCGTGGTCGATCCGACCCAGGACCCCCAGCAGTCCGCGCTCGGCCAGGCCCAGGGCTTCCAACTCGCCCTCGACGACTTCATGAAGGCCTGCGCGAGCCAGGCACCGGCCTGCCCGACCGGCGGCGGCGGCGCCGAGGGCACCGCGACGATCACCGCCCTGCTGAAGAAGCTGGAGCAGTCCCCGCTGCCCACGGCGAGCGGCCGCCAACTCACCGAGAGCCTGGCCCTCACCGGCATCGCCGCCGCCCTGTACAGCCAGGAGACCTGGCCCGCGCTGGCCGCCGGCCTCACCGAGGCCACCCAACAGGGCACCGGCGACACGCTGCTCCAGCTGGCCGACGCGCTCCTCGGCCGGGACCCGCAGGGCCACTACAGCACCCTGATGTCCGCGAACCGGGCCATCTCCTGCGTGGACTCCCGACAGCGCTACTCCGACCAGGACGTCCAGCAGCAGCTGCCGCAGTTCGACAGTGCCTCACCGGTGTTCGGCGCCTTCACCGCCTGGGGGCTGACCAGCTGCACCGGCTGGCCGGTGGCGGGCAGGACCGACCATCCGGAGGTGTCCGCCGCCGGCGCGGCCCCGATCCTGGTGGTCGGCACCACCGGTGACCCGGCCACCCCGGTGGAGGGCGCCCGGGCGATGGCCCAGCAGCTCGGCCCCGGCGTCGGCGTCACCGTCACCCTGCAGGGCGAGGGCCACGGCGGCTACAACACCGGCAACCCCTGCCTGAAGAAGATCGTGGACGGCTACCTGCTGGACGGCACGGTCCCGGCCGACGGCACCACCTGCAGCTGACCCGGCGGGAGCCCGTCCGCAGCCGGCGGGGCGACCGGCAGCGGGTGAGTGGCCCACTCCATCGAATATCGATTGGCCCTGGATACCGGTCCACTCGGACGGTTAGTCTCTCCGGCGTGACCACCAAAGTCGACTTCTATTTCGATCCGATCTGCCCGTTCGCCTGGATCACCTCCCGGTGGATCCTGGAGGTCGAGCGCCACCGCGAACTCGACCTCAACTTCCGGGTGATGAGCCTGTCCGTCCTCAACGAGGGCCGCACCGACCTGCCCGAGCGGTACCAGCGCCTGATGACCACCGGCTGGGGCCCCGTCCGGGTCTGCATCGCCGCCGCGGAGCAGCACGGCGAGCACGTGCTGCGCGACCTCTACACCGAACTCGGCACCCGCCTGCACGACCAGGACCGCGAGGCCGACGCCGACGTCATCCGGGAGGCCCTGGTCGCGGCCGGGCTGCCCGAACAGCTCGCCGACGCCGCGGACAGCACCGCCCACGACATCGCCCTGCGCAAGAGCCACCACGAGGGCATGGACCCGGTCGGCGAGGAGGTCGGCACGCCGACCATCCACGTGGACGGCGTCGCGTTCTTCGGCCCGGTGCTGACGGCGATCCCGCGCGGCGAGGACGCCGTCCGGGTCTTCGAGGGCGTGCGGCTGCTGGCCGGCTACCCGAAGTTCTTCGAGCTCAAGCGCACCCGGACGGGCTCGCTCGACTTCTCCTGAGGCGTTCGCCCGGGGCCTGCACTGCCGCCCTCGGCGTCCCTCCGGCGTCCTTCGGCCTCCTTCCGCCGGCCTCCTTCCGCCGACCGCCGTCCGCCGTCTCCCGGCCCGCCGCCTCCCGCCCGGGCTGCCCCGGCCCGCCCGCCCCGGCCCTCTCGTCGCCCCCAGGACTCCCGTCCGGGCGCATCCGGCCCCACCATGGAGGGGTGGGCCCGGAGGTGCCGAGAGGCGGTGAGCGACGATGATCGTGCGAGGACGGTCGCGCGCCGCCCGACACCCGGCCACCCCGCCGCCACACCGCGGCTGGGGGTCGGGCGTCGGCCCGGACCGTCCCCGCAAGCCCACCCCGGGCCGCCCGCCGCCGGGCAAGCCGCCCCCGCCGTCGGCGCGCCGCTGGCTGCTGCCCGTCGCCGTCCTGGTCGCCCTGCTCCTGCTGGTGCTGTTCGCGAGCCCCGGTCCGACCGGCACCCGCTACGGCTACACCGACCTCCTCAACCGGGTCGACGCCGGACAGGTCCGGACCGTGAACGTCAACAACACCGGCGGCGTCACCGGCAGCCTCAAGGACGGCACGCACTTCACCAGCCAGATCCCGACCGCCCTGGACACCTCCCAGCTCAGCCGGGCACTCGCCGACCAGCACGTCGACGTCACCGCCACCCGCAGCGGGGGCGGCTCGATCTGGTCCACCCTGCTGCTGTTCCTGCCGCTGCTGATCTTCGGCGGACTCTTCCTCTGGTCCGGCCGGATGGCCACCCGTGCGCTCGGCGGCGGCCTGAGCGCCATCGGCCGCTCCCGCGCCAAGATCATCGAGGCTGAGCGGCCCGCCACCGGCTTCGCCGACGTCGCCGGGTACGAGGGTGTGAAACAGGAGGTCAGCGAGGTCGTCGACTTCCTGCGCAGCCCGGACCGGTACGCCGCCGCCGGCGCCAAGGGCCCGCGCGGGGTGATCATGGTCGGTCCGCCCGGCACCGGCAAGACCCTGCTCGCCCGCGCCGTCGCCGGCGAGGCCGAGGTGCCGTTCCTCTCCGTCACCGGCTCCGGCTTCGTCGAGATGTTCGTCGGCGTCGGCGCCTCCCGCGTCCGTGACCTCTTCGACGAGGCCCGCAACCGCGCACCGTCCATCATCTTCATCGACGAGATCGACGCCGTCGGCGGCCGCCGCGCCGGCGGCACCCGGCTCGGCGGCAACGACGAACGCGAGCAGACCCTCAACCAGCTGCTCGCCGAGATGGACGGCTTCGACCAGAGCACCGGCATCGTCGTCATCGCCGCCACCAACCGCCCCGACGCCCTCGACCCCGCCCTGCTGCGCCCCGGGCGCTTCGACCGCCAGGTCACCGTCCCGCTGCCGAACCAGGCCGAACGGGCCGCCATCCTCGCCGTCCACGTGCGCGGCAAGACCCTCGCCCCCGACGCCGACCTCGACCGGATCGCCCGTGGCACCCCGGGCTTCTCCGGCGCCGACCTCGCCAACCTCCTCAACGAGGCCGCCATCAACGCCGTCCGCGCCGACCGCGCCACCCTCACCGCCGCCGACCTCGACGCCGCTCGCGACCGCGTCCTGCTCGGCCGCCGTGACTCCTCCAACGCCCTGCTGCCCGAGGAGCGGCACGCCGTCGCCGTCCACGAGTCCGGGCACGCCCTGATGGCCGCGCTCTGCGAACACGCCGACCCGGTCGCCAAGGTCACCATCATCCCGGCCGGCGTCGCCCTCGGCGCCACCGAGCAACTCCCCGAAGCCGAACGCCACCTGTACAGCGAGAGCTACCTGACCGACCTGCTCACCGTCCAACTCGGCGGGCGGGCCGCCGAACTGGTCGTCTTCGGCGAAGGCTCCACCGGCGCCGCCAACGACCTCGCCAACGCCACCGGCGTCGCCACCCGGATGGTCCGCGAGTTCGGCCTCTCCCCGGAACTCGGCCCCGTCGGCTACTCCTCCGGCGCCCCGCAGTTCCTCGGCGACACCCCGGAGGACCTGCTCCGCCGCCCCTACTCCGAACAGACCCAGCGCGCCGTCGACGAAGCCGTCGCCCGCCTCCTGCGCCGCGCCGAACAGCGCGCCGTCGACCTCCTCCGCGAACACCGCCACCACCTCGACGAACTCGCCGCCCTCCTCGTCGCCCAGGAGACCGTCGACGGCACCGTCGTCCTCACCCTCCTCACCCACCCCACCCCCGCCCCCTGACCCCCACGCCCAGCCTGGCCTGATGCATCCCCGCACCCCGCGCCCCCGGCGCTGAATCCCTGTGTGCGGGGAGGACCGCCGAGGTGCGGATCACCGATGCGCGGGGGCGGCCGACCCCCGCAGGCATGCGGAGGGTGGCGTGGGCGGCCGGCCATCCGGCGCTCGAGTCCCGCACCATGTGCGCGAGTCGGGGGTCGGCGCCGTCCCCCGGTTCCATCAGGATGCGCGCCTGCCCGGTTGGCGTGGCGGCCGGCTCGGGCGCCGTCGGGTGGGGGTTTTCGGGGGGCTTTTCCTTTCCTTCCCAGTGTCTTGACGAACCCATGACACTGGCGGACCATCATGCTGGCGCGCGCCTCACCTCCTCCACCGTTCCGCCCCCACGGACCCCCACAGGAGGACAGTCATGCGACTGCCCCGCCGAGGGAAGCCCGCTGCGGCCACCGCCGTGCTGCTGGCCCTCGCCCTCGCCACACCGATCACCGCCCGGGCGGCCTCCCCCGACCGCCGCCCCGCTCCCTCGTCCGCGTCCGTCGACGCCGCGCGGCAGTACCGGCTCGACGGCCCCCGCACCGTCGCCGAACGCACCGCCGTCGCCGCCACCGGCGCCGCCGTCGACGCCGTCCTGCCCGACGCGGTGGTGGTCACCGCCACCCCCGCCGAGGCCGAGCGGCTGCGGGCGCTCGGCTGGTCCCCGGTCGCGCTGCCCGGCCCCCGCTACGGCGCCGAGCCGGGTACCGGACAGGGCGACGGGCCCGACGTCGGGAGCCTGAGCGGGGTGAACGACTTCCCGCAGGCCGACTCCGGCTACCACAACTACGCCGAGGCCACCGCCGACATCGACGCCGTGGTCGCCGCACACCCGGACATCATGAGCAAGCGCGTCATCGGCACCTCGTACGAGGGGCGGCCGATCGTCGCGGTGAAGATCAGCGACAACGTCGGCACCGACGAGAACGAGCCCGAGGTGCTGTTCACCGCCCACCAGCACGCCCGCGAGCACCTCACCGTCGAGATGGCGCTGTACCTGCTGCACGAGTTCGGCGACAAGTACGCCACCGACAGCCGGATCGCCAACGCCGTCAACAGCCGCGAGATCTGGGTGATCCCCGACCTCAACCCGGACGGCGGCGAGTACGACATCGCCACCGGCCGCTACCGCAGCTGGCGCAAGGACCGTCAGCCGAACTCCGGCAGCAACAGCGTCGGCACCGACCTCAACCGCAACTGGAACTACAAGTGGGGCTGCTGCGGCGGCTCCTCCGGCTCCACCTCCAGCGAGACCTACCGGGGCAGCGCCCCGGAGTCCGCCCGGGAGACCAAGGTCGTCGCCGACTTCGTCCGCAGCCGGATCGTCGGCGGCAAGCAGCAGATCACCGCGGCCATCGACTTCCACACCTACAGCGAACTGGTGCTCTGGCCGTTCGGCTGGACCACCGCCGAGACGGTGCCCGGCATGACCGCCGACGAGTACAACACCTTCGCCACCCTCGGCCGCAGCATGGCCGCCACCAACGGCTACACGCCCGAGCAGTCCAGCGACCTCTACATCACCGACGGCGCGATCGACGACTGGCTCTGGGGCGCCCAACGCGTCTTCGCCTACACCTTCGAGATGTACCCCGGCCCCAACGGCAGCAGCGGCTTCTACCCGCCCGACGAGGTGATCGGCCGCGAAACCAGCCGCAACCGCGAGGCGGTCCTGCGCCTGGTGGAGACCGCCGACTGCGTCTACCGCGTGATCGGCAAGCAGCAGCAGTACTGCGGCATCCCGGCCTGACCGCACACACCTCGGAGCGGGTGCCCGGCCCTTCCTCGCCGAACGGGCCGACGCTCACGAAGAGTCGAGGCCTCCGCCGCCGGCGCGCGAGAAGCGCCGGCGGCGGAGGCCTGTCCGCTGCAGCTCAGACGGGCCCGGTGCCACGGCAGAGGACGTCGGAAGGCCCGGTGGACGCCTCCTGATCCCGACTAGCGGCAGGCCGGGCCGAAGAACACCTGGACCTTCTTCAGTGGCGGGGCGGGTGTGACGTCGGTGTCGTAGCCCGGGTTGTCGCTCGCCCAGGCCGCCTGCGTGCAGTAGCCCGGTTCCTTCGGGGCCGTCCTCTCCAGGTTCTCGAACGTCGGTTCGCAGGTCGCGATTGCGTACGCTCCGAGAAGCTCTGAGCTCGGGGGGAGACCCGGCACGACGAACCGGACGATGACGTCACGTGTGGGCCCGCAGCCGGTCGTGACCGGCGAGGGCGTACTTGTGGCTGCTGTGGCCGCCTGCGGACCCGCGGGCCGCGCCTGCACGGTCGGGCTGTGCGTGGCCGGCGTGGACGGCGGCGTTGACGGCGGTGTGGTTCTCGCTTCCCGGTCTGGACTGGCAGACGGCACCGGTGCTGCTACCGACGCCGTCACCGGAGCTGCGATGCCCGTGACCGCCGCCGGCCTCGGTTGTGTGGTCGACGCGCTGGGCGGCATGGCCCTCGGGAGAGGACCGACGATCGAGCCGATGATCCCGATGGCCATGAGCAGGGCGAACAGGCCACCGCAGCCCATGCCGGCGACCTGCCAGGGTTTGAACCTGCGTGGGCGAGGCGTGGCCGGCTGAACCGACGGCGCAAGACCGGATGGTGCCCTGGCCGAGTCGGGGTTCTGCGCCCCTCCCTGGTTGGGGCGGGATAGGTCGGGGTCGGTCACGAGTGGTGCCTTACCTGTGGGTCGGATGGCCAGGACCGAGTCTGGCAGCAGACGGAGGCCAACTACCTTCATGTGCAGGACTGTTATCGCGCAGTGACGTCATGAATCGATCGAGGCTCCGGGCGATCACCGGGGATCGCGTCGTTCGCTGCACCGCTGCGGCCCGCGACGCGTGGCCGGAGGGAGTGCACGGCGCGGCCCGCGTCATCGGTGGGCGCTCCGGTCTGACCGGGCTCGCCGCCAGCGGCGTCAACCCTCGGCGTCGACGTCGGTGTTGGCGGGGGCGAGTTGGATGACGGCGTGGCGGCCGTTGGTGCGCCACGGGGTGGCGGTGTCGTCGAGTCGGGTGACACGGGTGTCGTCGAGGCCGACGATCACGTCCGACTTGAGGGTGCGCAGTGCCGCGACGGCGGAGGGGAAGTGGCGTGTCGTCTCGGCGAACGGGGTGGTCGGCGGCCAGAGCCGGTCGCCGACGAGGCGGCGGTAGTTGAGGTCTCCCTTGAGGACGGTCAGGGCCGCGCCGGTGAACTCGGCCCGCAGGTCCCCGGGCATGTCGTGGTACGGCAGCGGGGCGCAGAAGAACGGGTGCGTGCGGACGGCGAGCGTTCCGTCGCCCATGGCCTGCCACAGTCGCCCGCCGGCCGCCGCGGCGGCCGGTGAGGGAGCGGTGCGGAGGCGGCCGAGTGCGGCGAGGACGTCGGCCGTCGTCGCGTCCGACACGAAGTACGGCTGCGGCTTGACGTACAGGGCGACCTGCGCCGCCAGGCCGCGGGTCAGGAGGTGGTCGATCAGGACGAGGTCCGGGAGGAGCTCCCGGCCCGCGTTGTCCGCGACGACGCAGACCCGCCCGCCCCCGGCCCGCTCCAGCGTGGCCCAGAGCTGCGCGCTGTCGTCGGCGAGCAGGCCGGAGGCGGCCCGGCCGGCGGCCGAAACCGGACCGTCGGAGGACGCCGGACCGTCGGAGGAGGCCGGGCCGTCGGGCGCAGGCGGACCCTCCGGCTCGGCGGTGATGCGGAAGCTCAGGTCCGCGCGGTTGCCCCACAGGGCGGACGACAGCAGGGCGTCCGCCCGTCGGCTCTGCGGCAGGCCGTCCAGGACGTCGAGGGAGGCCAGCTCGTCGTCGACCGCCGCCCCGGCCAGCTCGTCGGCCTTGAAGGGCGCGAACGGGTCGACGCCCTGCCAGGCACCGGGCCGGAAGTAGCCGGTGGCGTCGAGCAGGCGGTGGTAGAAGTAGCTCTCCGCCCACAGGAACGGCGCCTCGCCCCACGGCTTGCCCCACAGGCCCCGGCCCCACTCCACCCACTGCCTGGCGTCCGGGCTGTCCGTGCCCGGCGGCTCCAGGACACCGGTGGTGCTCTCCGCGAGCAGCCGCCCGACCGCCGCCCGCTCGGCGGGCCCGTACGGCAGCGCGCCGAGGACCTGTCGGAGGAGCACCGGGTGCCGCTGGTGGAAGACGCCCCAGGCGAACGACCCGGGGACGTCGCTGCGGATCACGGGTGCGTTCGACACGGTGCTGCTCGTTTCTCTCATCATCGCCGGGCGGCCGGTCCGACAGTACTGCCGACGGGCCTCGCACGAGGTCTGCACCACCCTTGGGCGTAGCCACCCGTTCCTGCCCCCATGCGGATGGATCGTGACCTGCTCCGGGCGGCCGGTGTCGCGGGCCGCGCGCTGGGGTGTACGGGCCGAGGGTCAGAGGTGGGGCCACGGGTCGATTCCCGCCTCCTTGAGCCGTTGTTCTTCCCGCCAGTTCAGGAAGACCGGCTGATCCGGGGAGAACAGGCCCATGGGCTGAGGACTGATCTCCCCGGCCAGGAACCCGACGAGGAAGTCGACCATGCCGCAGTCGTACTCGACCCAGTCGCCGTCCCGGGTGAGTACGAGGGTGGTCCACCTGTCGGGATCCGGATCCGTGGTGTCCCAGAACGCCTGGTTGGCGCTGCAGTCCACGGCCCACGAGAACCTCCCCCGCAGGGCCGGGCCGTCCTCGGGGTTCAGGTCGAGCAGCTCGTACCCGCACTCGATCAACTCCTCGAACCCCAGGTGGCTGCGAGGGTCCTGGACATCCTTCAGCGGCAGCCCCACGTGGAGCGAGCAATTGATCGATCCGCCACCGTAGGCGGACACGAAGGCGCGGTAGTCCGCGGGGAACCGAGTGCCCCATCTGCGGGCCGCCGCGTCCCAGTCGACGGGATCGCCGGCTCCGTCGTGCGGCGGCAGAACCCCGGCCAACCGGGCAACACTCGGATGCATCAGCAGTGCCTCTCAGAGAGCCCGGACAGAGCCCCGCCGAGCGTTTCGCAGGAGCGCGGCTCCCGCCGCGGCCTGGGACACCCTAGTGATCACGTCTGTGCGAGGCGAACTCCGCAACCGCGGTCGCCGACCACGGAACCCGATTCGCACCGGATCCCCAGGGCCCGGCGCATGACAGCCGCCGTACGGCTCCGGGCGAAGCGGGTGGACAGGTGCGGACAGGGCCGGACAGCCGCCGTTCCCCGCAGGTCTGGGAAGTGGACAGCCCCTGACGTGAGGCTGTGCGCCATGGACCCCGCACACGCACCCGGACGGACGGGAGGTGCGCCGAGTCCCGACGGGCCGTGCCGGTCCGGTCGTCTGACGCGCCATCCCCGCACCTCCGCACTGCACGACTGCCCAGCCCGCCCGAAGGAGCTTCCCAATGCTGATGTCAAGCCGTTGCAGTGACGGGAGGTGAATCGTGATAGCACTGTCCGTCACGGATCATGGCCCACAGGACGTTGACGCGGCGGCGCGAGAGCGCCAGCAGGGCTTGTTTGTGGCCCTTCCCCTCGGCTCGCTTGCGCGTGTAGAACGCCTTCGAAGCGGCGCAGGACTTCAGGCTGGCGAACGAGGAGAGGTAGAACGACCGCAGGAGCCCGCGGTGAAACCGGCGAGGGCGGCGGAGATTGCCGCTGACCCGTCCGGAGTCACGCGGGACCGGAGCCAGGCCGGCGTATCCGGCGAGGCGGTCGGCGCTGCCGAAGGCGGCCATGTCGCCGCCGGTGGCAGCCAGGAACTCGGCACCGAGGAGTTTGCCCATGCCGGGCAGGCTGAGGATTACCTCGGCGTACGGGTGTTCGCGAAACCGGGCCTCGATCATGGTGTCGAGCTCGGCGACCTCCTGGTCGAGGGCGATCACCCCCTTGGCGAGCCGGACCACCATCGCGGCAGCCAGCTTCTCGCCGGGAAGGGCGGTGTACTGGGCCTCGGCCGCGTCCACGACGGCCTTGGCCAGCGCGGCGGCGCCGTGGACCTTGCGGTTGCGAAGCCAGGTCTCGATGCGCTTCGCGCCGGCCCGGCGGATCGCCGCCGGGCTCTGGTAGCCGGTCAGCAGAAGGACCGGGCCCTTGTTGGTGAGCTCCAGCGTGCGCTCCAACGCCGGGCATATTTCCAGCAGCTGGGCGCGAAGGCGGTTGATCTGGCGAGTCCGGTCGGCCACCAGGTCAGTGCGGCGGGTGGTCAACGTCCGCACGTCGACAGCGATCTCGTTACCGGGCCGCAGCAGGCCGAGGTCCTTGCGCATGCGGGCCTGGTCGGCGATGACGTAGGCGTCCTTGGCGTCGGTCTTGCCCTCACCGCGGTAGGTGCCAGAGGCGCGGTGGACAGCCAGGCCGGTGATGTACCAGCGGCTGGTCGTGGCCGACCAGCAGGCTGATCAGCAGCGCGGCGCCGCCGTGGTTGAGATCGACGGCCCAGAGCACGTCCTCGTCGAGGGCCAGGACATCCTGGATCAGCTCCAGCAGGGCCGATTCGTCGTTCAGGACGCGGCGGGACAGCAGCCGTTCGCCGTCCGCGTTGATCACCACACAGTGGTGATGCTCCTTGCCGATGTCCACTCCGGCCCAGATCCGGGGCACGGTCACCTCCGCCAGCTCGTCACGGTCGAACTTCCAGCAGACGACCTCGCCGGCGTTGCCCTACAAAGCGATCGAGTCGCAGATCCCAATTGGCGGTCGAGTCGTCGCGGGGGTCCGGGCGGCCAAGCTCCTTGAGCCATCGGCGGCGCAGCACATGTAGCCATACCCAGATCCCCTGGGTAGCTCCGATCTTACGAATGATCAGTTTCAACCCACCAAGAAAGGTAGGGCAGCACCATGACGTCCCGTCCGCCCCACGCCGTGAGCACACTGGTCGCCGCCGCGGCCCTCTGTGCCACCGCTGTCTCGGCCGCCACCACCGCGCAGGCTGTGGAGGACGCCGGCCGGCGTCCGTCGAGAATCGTCAACGACTGGGCCCGGGCCTGGAACGGCACCGACCCCCGGGCGCTGGGCGCCCTGTTCACCGTCGACGGCACCTACTCCGACGAGGGCGTGGGCGTCACCTTCCACGGCCGCCAGGAGATCTCCGGGTGGAAGGCCCGCGCGGACGGCCTGATCGACGGCGTCCACGTCACCGTGCGGGCCGCTCACCGCAACGGCGACCGCATCACCGTCGACGCCGTCTACGCGGGCCACCTCAAGGGCGCACCGACGCCGTTCGCCGTGCCGATGACCACCGTCCTCGACCTCGACGGGAGCCACTGCAGGATCACCGCCGACCGCGACCGCTACAGCCTCTCCACCGTCCTCGCCCAGTCCGGCCTCCCCGCCGACTGGACCCCGCCCGCTGGTCAGATCGCGCACCGCCGGGCGGCCCCAGTGGCCGGTGCGCGCTCGCGGTGGCGGCCGGGTGGAGTGGCGGCCGGCCTCTGAACTCCCGACCAGCGGTGGAGCCACGGCCCGTCCGCCGACGCACCGGAAGTCGGCCCGGCCGACTTCCGGTGCACACTGCCACGACCGCCAGCCCACGACGCCGGCCAGGAGCCGTCCAGCCGGTCATTGATGGCCGGCTCTGGCTGGCTGCTGCTCCAGGGCTTGGTGCTGGGGGGGATGGCGCGGGCCCGGATGAGGCAACCGGGCCCCGCTGCACGGGAAGTCGACCAGGCCGACTTCCCGTGCAGCGGGCGGCGCGGTGGAACGCGCCGGTCGAGGAGGCCCGGCCGGTTCTCGAGGGCGATGGGATGGGGGCCGTTCAGGCGCTCCTGGCTGAGCGTGGTGCGACCGTCATCGAGGCGATGGCGATCACCCGGGAGCTGCTCGGGAGAGCGGAGACGCCGCTCCGGGTCGCCGTCGACATCGTGACGGAGAGCGGGGCGCGGCAGTAGTGCGTGGGGATGCACCCGTAGGGTCGGGGGGATCGGGATCGGGGAGCGGGGCCGGAACGGGGGTGGGTGGGATGGCGGAGGCGCCCGGAATGCGGGTGGTTCGCATGGAGATCGACCGGTACGACTGGGGCGCGTTCTCCTGCGGGTGCGGGCGATCGGCGGCTCATCTGCCGGGTGCGTTGCTCCGGCTGATCACCGCGCGTACGCCGGGGGAGGCGACGCTGGCGGAGATCGACGGTCACGTCATGATCCAGTCCAGCCTGATGGACCCGGCTCCCGCGGCCGCCGCCGTCGTCCTCGCGGCGCTGGCCGATCCGGCCGTCACCACGCCGGTGGCCCGCACCGCCCTGCTGGGTCTTCTCCTGGCCTTCGGCGCCGGGGACACCGTGCAGCAGGAGGAGTGCGAGGAGCTGATCCGGGGAGGCGTCTGGATCCTCTACCGGGAACTCGTCACCCATCCGTCGGGCATCGCCCGGGAGCACGCCTACGAGACCCTGAGCAACCTCGACACGGAGCGGGACCGGCTGGAGTCCTTCCTGCGGGCGAGCCGCGCGCAGCACCCGTCGGACGTGGACTGACCCGGTCGGGGGCTCAGGGCAGGAAGTGGGCGCCGAGGAGGCCCCGGCCGGTGTCGGCGGCGGCGCGCCAGACGGGTGGGACGCCGTCCAGGAGGGTGTCGAGGTCGGCCCGGGTCGCCTCGTCGCGGAGGGCGGCGGTGAGGAGCCGTTCGGCGTGGTGGCGCGCGGGGGCGTCCCAGGTGAAGGCCTGTTCGACGGCGGGGAGGGTCTGCCGGACCTCCTCGGGGGTGAGGACGAGATCGCCGAACCAGCCGGGGAGGAGCGCGAACCGGGTGGGGCCGAGGGCGTGCGCCAGGGCGGCCGCCGGGTAGGAGTTGCGGGCCGAGACGGCGAGGCGGGGCAGCGAGTCGTCGCCCCCGCGTTCCCAGGCCTCGTAGACGAGGCAGATCCGGTCGTCCAGTGCGGACGGCGCGGCGGACTCGACGAGGTGGTGCCGTGATTCCTCGGTGCTTCCCGCCTCGCGCCACCACGCGAGGAGCTCCCGCGACCCGGGTAGGGAGGCCTCGGCGTCGACGGCCGGTCGCAGCCGCGGCGCGTACTGCGCGACGGCGTCGGCCGTCATGGGCAGCAGGCACCACATCCCCAGGAAGCTCACCGTCGCCCCCTCTCGTCGTCGTAGGGGGATGCTGCCACCCGGGTCTGACAGTCGTGCGGGTGCGCCGGCGCACCGGCGTACGGCCGCACGGGCGGCCCGGTACAACGGTTCCGGGGACGACTACGCGGTGGTCTTCGATCAGGCCGGGGTGTTCCTCCACGGTTTCGACCACGAGAGCGACGCCACCCCGTGGCGGGCGGAGCAGCGCGCGCACTGGCCCGGCCTGCTGGACGGGCTGCCCGCGTCGCTCGCGCCGTACGCGCAGGCGCCGGAGTTCCAGTTCGAGGGGTTCTTCGACGCCACCGTGTGCGTCTGGAGGGAGGCGGCTGCCCCGGCGTGGCGGTGCGGTCCGGTGGAGTTCGCCGACGGCGAGTCGGACGGCTCCGACTGGCTGTTCGGGCTGCTCACCGGGGAGGGCCCGGAGGCGTACGTGGCGTTCGCCGAGGACTACTACGAGCGGGAGGTCGATCGGGAGGCGGTGGCCGCGGTGCTGGTCGGCGGGGCGGTCGGCCGGGGGCTGGTGGCGACGCTGTCGTCCGTGGCGCGCTTCGAGGCCGTCGCCGAGCAGGCCCGCGCGCTGGGGTACACCGTGCTGGAGGACTGACCCGCCCGGCTACCGGGGTGGCGTGCGGGGGTGCGGACGCGGGTGGCAGGCTGGGCCGGTGCCGAGCGACTACACGCGTGACCAGGGCGACGAGGGCGACCAGGGCAGCCACCGGCCGGGGCCGGGGGAGGGCGAGGGCAGCCCGGACGGGAGGCTGATCCGTCCGGCCTTCTGGGCCGCCTACCTGATGCGGATGTGGGCGCTGGACGATCCGGAAGGCCGGTGCCTGGCACGCTGGTTCGGGGTGGACGCCGTCGACGCCGAAGCGGCCTGGGACGCGCACCTGTGGGGCGAGTCCGAGGTCCTGGTGCCGTTCGGCGGCGGTCACCGGGTGGTCGTGACAAGCGTGGAGTTCCCCACGGACTGGGGGACGGAGTTCCGGATCCACCACCCCGGCTGGGGCGGACGTTCGGTGCAGCTGGCGGACGTCGACCGGTACGTCGCACGGCGCCTCGGGACGCCGGAGCACCAGCGGGGCCCGGGGCTGTCCTGGCGGGAGGCCGCACACCTGGCCCGGACGCCGGACCGCGCGGCCCCGGGGGTCCACGACCCGCACGCGCGGCTGCTCCTGCTGCTCCCGCTGGTCGGTGACGCCGAGACCCCGCAGGGGGCGGTCGGGTCGATCGGGGCGGCCCTCACCGCGGCCGGTGTGGCGGCGGCGGACGCGCCCGCTGCCGCGCGCTTCCTGCTGGACCGCCCGGTCTGGCCGGCCGCCCGCTGGGAGTCGCCGGCGTCCGCAGACCGCGGCCGGCGCGGGCCGTCGTGGCGCGGCCCGTCGTGGTGCAGGCGGGTGGCCGGGGGGCCTGCCGACCACGTCCTCCGGTGCGACGCCCCGGCGAGCCCGCGACACGCCGCGCACAGCGGCGCGTCGGGTGTGTCGGGTGAGACGGCCGACCGGCTCGCCCGGGCCCTCGGCACCCGGCCGGACGGGGCGGGCCGATAACGGTGTGCCGCCGTCCACCCGTTGCGGTGAGGTGAAGCCGAGGAGTCGGGCGCGGGCGTTGTCCCGGGCCGCTCACGGCAGCTGCCGAATCCCTCCCCGGGGTTCAACTCAGCTGGTCGCGCACGAGATCAAGGAATGCCTGTCGGCTCGGATGTATGTGTGCCCAGACCTTCTCGTCCTGTGGCTCTCCCGGGTCTTCGGGGCCCTTTCTGATCACGTCCTGTAGTGCGAACGCGAGGCTGCGTGCCGCTTCGCTGACCTCGGACGGGCACAGTACGTGGATCGTCTTCTGCATCACCCACACCCTGTCAAGGACCTGCTTTGCCCGGGCCTGCCACTGCTCGTCAGCCAGGTCGTGGTGATGCCGATCCACCGCGACTCGTTCTGCTTCCTGCACCGCAGACAGAAATTCGATGAGGTGAGTGAGACGCTCGTTGCGGCGCGCCTCGGCAAGTTCACGAACACTGCGGCGCGCCTCGCCGCGTTCCAGGGCGCGTCCTGCCGAGCGCTGGGCCAGCATCGACATGAGTCCGCCGAGTAGGACGCCGATGAGCGGCGCAAGCGTTGTCCACATAGCGTCCGACTATGACACCAACGGCATGAACACGGCACGGGGTTCGGGCAACACCGGGCCGAGGCCGGGACGCGAAGGCGGCCAGGTCGTCGCCGCCTTCGACAGCGGCGGGCAGCAGACGGCGGAAGACCTGAGACCTTCGCGTTGTCCTGGGTGCTCTTGGCCACAGCGCGGACCGGGAGGTCCGGCACGGGCGGCCATGGCGGCGGCGTCCGGTCTCCCACAGCTTGTGGCCTACTCAACTGATCGAGTCGGTGAACGACACCCTCAAAGGCCTGCTCGACCTGGAACAACGCGGCGGCCGGACCTTTGAGGGCGTCGCCGTCCGCGTCGCCCGACGCGTCCTCGCGCCGGCCGTGGCAACCTGGCACGACCACAGGACCGGACAGCCGATCACACGGCCCCTGATCGCCTACGATCACTGATCACTTGGAATGACTCGTCCAGGGAACGGGGGGCGTGGTGTCACGAGCGGCAGGGGCGGTCGTCGGGGCGGCGGTGGGTGACGCCCTGGGCGCGCCCTACGAGTTCGGCCCGGCCGGGGCGTTCTCGGCCCGGTTCCCGGACGGCGGGGGAGAGTTGGCGGCGGGCGGCGGCTGGGAGCGGGGTGAGGCGACCGACGACACGCAGATGGCCGTGCTGGTCGCCGAATCGCTCCTCGACCGGGGGGAGTTGGACCTCCCGGACGTCTTCGAACGGTTCCGGCGCTGGGCCGCCGCCGAGCCCAAGGACATCGGCATCCAGACGGAGGACGTGCTGACCAACGGCATGCCGTGGGACCTCGCGGCCGCCGTCCACTTCAACTCGACGCTGCGGGCGGCCGGCAACGGTTCGCTGATGCGCGCCTCGACGTCGGCCGTCGCGTTCGCCGACGCCGGACGGTCGGCCACCATGGACGCCGCCCGCCGGATCGCCGCCCTCACCCACGGGGACCGGGCGGCCTGGGAGGGGACGGCGATCTTCCACGAGCTGGTCCGCCTCGCCCTCGCCGGGGCCGATCCGCTCGCCGCCGTCCCCGACGCCCTGGCCCACGTCGACGCCGAGCACCGCGACCGCTACGCCGCCGTTCTGGCGCCGGACTGGCACCCAGACCGGGCCACCGAGGCGAACGGGGCGGTCTGGCCGTGCCTCGGTTCGGCGGTGTGGGCGCTGCGCACCACCAGCGGGTTCGAGGAGGCGCTCCGCGCCGCCGTCGATCTCGGCGGCGACACCGACACGGTGGCTGCCGTCACCGGGGCCCTGGCCGGGGCCAGGTACGGCCTGGCGGCGATTCCGGCGCGCTGGACGGAGCCGCTGCACGTGCCGCTGCCCGGATCCGGTGGGCGGGTGCTGAGGGTGGGTGATCTGGTGGACCTGGCCGCGCGGTTGGCGGCCTGGCCGGGCCGCCCGGTCTGACGGGCCGACGATCTGAGGGGCCGACGATCTGACGGGCCGACGATCTGACGGGCCGACGACCTGAGGGGCAAGAGCCCGACGTCCCACCGATCCACCGGCCCGACGGCCCACCGGCCCGACGGCCCCGAGCGTCCTGACCTCGTGACCTTCCGGGGCCCGGCGGACCCGGTGGCCGGGTCGGTGGTGGGCGGGGCTACCGTACGGTGGCAGCGGTTCGAGAGCGAATGAGGGGGCCAGGTGGCAGTCGAGGTGACGGTCCGTCCGGTGGCGTGGGTGGTCGGCGGGCGGGAGGAGGTGCGGGACGACGGCTGGGGGAGTGTCGGTGCGGTGATCCGGCTGGACGGCGAGCGGTTCGGCGAGGAGGCGCTGTACGGGCTGGCGGACTTCTCGCACCTGGAGGTGGTCTACCACTTCGACCGCGTCCCGGAGGACGAGGTGGAGTCCGGGGCCCGGCGCCCGCGCGGCAACCCGGACTGGCCGCTGGTCGGCATCTTCGCGCAGCGCGGCAAGAACCGCCCGAACCGGTTGGGCGTCTCGCGGTGCGAGCTGGTCCGCGTCGACGGTCTGGAGCTCCACGTGACCGGGCTGGACGCGGTGGCCGGTACGCCGGTGCTCGACATCAAGCCGTACCTGGCGGAGTTCGGGCCGCGGGGTGAGGTCCGGCAGTCGGAGTGGTCGGTGGAGCTGATGAAGGAGTACTACGAGACCGAGTCCGCCGAGTCCGCTCAGCCCACCGAGACCTCCGGGTCCGCAGGGGCCACCGAGACCTCCGGGTCCGCCCAGTGAGGCTCGCGGTGGTGTCCGGCGGGGGGACCGGGATCGGCCGGGCGATCGCCGCCCGCCTGGCCGCCGACGGGAACCGGGTGGTGATCCTCGGCCGCCGGGAGGCGGTGCTGGAGGAGGCCCGGGCGCGGATCGAGGAGACCGTCGGCCCGGGCCGGATCGTCCCGGTGCCGGCGGACCTGACGGACCCGGCGGCGGTCGAGGCCGCGGCCGCCCGGATCGCCGGGCTCGGCCCGGTGGACGTGCTGGTGAACAACGCGGGCGCCATCGTCACCCCGCCCGCCGGGGACGGCCTGGCGGCCCTCGCTGACGCCTGGCGCAAGGACCTGGACGCCAACCTGCTCACCGCCGTGCTGCTGACGACCGCGTTGCAGGGGAGGCTGCGCCGGCCCGGTGGCCGGTTGGTGGTGATCAGTTCGGCGGCGGCGCAGCGCGGCGGTGCGGGCCCGCACTCGGCCGGTTCGTACGCGGCGGCGAAGGCGGCGCTGCACGGCTGGGCGTTCGGGCTGGCGCGGCAGTTGGGCCCGGACGGTGTCACGGTGAACGTGCTCGCGCCGGGTTACGTGGCGGACACCGAGATCTTCGGTG
The DNA here is from genome assembly GCF_044453265.1 of Kitasatospora sp. NPDC051705. NCBI lineage: Bacteria > Bacillati > Actinomycetota > Actinomycetes > Kitasatosporales > Streptomycetaceae > Kitasatospora > Kitasatospora sp. NPDC051705. Next base: position 57,607 of record NZ_JBITCO010000020.1, on the reverse strand, counting down.
CCGGCTGGAGCGAGGAGTTCCACGCCGGGAAGGTCGCCGACACGCTGGTCGGTCGGGCCGGTACGCCCGCCGATGTGGCGGAGGCGGTCGGCTTCCTCGCCTCGCCGTCCGCCGGGTACCTCACCGGGCAGGTGATCGGGTTGAACGGCGGTGCGGTGCTCGGCCGCTGAGGGGTGCCCGGGCGTCGCGGCACCGCGGGCCGCGGCGCCGCGCGGCGCGTTCATCGGACGTCAACCGGCCCTGCCTACCGTGGGTCCGTCCGCCGACGCACGGCCGCCGCACGACCACCGACGACCGCCGCACTTGACCACCGGCGACCGACGACCACCGACCGCCGACGACCGACCCGAGGAGTCCCCGCTGTCCAGGATCATCACCACCGCCCTGCCCGCACACGGCCACACCGGCCCGCTGCTGGCCGTCTCCGCCGACCTCGCCGCCCGAGGGCACGAGGTGGTTTTCCTCGGGGGCTCCCGGTTCGCCGGGGCGGCGCGCCGGGCCGGGGTGCGGTTCGCCGCGCTGCCCGCCGAGGCGGACTTCGACGACCGGGACCTGGACGCGTCGTTCCCGGGCCGGTCGGCGCTGCCGCCCGGGCCGGAGCGGATCGGCTTCGACGTGCGGCACGTCTTCCTGGACCCGATTCCGGCGCAGTACCGGACGCTGCTGGCGCTGCTGGCGGACTTCCCGGCCGACGCGGTGATCGCCGACGCGTTCGTGCAGGGCGCGCTGGCACTGGCGTCGGGCCGGCCGCGGGCCGAGCGTCCGGCGCTGATCGGGATCGGGGTGTCGCCGGTGATGCTGCCGAGCGTGGACACCGCGCCGTTCGGCTACGCGCTGCCGCCGATGCCGGGGGAGGAGGGCCGGGCCCGCAACCGGGCGCTGCTGGCGGAGTTGGAGCGGCGCGGCGAGCCCCTGCGGGAGTACGCCGCGAAGGTGTACGCGGGCCTGGGGGTGCGGATGCCGGAGGGGCCGCGCGGGTTGGCGATGGTGACGGTGCCGGACCACTACCTCCAGCTGACCGTGCCGGGTTTCGAGTACCCGCGCAGTGACGCCCCGGCGTCGTTCCGGCTGATCGGGGCGCTGCCCGGGGTCGACGGGGAGGCGCAGCCGCTGCCGTCGTGGTGGGACGAGCTGTCCGACGGGCGGCCGGTGGTGGTGGTGACGCAGGGGACGCTGGCCAACGCCGACCTGGGGGAGCTGGTGGTACCGACCGTCACCGCGCTGGCGGACCGCGACGTCCTGGTGGTGGCCGTCACCGGCCGCCCGGAGGGGCCGGCGGCGCTGGTGGATCTGCTGGGCGGGGAGCTGCCGGGCAACGTGCGCGCCGCCGGGTACGTCCCGTTCGAGCGGTTGCTGCCGCAGGCGGACGTGCTGGTCAGCAACGGTGGTTACGGCGGGGTGCACACCGCGCTGCGGCACGGGGTGCCGCTGGTGGTGGCGGGGGCGAGCGAGGACAAGCCGGAGGTGGCGGCCCGGGTGCAGTGGGCGGGTGTGGGGGTGGACCTGCGCACCGGTCGCCCGGATCCGGCCGCGGTGGGGCGGGCGGTCGACGAGGTGCTCGGGCGGGGCCGGTTCCGCGAGCGGGCCCGGGCGCTGGGCGCGGAGCTCGCGGAGTACCGGCCGTTCGACGCCATCGCCGAGCTGGTGGACTCCCTGGCTGCTGAGGGTCACTGAAGGTCTCCGGGGGCCGCTGAGGGCTGCTGAGAGCCGCTCAGGGCTGCTGAGGCCGGGCTCCGGGTGCCCGGGTTCAGGGTGCCCGGGCCACCCCCGGGGGCACCCCGGGGACCGGCCTGCTCGCCGTCAGTCCCGCTCGCCGCCAGTCCCCGTCACCGTCAACCCCCGTCGCCGTCAGTCCCCGTCGGCGTCGGGGGCCGCGGTCGGCGCGCCGCCGGACTTGATGCCGAGCTTGACCTCGGCCGTGGTCCAGTCGGTGGCGATGGCCTGCTGGGCGGCGGCGAGGGTGGTCTGGCCCTTGCAGATCGCGGTGTGCAGGTGGGTCTCCACCGAGTCCTTGGGGTTGTTGGGGCCCTTGCCCGGCACGTGGTCGGGGGAGGGCGGCTGGACCCAGAGGTTGCGCGGGTCGTTGGGGTCGCCGCCGAGCTGCAGGCTGATCAGGTGGTCGTACTCGGCGTCGCCCATCGGGCCGCTGTAGCCGTAGGACTTGGCGTTCTCGGCCTTCTCCTTGCCGGTGATGTTGGACGGCGGGCGGATCGTCGAGGTGTAGCCGCCGGTCTTGCAGATGGTGTCGTTGAGGTTGCCCTGGTTGACGGCCGGGCTGATCGCGCCGGGGGTGCAGTTCGGGTCGGGCAGCGGCTGCTTGTCGGCCGTGTAGCGGTACTTGCAGCTGCCCGGCGCGGGCTGCGGCTGGACGTCGTAGGAGCTCTTCGGGCCGGCTCCGGTGACGACGGCGGCGGGTGCGGGGGCCGCTCCGGCGTTGGGGTCGGCGGCGTCGCCGGCGGGTGCGGCGGCGGTGCTGCGGCCCGCCGGCTTGGCGGTGTGGCCGCCGCCGGGCGAGCAGCCGGTGGCTGCGGCTATCAGGGCGGCCGCGGCTATGGCCAGGGCGGCACGGGCGGGAGCCGGCACGGGTTCCTCCAGGTCGGTGCGGTCGGACGGGCGGCGGGCGGACGGGTGACGCCGCCGGCCGCGCCAGCGGACACTACCGTGTCGAGGGGGCCGAACGGGTGACGCCACGTCCGGGCGCGGGAGGGCTGTGACCGGCGTGCGGAATCGTTTCCGCGACACCGGACGCCCGGGCCCTCCCCGGCGGCCGGCCGCGGCCGACGCCGGGCGGAGCAACCCAGCAGGGCGGCAGGCGCCGGGCGGCGTAGCTTCGTGACCGAACGACGACGTTCGCCCCTTTCGGACCTCCCGGAGTCACCCCATGCGGAGTCACCCCATGCGGATCCCCGCCCTGATCGCGGCAGCCGCGCTGCTACCCGTCCCGCTCCTCGCCGCCCCGGCCGCCCGGGCCTCCGCCGCGCCCGTGCACCGCCCGACGTACGCCAAGGACCTGAGCGTGCAGGTGAGCCCGCCGTCCTTCCCGACCGCGCCCGGCGCCGTCGGGACCGTCCTGGTGACGGTCTGCAACAACGGGACCGAGACGCCGACCGAGGCCACCCTGGTCGTCAACGGTCCCGGGGATCCGGGCCTGGAGCTCACCACCGACCACGCGGGCCCGGTGGACGGCGGCTGGAACTGGATCCGGTTCCAGGTGGCGCAGGGCCTCGCGCCGGGCACCTGCGAGACCGAGCGGATCTTCGGCCGGAGCATCGGCACCACCCCGGGCCCGCAGACCTACCCGGGCGGCACCGCCGTCGTCACCTGGGACCCGGCGCAGAACCCGGACGACGGGTCGGCCACCTGGTCCTTCGCCACCTCGGCGCCGGTGACGAACGCCGTGCTGGAGATGTGGCGGCCCCCGAAGCCGGCGGCGCCCGGCGACCCGGCCGACTTCGAGGTGCTGGAGCGCAACCTGGGCCCCTCCACCGACTACCCGTGGCGCGGCCGGGTGGTGGCACAGCTGCCGCCCGGCTCCACCTGGCTGGACACCGCGCCGAGTTCCAACCCGTGCGTGATCTCGGCGGACGGCACGACGGCGACCTGTGACGACCCGGTCAACAACACCTGGTCCCGGTACAACCGGGGCTTCGCGCTCCGGGTCGACCCGGCCGCGAGCCCCGGGACGAGCATCCCGGTCACGCTCACCTACCAGGCCCCGGCCAACCCGGACCCGCACGCCTTCGTGCTGACGGTGCCGATCCCGGTCTGCTGATCCCCCCGGGTGCCGCCGTGGGGGCGAGGCCGCGCCCCACGGCGGCACGGCCGACGGGCTACCGCTGCGCCGCGATCCAGTCCGAGATGAGCTCGTCCAGCACCCCCAGGGGCAGGCTGCCGTGCCCGATCAGCTGGTGGTGGAACTCCCGGACGTCGAACCGCCCGCCCAGAGCCGCCTGGGCGCGCTCGCGGTGCCGGACGATCTCCCGACGGCCGATCAGGTAGGCGGTGGCCTGGCCCGGCCAGGAGATGTACCGGTCGATCTCGTTGCGGACGTTCTCCTCGGTGGTGGCCGTGTTGTCCCGCATGAACGCGATCGCCCGCTCCCGCGACCAGCCGAAGTGGTGCAGTCCGGTGTCGACGACCAGGCGCACGGCGCGCAGCGCGTCCATCGAGAGCATGCCGAAGCGCGAGAGGTCCGAGCTGTACAGCCCCATCTCGTCCGCGAGCCGCTCGGTGTACAGCCCCCAGCCCTCGACGTGGGCGGTCAGCTGACCGCTCGGCTTCTGCCGGAACACCGGCAGGTGGTGCAGCGTCTGGGCGACGGCGATCTGCAGGTGGTGGCCGGGCACGCTCTCGTGGAAGGCGATCGCCTCGTACTCGTACCGGAACCGGGTCTGCGGGCGCAGGGTGTTGATCCAGTGGGTGCCGGGCAGGCCGCCGGGGCCCGGCGGCTGGTAGTAGGCCAGCGGCGCGGTCTCCGCCTCGACCGGGTCGATCTCCCGGGTCACGCAGTCGGCGATCGGGTACGGGCGGAAGTAGTCGACCGAGGCGCGGCGGGCGCGCTCCAGCGCGTCGTCGACGAGGGCGATGATCTCCGCGGCGCTGTCGAAGCGCAGCGCGCGGTCCTCGCGCAGCGCGGTCAGCACGCCCTCGGTGTCGGTGATGCCGAGCACCCGCCCGCCCAGCTCGGCGAACTCCTCGCGCAGCTCGGCCACGGTGTCCAGGCCGATCCGGTGGACCTCCTCCGGGGTGAGGCCCGGCCGGGTGTAGCGGGCGACGGCGTCGGCGTAGCCCTCGGTGCCGCCGGGCACGTGGCAGACGCCGGCCTGGTCGTCGGGCCTGGCGTCCGCGGCCAACTGCTGGGCCAGCCCGGCCCGGTAGCGGGCCACCGCCGGGCGCACGCCGTCGCGGACGATCGCCAGGGCCCGTTCGAGCTCCGGCCGGCCCCGCATCGGGCGCAGCAGCTGGTCGTCGTCCGGGCCGGCGGCCAGGTAGGCGTCCAGCTGGGTGACGGCGGCGTCGACGCCGCTGCGCAGCGGCCGTCGGCCGTCGGCCGCGGTGTCCAGGAAGCCCTGCAGGACGGCGTCGAAGTAGCCCGGCAGGCCGGCCAGCCGCTCCAGGTAGGCCTCGGGGCCCTCCTGGTCGACGGAGGTCATGGCGAGCGAGGTGAACGCCGCGTTCTGCGGTGCCACGATGGTCGCGGAGACGCTGAAGTCGGCCAGCCCGTGGGTGATCTGGCCCGTGCCGTTCTCGATCAGCCGGCCGAGGACGCCGTGGGTGATCCGGTCGTCGCCGGTCAGCGCGTCCACCGGGATCGCGGCCAGCCGCGTACCGATCCCGGTCAGCACCTCGCGGTGGCGCAGCGCGGCCGCCCGGGAGGGGTCGGGCACCTGGTGGGCGTGGCCCGCGACCCCGCTGAGCGTCGCGTCGAACGGGTTGTGCGCGTTCTCGGCGGCGAAGAACTCCTCCGCGAGTGAGGCGAGTTCGGCCTGATGCGGCTGGTCGGTCACGATCGTTCCCCCGGTCCGGTGCGGTCTGTGTGCCGAGGGGGCCCTGGGCGGCCCCGGTTGCGCCGATTATTCGGAGCGGCCGGCGGCGTGGTCAATAAGCACCGGTGGAAATAAGCACCGGTGGCACGGGGTCGGTGGAACGAGCGCCGGTCGACGTCGGGGCCGGGCCGCGCCGGGGTGCGGCACCGGCGCGGTGCTGCCGGTCCGCGCCGGTGTCCGCGCGCCGGGGCACCGGTCTGACGGTGCGTCAGCGGTAGGCCTCCGGTGCGGCGGGCAGGCCGGCGTCCTGGACCTCGACCAGGTAGCGCCAGCAGTCCGGGCGGCTGCCGTCGAGGTCGGTGAAGCCGTACTCCCGGGCGAGCTGCCCGCTGGACAGCGACCGGCCGTTCCACCGGGCGAGCGCCGGGTCGGCGGCCAGGGCGGCGACCGCCCGGCCGACGTAGCGCGGCGTCTCGGAGATGCCGAAGTGCGGCTCCCGCACCACGGCGTCCCGCCAGGTCTCCTCGGTGACGCCGAAGTGCTCCAGCATCATCTCGGAGCGCATCCAGCCGGGGGTGAGCGCGACGGCGGTGGCGCCGCGCGGGCCCAGCTCGTGGCCGAGGGAGAAGGCCATCCGCAGCACGGAGGACTTGGCGAGGTCGTAGAAGAAGGAGTTGCGGTAGGTGGCGCCGTTGTACTCGGCGGTGCCGTCCGTCATCTCGACGACCAGGCCGCCCGGGTGGCGCAGCAGCAGCGGGAGCGCGTGGTGGCTGGTCACGGCGTGCGTCTCCACGGCCAGCCGCAGCAGCCGCAGGCCGTCATCCAGGTCGTGCTCCCAGACCGGGACGTTCCAGCCGAACAGGTTCTCGCCGCCCCAGATGTCGTTGACCAGGACGTCCAGCCGGCCCTGCTCGGCGTCGATCCGCTCGACCAGGGCGGCGACCCGGGCGGGGACGAGGTGGTCCGTCGGGACGGCGATGCCCGTTCCGCCGGCCGCCGTCACCAGGTCGGCGGTGTCCTCGACCGTCTCCGGGCGGTCGTACTCCGAGCGCTGCCGCCGGGTGCTGCGCCCGGTGACGTACACCGTGGCGCCCGCGGCGCCCAGTTCGACGGCGATGCCCCGCCCCGCGCCCCGCGTCGCCCCCGCGACCAGCGCGATCCGCCCGTCCAGTACCCCTGCCACGCGCCCCGCCTCCCTGACCGCCTCCGGCGGCCGCCCGCTGCCCGGTCACGCCACCGGCCGGCCCGGGCGGGCCCGGCTGCCCGGGAACGACCCGCCGGACCCACCGGACCCGGACCCGCCGGACCCACCGGGACCGACCGGCCGCGGTGACGACTGTGCCGACGCCCGTGGAACGGACGTCGGCACCATCCTCGCGCAGGGGTCCGACACTCGGCCGGAGCCGCTGCTCAGCCCGCGTGGGCGGCCTTGGCGGCCTTGGCCGCGGCCTCCTTGTCGTGCTTCGCCTTGATCCGGGCGGTCTCCTTGCGGACGTCCACCTGGTTGGCGCGCTCGTGCTGCAGCCAGAGCGGGTTCTCGGCCTTGATCGCCTCGATCTGGTCGGTGGTGAGCGCCTCCGTCACGCCACCGCGGGCCAGGCCCGAGATGGAGATGCCGAGCTTGGCGGCGACCACCGGGCGCGGGTGCGGGCCGTTCTTGCGCAGCTCCTGGAGCCACTGCGGCGGCTCGGCCTGCAGCGCGTTGAGCTCCTCGCGGGAGACCACGCCCTCCTGGAAGCCGGTCGGCGCCGCGTCGAGGTAGATCCCCAGCTTCTTGGCCGCGGTGGCCGGCTTCATGGTCTGGCCGGTCTTCTGCTTGAGCGATGTCATGGAGACAAGGGTAAGGGAGTGCGCGGGCGCTCCCGGTCACGGTCGGTAGCCTTGCCCTGTGACAGAGATGCAGGTGAACCCGTCCTTCCGGCTCGTGTACGTCCCGGGCGTGACCCCCGGCAAGTGGGCCCGGGTCTGGGGCGAGCGGCTCCCGGACGTGCCGCTCGACCTCCTCGCGGTGCCGGTCGGCGACGCCGAGGGGACCCTGCGCGGGGGCACCGCGGACGCCGGGCTGCTCCGGCTGCCGGTCGACCGGGACGTGCTCAGCGCGATCCCGCTGTACACCGAGACGACCGTGGTGGTCTTCCCCAAGGACCACTGGCTCGCCGCGGCCGAGGAGGTCGCGCTGACCGACCTCGCCGAGGACGTGGTGTTCCACCCGCTCGACGACACCCTGGGCTGGCCGGGGGAGCTGCCCGGCCGCCCGGCCGTCGAGCGCCCGGCCACCACCGCCGACGCGATCGAGCTGGTGGCGGCCAACGTCGGGGTGCTGCTGGTGCCGCAGTCGCTGGCCCGGCTGCACCACCGGCGCGACCTCACCTTCCGCCCGGTCGTGGAGGCGCCGCAGTCCCAGGTGGTGCTGGCCTGGCGGCAGGAGGAGACGACGGACCTGGTCGAGGAGTTCATCGGCATCGTCCGCGGCCGGACGGTCAACAGCTCGCGCGGCCGGGGCGCGCAGCCGGCCGCCCCCGCCGCCGAGCCGAAGAAGGGCGCGCAGGCCCGCAAGCCCCAGTCGCCGAAGGCGGGCCAGCAGAAGGCCGGCCAGCAGCGGGCGGGCCAGCAGAAGGGCGGCCAGCAGAAGACCCAGGGCAAGCCGCGGCCTTCGGCGGGCGGCCGGGGCGGTGCGGCCGCGAAGCGGGGCAGCGGCAAGCCCAAGCGGCGCTCGTAGCGCCAGGCCCGGGCGGCCGCCAAACGCGGCGCCACGCACCGGAACCCCCCCCGCGGCGCCGCGCACCGGAGCCCCCGGCCGGGACGCCCGGGGCCTCCGGTGCTGGCCGGGGCCCGGTGGGGCGCGTACCGTCGGCCCCGGGCGCTGCCGGCCCCGTCCGGTCGAGGGGTTGGAGGAGCGCGCCGTGTGGCACGACCTGGTGGTTGTCCAGATGCCGATCGCGGAGAAGGTCGTCCGCACGGTGGCGGTCTACGTGCTGATCCTGGTGCTGTTCAGGGTCGCGGGCAAGCGCGGGCTGGCCGGTCTGAACACCTTCGACATGGTGGTCGTCTTCCTGCTCTCCAACGTGGTGCAGAACGCGATCATCGGCAACGACAACAGCCTGCTCGGGGGCACGATCGGCGCGGTCACCCTGGTCACGGTGAACTCCGCCGTCACCCGCTGGCTCGCCCGGGACCCGCGCGCCGCCCGGCTGCTGGAGGGAACCCCGACCACCGTCGTCAAGGACGGCCGGCTCGTGCCGGAGTCGCTGCGCGGCCTCGCGCTGCGGGCGTCCGAGATCGAGCACGCGGTGCGGGTGCAGAACGGGGACACCGTCCGGGACGTCGCGGTCGGCCGCCTGGAGCCGGACGGCCAGTTGGTGATCACCCTCAAGCCCGAGGAGCAGGGCGCCACCCGGGGCGACGTCGAGGAGCTGCGGCGCCGGCTGGAGTCGATCGAGGGGCTGCTCGCCATCCTGGCGGCCGACCGGGGCCGGGGGCGCTGAGCCGGGCGGCCCGCCGTGCCCGGACGGGCCCGCCGTGCCCCCGTGAGGGCTCACCGCCCCCTGGTACGGGCTCACCGTGCCCCTGAGGGCTCACCGGGCCCGGCGGGCGAGGGTGGCCGTGTAGGGGTGCGGGGAGAGCGAGGGGCCGCGGCCGGGGCGGACGGTGCGCCCCGGGGTCGGGGTGACGCTCCACCGGGCGGCGATGGTGGCGATGGCGAGGACGGCCTCGGTGGTGCCGAAGGCGTCGCCGAGGCAGCGGCGGGCGCCGAGGCCGAAGGGGGCGTAGGTGCCGGGGGAGGGGCGGGCGGTGGTGAGCCAGCGGTCGGGGTCGAAGCGGTCCGGGCGGCGGAACAGGTCGGGCCGGCGGTGCAGCAGGTACGGGCTGAACAGGACGGTGGCGCCGGCCGGGACGTGCAGGCCGCCGAGGTCGGCGTCCGTGGTGACGGTGCGGCTGAGGATCCAGACCGGCGGGTAGAGCCGCAGGGTCTCGCTGACCACGCGGGCGGTGAGCGGCAGGGCCGGGAGGTCCTCGTAGCGGGCGGGGCGCCCGTCGAGCACGGTGTCGAGTTCGGTGTGCAGCCGCTCGCGGACGGCCGGGTGGCGGGCGAGCAGCGACCAGGCCCAGGCGAGGGTGGCGGCGGTGGTCTCCGTGCCGGTGAGCAGGAAGGTGGCCACCTGGTCGTGGACCTCGGCGTCGGTGAGCCCGCGCCCGTCCTCGTCGCGGGCGTCGAGCAGCCCGGACAGCAGGTCGTGGTGGTCGGTGCCGGTGGCCCGGCGGCCGGCGACGAGCCGCCCGGTGAGCTCCGACAGGTCCCGGCGGGCGCGCCGGAGACGGCGGTTGCCGGGGGTGGGGAGGCGGTCGGCTCCGGGCAGCGGCAGCGTGACGCGCCGGCCGGTGCCGCGGGTGACGACGTCCACGCTGTCGTGCACGGCCGGGGAGCCGGCCCGGTCGTGCGCGGCGAACAGGCAGCGGGCGGTGGCGGCGGTGGTGAGGCGGTGCATCGCGGCGGGGACGTCGACCACGTCGCCGACGCGCCAGCGGGCGGTGGTGCCGGCGATCTCCTCGGCCATCAGTGCGCCGTAGCCGGGCAACCGGTCGTGGTGGAAGGCGGGTTGGAGCAGGCGGCGCCGGCGCCGGTGGGCCGCGGCGGGGCAGCCGGCGGGGCCGTCCCCGCCCGCGGGGCCGGTGCCGGGCCCGCCCCGGTCGAGGAGGTGGTCCTCGGCGAGCAGCCGGCGCACCAGCTCGGGGTGGCAGGCGACGTACGCGTCGCGCGGGCCGAGTCGGAGCCGGACGAGGTCGCCGTGGGCGGGCAGGCCGGCGACGAAGGCGAGCGGCCGGCGGAGCAGGGCCGGGGTGTGGCCGAGCAGGGGCAGGGCGCCGGGGGCGGTGGCCGAGGTGTACTGGGTGGGCACGGGCGTCACCTTGGGTGGGGGTGGCCGCAACGGTGGTGGCCGGGACGGTTCGTGCTCCCGATCTTTCCCGGAGCCCGGTGGCGAAACGATCCGCGGTGGGCGGGCGGGGGAGGCAGGGGGGCGCGTGCCGAACGTCCGTGCGCCGTCCGGCGCCTGGGGGAACGTCGGCCGACGCCGGGAGCGCGGTGGTGCGTGTCGGCGCCGCCCTCGGCGTGGGGGGTATCCCCGGGCGCCGCCCCGCCCCTACACTGCGGAACTTGCGAGACTACTGGTCAGTAGGGATTGGGGAGTTCGGATGTCCGACGAGCGGGCCCACGCGTTCACCGACGACGCCCTCGGGGCGCACGACGCCGTGGCGCTGGCCGCGCTGGTCCGCTCCGGCGAGGTGTCCCCCGCGGAGCTGGCCGCCGCCGCGGCCGCCCGGGCGGCCCGGATCGACGGCGCGCTGACGCCCGTCGCCCACCCCTCTTACGACCGTCCGCGCTCCGGCCCGGGCGGGGCCGGCGGCCCGCTGTACGGCGTGCCGACCTTCCTCAAGGACAACGTCGACCTGCAGGGTCTTCCGACGGCCATGGGCAGCGAGGCGTTCCGGGCCCGCCCCGCCCGCCGCAACGCCCGCTTCACGGACCAGTTCCTCGCCACCGGCCTGTCCGTGCTCGGCAAGACCCGGTTGCCCGAGTTCGGGCTGAACGCCTCCACCGAGTTCGCCACCGCGCAGCCGGTGCGCAACCCGTGGAAGCCCTCGCACTCCGCGGGCGCCTCCTCCGGCGGCTCGGCCGCCCTGGTGGCCGCCGGAGTGGTGCCGATCGCGCACGCCAACGACGGCGGCGGCTCGATCCGCATCCCCGCGGCCTGCTGCGGACTGGTCGGCCTCAAGCCCACCCGGGGCCGCCTGGTCGTCAACGCCCAGAGCGACAAGCTGCCGATCGACATCGTCACCGACGGCGTGCTGACCCGGTCGGTGCGCGACACCGCGGCCTTCTACGCCGCCGCCGAACGCCACCACCGCAACCCCCGGCTGGCCCCGATCGGGCTGGTCGAGGGCCCGGCGGCGCGCCGGCTGAGGATCGGGCTGGTCGTCGACTCGCCGATCGCCACCACCGACGGCCCCACCCGGGCGGCGGTGCAGGAGGCGGCCGCCCGGCTGTCGGCGCTCGGGCACCACGTCGAGGAGACCACCCTGCCGTTCGGCGAGGAGTTCTCCCGCGACTTCGTCCTGTACTGGGGGTACATCGCCTTCGCCATCGCCGTCAGCGGCCGGCTGATGCTGGACCGCAGCTTCCGGATCAACCGGCTGGACGGCCTGACCACCGGCCTGCGCCGCCGCTTCCAGCGCGAGTTCCGGCACGTCCCGGCGGTGCTGCGCCGGCTGCGCCGGACCGAGGCCGCCTACGCGGGCATCTTCCGCAGCCACGACGCGGTGCTCTCGCCGGTGCTCGCGCACACCGCCCCGCCGATCGGGCACCTCAGCCCCAACGTGGCCTTCGACGAGCTGATCGAGCGCCTGCTGCGCTACGTCGCGTTCACGCCGGTCAACAACGTGACGGGCGGGCCCGGCATCGCGCTGCCCACCGGCGTCGCACCGGGTGGCCTGCCGATCGGCGTGCACCTGTCGGCGGCGCACGGCGAGGAGCGGCGGCTGCTGGAGCTGGCCTTCGAGCTGGAGGCGGACCGGCCCTGGCGCCGGATCCAGGACTGAGCCCCGGCCCCCTGTTCCCGTCCCCCGGCCCGGGCTCCCGTCCCCCAGCTCCCAGCTCCCAGCCCCCGGCCTCCGTCCCGGCCCCGGCCCCCGGCCTCCGTCCCGGCCCGGGTCGGCCCGGCGCCCGGGGCGCTATCCGGCCGGGGCGGCGACCGCCCGGGCCGCCTGCACCTCGTGGTGCAGCCGGGCCAGCGCGCAGTCCGGCGAGAGGCCGTCCGCCCCGGCCGCGGGCAGCGGTGCGCCCGTGCGCAGCGCGTCGGCCAGGGCGGCCAGCTCCCGGGTGACGGCACGGACCTCGGCGGGCGAGGGGGCCGGCGCACCGTGCTCGACCCGGACCCGGGTGGCCGTGGTGGTGTCCACGATCCGCTCGACCGCGATCACCAGCGGCCACCAGGCCTCGGCCCTGGCCCCGACCGGCGGCGGCTCGGTGAGCGCCCGCTGGAACTCGCTGCGCACCGCGGAGAGGTCCCGGTAGAGCCGCCGCCGGTAGCGGGCGCGGGCCGGGTGGTCCCGTCCGGGCGCGGTGGTGAAGGCCAGGGCGACGTACGAGCCGCTGTCCGCGACGGCGTCGGCCAGCCGCTCCCCGATCCGGGTGTGCCAGGACTCCGGCCAGAACAGGTAGCCGGCCAGCAGCGCGATGGCGCAGCCGATCAGCGAGTCGTACAGCCGGGGCGGCACCAGGTGGAAGCCCTGGTGGTTGAGCAGGTCCGAGAGCAGCAGGACCACCGGGGTGATCGCCGCGGTCTGGAAGGCGTAGCCCTTCGCCGACATCGCCGGGATCAGCGCCGCGAGCACCGCCATCACGGGGACGTCCCACCAGCCGCGCGGCACCGCGGCCAGCACCGGTACGGCGATCAGCAGCCCGCCGGCGGTGCCGAGGGCGCGCAGCACCGCTCGGGAGAACACCGAGCCGAAGTCCGGCTTCATCACGAAGGTGACGGTGAGCGCCACCCAGTAGGAGCGGGGGACGGCGAGCACCGAGACCAGGATCTGGGCGAGGCCGATGCACAGCGCCAGCCGCAGGCCGTACCGCCAGGACGCGCCGGACAGCAGCAGGGCGTGCGCCGCCTTCCGGGCGCGGACCCGTAGCGCGGCGGGCCGGCCGAGCCGGTCCTCGGCGCCGTACGGGTCGGGTTCGGTCTCGTGCACGACGCTCCGCGCGTGGCCGATGGCGTCCACCAGGGCCCGGGTGGACGGCCCGGTGGGTGCGGGGAGGGCGGGTGGCGGGGCGCGCCCGGGGCGGTCGTGGTCGATGGCCGCGGCCAGGTCGCGCACGGCCGCCGGGTAGGCGGCCGGCAGCGGTACCTGCGGGCTCGGGCGCAGCTGGGCCGCCGAGACCGCCTCCACCACGGGGATGACGGCGTTGAGCTGGGCGAGCAGGCGCACCAGGGTGGGGGAGCGGCCGTGCCGGCGGGCCCGGCGGGCGAGCAGCAGGTCGTAGGAGTGGTTGAGCGACTGGGTGAGCGCCTGGCGCCGGGCGTCGTGGCCGGGGGTGCCGGTGGCCTCGAGGACGGCGGCGACCGTCCGGTAGGTGTCCGCGACGGCCGAGCGCTCCGGCGTGCCGCCGCGCAGCGGCCAGGCCAGCAGGGTGAGGGCGAGCACCAGCAGACCGCCGAGCAGCAGCAGCGCGGGCGGCAGCCACCACGGAGGGGGCAGCGGGAGCCCGGCGCCGACCACCGCGTTCAGCAGCAGGAGCAGCCCGGAGACGGAGGCCACCGCGCCGATCGAGGAGATCATGCCGGAGACCAGCGCGACGGCGGTCAGCACGGCGACGGCCGTCCAGCCCGAGCCGTACACCAGGGTGCCGAGGAGCACCCCGAGCGCGCCGAACAGCTGGGGGACGGCGATGTTGAACACCCGCATCCGGTAGGCGTCCGCGGTGTCACCGATGACCCCGGACAGGGCGCCCATCGACACCAGCGCGCCGTACCCGGTCCGGCCGGTGGCGGTGCCGACCGCGAGCGGCGCGGCGAGCGCCACCGAGGCCCGGGCCGCCGCCGCCCAGGGCACCGGTGCGGGCGCGGGCCGCAGGCCCTCGGTCAGCCAGCTGGGCGGGGCGAGCCTGGCGGCGACTCGTCGGCGGCGTGCCATAGGCCCAACGTACGGCCGGGCCCGGCCCGCGGCTCGTCCTGCGTCCGGTCCGGGGTTCGTCGGGCGTCCGGTCCGGGGTTCGTCCTGCGTCCGGCCCGGGCGGGCGGGCAACGGACGGGCGGCCGATCCGGTTCACCGACGGTTATGTCAATTCCGGAAACATATCCCGGCTTATGTCGGTTCCCGAAACATAAAGCGCTCCCGAGGGCTGTCATGAGCTGCGTGGATTTCCCCGTTGGTAACCGCCGATCGAGGGTTGACACCATTAGTTGGTCTAGTCCAACGTATGGGGAGCGCGGTTCGGCAAAAGGCTGAGACGGGGTGAGCACGCCTGCCGGACTTGCGAGTTGGCCCCTTTCGGTGAAGCCCGCGACCGGGCCCCGGAAGGGACGGAGCGTGTGCGGATCGGCACGCGTTCGTGGGCCGAATTCCGCGTGCGGCCGGTGACGGGCCGTCGGCCCGCCGTACCCGCACTCTGCGCCCGAGTGGCGCTGCGTCGACTACGAACCATGGAGTGACTGCCCATGCCGAGCCCTGACGGGTATCTGCACCGAGCCGCCTCGGAGCGCCCCTACTTCAGTGAGGACGGGGAGAGCTACCTCGCGCGGACCGCGCTGCGCGAGGTCCGCAAGAAGCACCCGCTGCGGGTGCTCTCCGAAGAGGACTTCGCGTTCTGGCAGACCTACGGCTACGTCGTGGTCAAGCAGGCCGTCCCGGCCGAGGCCGCGCGGCGCCTGCTGGAGTTCGCCTGGGAGTTCCAGGGCCTCTCGCCCGACCGCCCCGAGGACTGGTACCGCGAGCGCGACTACCGGGACGAACTCGACCAGCACCTGCACATCTACGGCTTCGTCGAGGCCTACCACCACCAGCTGATCTGGGACAGCCGGCAGACCCGCCGCGTCTACGACGCCTTCGTCGACGTCTGGGACTGCGAGGAGCTCTGGGTCACCCTCGACCGGCTCAACCTCAACCCGCCGAACGTCCGCAACCGCGACCGCGCACTCATCGAGCCCACCGACAAGGGTTTCGACATCGAGCTGCACTGGGACGTCGACACCACCCAGGGCATGCTGCCCCAGCGCGTCCAGGGCATCATCGCGCTCGACGACACCCGCCCCGACCACGGCGGCTTCCAGTGCAACCCGGAGCTGTTCCGCCGGTTCAACGAGTGGCAGGCCGCCCAGCCGGCCGACCGCGACCCGATCCGCCCGGACGTCGACCGCACCGAGTTCCCGGTGGTGCGGCCCGAGTTGGCCGCCGGCGACCTGCTGATCTGGAACGGCCTGCTGGCCCACGGAGTCGCCCGCAACACCTCCGAGAACGGCGTGCGGGCCGTGCAGTACCTGTCCATGATGCCCGCGCTGGAGGAGGCCGAGCAGATGCGCCGCTCCCGGGTGGAGTCCTGGCGCACCCTCGCCACCCCGGACTGGAACCGCACCCTGGTCGGCGACCCGGTCAGGCACGAGTCGCTGCGGTACGGGCCGGCCCGGCTCACCGAACTCGGCGAGAAGCTGCTCGGCCTGCGCTCCTGGCACGGCCGCGCGAGCGCGGACCCGGCGCCGGCGGAGCAGGATCCCGCCGCGCACCAGCCCGCCACGTCCACGGGGGAGCCCGAATGCGAACCGTCTGCCTGACCCTGCCCACCAACCGCGAGTGCGCGGCCACCATCGCCGCGATCGGCGCCGAAGCCGCCTTCGCCGCGGCGCGGTTCGACGTCCGCGTGCACCTGCTGGTCCTGGACTCCGCCGACCCGGCCGTCTTCCGCCGGCACGCCGAGGCCGTCGCCGCCCTGCCCGCCGTCGAGCGGGTGACCGTCCACCACCTCGACGAGGACGCCCAACGCGCCTTCCTGCGCGACGTGATCGAGCGCTCCGGCGCCGCCGGCCCCGAGCGGCTGCTCGACCTCATGCTGCCCGACGCCGTCTCCTACGGCGCCTGCACCAACCGCGCCTTCCTGCTCGCCGCCGCCCTCGGCTGCACCTCCGTGCACCGCCGCGACTCCGACAGCCACTACCAACTCCTCTACGGCGAACCGGTGTTCCCGATCGTCCCGGAACTGGCCGCACTCGGCCTGAAGGCCGCCGACGCGGCCGCCGCCGTCACCGACCACACCCTCGACCCGGCGCACGCGGACAAGCCCGTGGCCCTGGTCGGCGGCTCCTTCGTCGGTGAACTCTCCGTCGACCTCGCCGAGATCCGTGACCTCGACCCGCAGGCCTACCACCGGGTCGTCGCGCTCTGGGCGCCCACCGGTGCGAGCGAGGAGGAGCGGCGCGAGCTCGTCGCCGAGTCCTTCACCGGCGGCGGCACCGAACCGTTCGGCGGTGACCGCGCCGTGCTCGACCTGCCCGACATCTGGCGGATCGACATGTGCAACGTCGCCATCGACCACGAGGTCTACGAACGCGTCCCGCTGCCGCCCGCCACCGACACCATCGGCAGCGATTACTTCCTGCTGCACCTCGTCCGGGACGCCACCCTGCCCGGCGTCGTCCACAACCGGCACATCGTCAACTACTACACCCCGGAACGCCGCACCGGCGCCGGCTTCACCGCCTACCAGCTGCGCTACGCCAAGTTCCTGCTCTCCATGCTCTACCTCTACCCGGTCTACTTCGACATGGAGGCGGCCGGCGACGCCCTCCTCGACGAGGCGCACCACGTGCGCGCCGACGCCATCGCCGACTCCGCCCGCCGCAGCGCCGCGACGGACCGCGCGGAGAACCACCGGCGGCTCGACGAACTCGACCGCTGCTACCGGCGACTGGGCGGCAAGTACGCCGAGTTCGCCGACCACCTGGCGCCCCAGCGGGCACGCCTGCTCGACGAGGCGCAGGCGGACATCGAGGACTTCGCGCTGCTGATCGACGCGTGGGGCCCGCTGACCCGGGCGAGCAGGACCACCCCCGCCGAGCGGCTGCCGCGGTAGCCGGACCGGGAGCCCATCCGTGATATCCCAGAGCACCACCCACTCCCAGAGCGCCGGCCACCGCCAGGCGGCCGCCCACCGCGCCCCCGCGCACCACACCACCGCCCACCACGCCGGCGAACTCGCCGGCCCCGCACCCGACCCGGCCGCGCACGACCGGACGGCGATCCGCGCCGCCCTCGCCGCCGCCACCGACGACCGGATCGTCTACGACCTCGACGGCATCGGGCGCCAGTACGCCGCCCTCGTCCGTGAACTCCCCGGCGTCGACGTCCGGTTCGCCATGAAGGCCTGCCCGGTCGACGAGGTGCTCGCCGGCCTCGCCGCGCTCGGCTCCGGCTTCGACGCGGCCAGCCCGCAGGAGATCGCCCAGGCGCTGCGCACCGGGGTCGGCCCCGAGCGGATCCACTACGGCAACACCATCAAGTCCGACCGCAACATCGCCGAGGCGTACCGGCTGGGCGTGCGCGACTTCGCCACCGACAGCCTGGAGGACGTCGCCGCGATCGCCGAACACGCCCCCGGCTCCCGGGTGTTCTGCCGGATCGCCACCACCGGCGACGGCGCCCTGTGGGGCCTGAGCCGCAAGTTCGGCTGCTCGCCGGAGGACGCTCTGCGCGTCCTGGACGCGGCCCGCACGGCCGGGCTCGTCCCGTCCGGGCTCTCCGTCCACGTGGGCTCCCAGCAGATGACCGCCGAGGCCTGGGGCGCCGCCGTCGACTCGCTCGCCGCCGTCCTGGAGGCGCTCAACTGGCGCGGCATCACCCCGCAGCGGATCAACCTCGGCGGCGGCCTGCCCGCCCTCGGCGTCCTCGACCGGCACGGGCGACCGCTGGAGCCGCCGCTGGACAAGATGTTCGCGGTGATCCGCGAGGGCATGGAGCGGCTGCGCACCGTCAACGCCGCACCGCTGGAGTTCCTGCTGGAACCCGGCCGCCACCTGGTCGCCGACCACGGGGCCATCCGCGCCCACGTCGCGCGGCTCTCCTCCCGCCGCCAGCTCGACGGCACCCGTGAGGACTGGCTCTACCTGAGCTGCGGCAAGTTCAACGGCCTCTACGAGATGGACGAGCTGCAGTACCGCCTGGAGTTCCCCACCCACCCCGGTGGCCAGTTCGTCAACGCCGTCGTCGCCGGGCCGACCTGCGACAGCGACGACGCCTACACCCGGGACGGCGGACTGGTCCGCGTCCCGCGCGCGATCGCCTCCGGCGACCCGGTCTGGATCCACTCCTGCGGGGCGTACGCCACCGCCTACACCACTCGCGGGTTCAACGGCTTCGAGCCGCTGCCCTACGTCTGCGTGGGCCGGACGGACCCGGCGGACGGCACGGGCGGTGCGGACGGCCCCGGCGTGACCGGCGCCGTGGCCGGAACGGTCGGCCGGGACGGGGGCGCGGCATGAACGACGTCAGGATCCGGCTGCTCCGGGAGGGCGACTGGGACGGCCTGGTCGCGCTCGAGGAGCGCGCCTACGCCGCCAGCGGTCTCTCCGAGGGGCGCGCCGCCCTGCAGTCCCGGCACCGGGCCTCACCCGACACCTGCTTCGTGCTGGAGCACGCCGGCGGCTTCGGCGGGTACCTGCTCGCCCTGCCCTACCCGCTGTTCCGGTGCCCGGACCTCAGCCGGAGCGAGGCGGGCGGCGTGCGCGCCACCAACATGCACGCCCACGACCTGGTCGTCGCCGAGGAGCTGCGCGGCCGGGGCCTCGGCCACCGGCTGCTGCGCCACCTGGAGGAGACCGCCCGCGCGGCCGGCTACCGCACCGTCTCGCTGGTCGCCGTCGGCGGCGCGCAGGTGGTGTGGGGCCCGCTGGGCTACCGGGCGCGGCCCGAGGTCGACCTGCCCGAGAGCTACGGGCCGCAGGCCGTCTACATGGCGATGCCGCTCGGCCCGGTCGCGGCCCCCGCGGTGCTCCCCGCCGCCCCGGCGCCCGTCCCTGCCGCCGCCCCGGTCCCCTCCCCGGCGCCCGTCCCGGGCGTGCCCCGGCCGCCGGCGCGCTCCACCGAACCGTCCCCCGGGTCCCCACCCAGAGCCGAAGTGGGCTGATGCACATGTCCCCCGATCGAGACGCCTTCCGCCGGTCCCAACTGGCCATCGGCGCCCTGTTCCTCCTGCTCGGATTCCAGTACGCGAGCTGGGTCTCCCGGATCCCCGCGCTCAAGGCCCGGCTCGACCTCGGCGAGGCCCAGATCGGCCTGCTGCTGATGACCTGCGGGGTCGGCGCGGCGGTGTCCTTCCCGCTGGTCGCGGTGCTGATGCGGCGGGTCGGTTCGCGCCTGCTGTCGGTGCTGTCCGCGCTCGCCCTCGGCGCCGTCCTGCTCGCCCTGTCCGTGGTGCCCGACTACCCGCTCACCCTCCTGGTGCTGTTCTGCGACGGCGTCGCGGTGGGCTGCCTGAACGTGGCGATGAACGCCCAGGGCGCGGCGCTCGAGGCCAGGTACCGGCGGACCACGATGTCCCGGCTGCACGCCACCTTCAGCGCCGGCTCGCTGCTGGCCGCGCTGCTGGCCTCCGGCGTCACCGCCGTCACCGACGGCCTGCTCGCGCACTTCGGTGTCGCCGCCGCCCTGCTCGCCGTCCTGGTCGTCGCCGCCCGGCCCGGGCTGCTCGCCGACGAGGCGGACGCCGACGAGGCGAAGACGGACGAGGCGAAGGCTGCGGAGCCGGCGCCCGCGGGGCGGAAGGCGCGGCGCCGCTTCGCCCTGCCCGTCGCGGCCACCCTCTGGATGGGGCTGGCCATGGTCTTCGGCACCGTCACCGAGGGCGCCATGAACGACTGGTCCGCGCTCTACCTCAAGGACGTCGTGGACGCCGGCGCCGGGCTCGCCCCGATGGGCATCGCGGTGGTCTCGGTGATGATGGTGCTCGCCCGGATCTTCGCCGACGGCTGGCGGACCCGGTTCGGCGACGGCCGGATCGTCCGGACCGGCAGCCTGCTGGCCGGCGCCGGACTGGCCCTCGCCCTGCTCGTCGGCGGCGTCGTCCCGACCCTGCTCGGCTTCGCCTGCGTCGGCCTGGGCGTCGCGGCCGTCACGCCCTGCGTCTACGTCGCCGCGGCCCGCCAGGGCTCCGACGCGCTCTCCCTGGTCGCCGCGATGGGCACCACCGGACTGCTCGCCGGCCCGGCCGTGATCGGCTTCATCGCCGACGCCACCAGTCTGGTCTGGGGCATGGCCGCCGTCGCCGCCTCCGCCGCGATCGTCTCGCTCTGCGCCCTGCGCATCGGCTGGCCGGCCCCGGAGCCCCGCACCGGGCCCGGCGCCGACCTCGCGGCCGGCCCGGCCTGACGCCCGCACCCCCGACCCTCGCCGGCACGCCGCGCCCTCCCCCGTCGCGGCGTTCCGGGCGAGCCCCCTCCGCCGGGGCGGGACCACCCGGTCACCCGCCCGCACCCGACCCTCGCCCGGCACCTCCGCGCCCCCGTCGCGGACGTGCCGGGCGAGCCCGTCCCGTCGGGCGGCCCGCCCGGACGCTCCCGGCGTCCGGGGCGGCACTCCTCCGCGGGGCGGCGGGTCGTCCGCCGGACCGGCCCCGGGGCAAGGCCGCGGGCCGGAACGGTGTCTGACGGTGCGTCGACGCCGGGGGTCTTCTAGAGTCGCCTGCGGCACGACCGTACGACTGTGATGCACGGAGCGAGAGGCGACAGCACCATGACCGAGCAGGCCCCCGAGCCCTACCTCCCCGTCGACGAGGACTGGACCACGGCACTGGCCGTCGTGGCCCACCCGGACGACATGGAGTACGGCGGCGCCGCGGCCGTCGCGCGCTGGACCTCGCAGGGCAAGAAGGTCGTCTACGTGATGGTCACCAGCGGCGAGGCCGGCATCGACTCGATGAGCCCCGAGGAGTGCGGTCCGCTGCGCGAGGCCGAGCAGATCGCCTCGGCGCGGGTCGTCGGCGTCGACACGGTCGAGTTCCTCGGCCACCCGGACGGGGTCCTCGAGTACGGGCTGCCGCTGCGCCGGGACATCGCCCGGGCGGTGCGCCGGCACCGGCCCGACGTGGTGATCACCAGCAACTTCCGGGAGACCTACGGCGGGGTGTTCCTCAACCAGGCCGACCACATCGCGGTCGGACGCGCCACCCTGGACGCGGTGCGCGACGCCGGCAACCGGTGGGTGTTCCGCGAGCTGCTCGACGAGGGCCACGAGCCGTGGAACGGGGTGCGGCAGGTGTGGGCGGCGGGCTCGCCCGAGGCGCGGCACGCGGTGGACACCACCGACCACTTCGACCTGGGCGTCGCCTCGCTGGAGGAGCACAAGGCGTACCTGGCCGGGTTGGGCGGGGCGATGGCGGACGCGCGCGAGTTCCTGGAGGGCTTCGGACGCGGCGCCGGCAGCCGGCTGGGGGTGCGGTTCGCGGTGCCGTTCGAGGTGTTCCCGCTGCGGTAGGCGCGCGGGCGGCCGGCCCGTTCAGTCGCGGTCGGGGCCGGGTTCGGTGTCGTGCCCGGTGGTGGTGTCGTCCCCGGTGGTGGTGTCGGAGGTGGTGCCGGTGGCGCCGCCCGGGGCGCCGCCCGGCTCGGTGCCGGCGGGGTTCCCGTCGGCACCGCCGTCCTCCGCGCGCCGGCGCCGGTAGCGCAGCACCTGCCGGAGCAGGAAGGCCGCCACCAGCAGCCCGAGGCCGACGGCGAACCAGAGCTGGTAGCGGATCGCCGTCCGGTAGACGGTGCCGATGTTGGCCCCGGCCAGGTAGCCGAAGGTGCCCCAGACGCCCACCCACAGCACCGCGCCGAGCACGTTGAACGGCTGGAACCGGCGCCAGGGCATCTCCGTCGTGCCCGCGATGATGCCGTTGGTCTGGCGCAGCCCGTCCACGAAGCGGGCCACCGTGACGACCTTGGCGCCGTGCCGGGCGAAGAAGCCGTCCGCCCGCTCCATCCGCTCCGGGGTGAGCAGCACGTAGCGGCCCCAGCGGTGGACGAAGGCGCGCCCGCCGGTGCGGCCGATCAGGTAGCCCAGGCTGTTGCCGACGGTGGCGGCGACGACGGCGATCAGCAGGACGGCGGCGAAGTTCAGGTGGCCCGTCCCGGCGTACACCGAGGCGAGCACGAGGATGGTCTGCCCGGGCACCGGGATGCCGCAGTTGTCGAGCAGCACGAGCAGCGCCACCGCGAGGTACCCGTAGTGGTCCAGCAGTGGCGCGAGCCCGGCGAGCGCCCCGGGCAGCGGGGTCGTGGCGGCGGACACCGCTCCTCACCACCTCGTCCCGGTGGGGTGCGGGGCGGTGGGGGTGTCGGTCAGCGGTTCGTCGCGCGCGGCTCGATGTTGCAGTCCGGGCCGGGGTAGATCAGGCCCTGGTGTCCGTCCTCGAAGCGGACCACGTACGGCGGTTGGCCGTCGGCGCCGCGCACCTCGACGATCTCGCCCTTCTGGTCCACCATGCCCACCGACCTGCTGTGGATGTGGAGCTGGTCACCTACCGCTGCGTGCATGGTCTGCTCCTCGGGTCGTGGCGGCCGCCGCGCGGCCGTTCCGGTCCACGGTTTCCACTGTGCTGCCGCGGCGGCGGGCTCGCAACGCCTCGGGCGGGCGGGTCGGGGGCGGCGGGTGCGCTGCCGGCGGGGCCCGGTGGCGGGCCCGGGGCCGGTTCAGCGGGCGGGCGGCTGCTCGGTGAGGTAGCAGCGCACCAGCCGCTTGCACTCGGCGATCAGGGCCGGATCGCCGTCCGGGTCGCTGCGGAAGGCCAGTTTGAGCACCGCGTCGGCGGCCTCCAGGGCGACCCGCAGGGCCAGGGTGAGCGCCGCCGGGTCGGCCGCCGCGAACAGGTCCCCGCCGAGCGCCTGCAGGCGCAGCGCGACGGCGGTGTTGTTGTCCACGCCCGCGTCGAGCAGGTGCTGGTCGTCGTGGACCCAGGCGGGGAGGGCCGGTCCGGCGTCGGCGAGGCCGAAGTCGACCTGGCCGAAGCCGCGCACCGTGCGCTTCATGGCGACGAACTCGTCCACCGCGAGGTCGGTGAACCCGGCCGGGCCGAGCGGGGCGGCGCCCGCGAGCCGGCCGTCGAGCCGCTGGAGGTACTGGTCGAGGTTGCGGGTGGCGAGCGCCGCCAGCAGGTCCTCCTTGCCGGCGAAGAACTGGTAGAGGGTGCCGATCGGCACCTGGGCGCGCTGCGCCACCTCCTTGGTGGTGAGCGCTGTGGCGCCGACCTCGTCGAGCAGTCCGGCGCAGGCGTCCAGGATCCGGCCGTACCGCTCCTGGCTGCGCTGCTGGACCGGTCGCCGTCGGACCACGGGGCCGCGGCCGGCCGTCTGGTGACTCCTGGTGTCGGCGCTCATGACGTCACTCTGCCGTATCCGCTGTTCCGGCGGCCAATCACCGGTGCGGTGGCGCCCCCGAGTGCCCCGTGGGGAGCGGGTCGACCGGTGGCCGGAGCTGAACGGCACGGTGGCGGGAAGGTGTCCACGGGTCGGCCGTGGTCTTGTCGTGGACGCGAAGGCCGGTTCATACTCCTCACGCGGACTACTTTGCGTGATCAACTCGTGTCTCTTCGTGGTGACCCGTGTGTCAGCTGTGGCGACGACGGACGTCTCCGTCGCCACCCGAGGTCTGGATGGTCCCGTGCGACCCACCGAACCCGTTCAGGTCCGATCGACCGTGCCCGGTTGTGCGTCCCGTCGTCCGGAAGGAGGGGGTCCGCTCGGTGACGCCGTCCTCCCCGGGGCGTGAGGCCCCCTCCGGCGCGCAGCGCCGTCGGTTCCTCGAGTCCGGCTACCTGGTCCTGCCCGGCCTGCTGCCGGAGCCGCTCCGCTCGCGGCTCGTCCCCGAGGTCGACCGCTGGGTCGACGAGGGACTGCGCGCCGACTCGATCGCCGCCTGCGCCGACCCGACCGGGCGCGCGGCGCCCCCGCTGCTCGAACTGGAACTGCCCGCCCACGGCCGGCTCCTCACCCACCCGCCGCTGTTGCGCACCCTGACCGGCCTGATCGGCCCGTCCTTCGTCTTCCACCACCTGCACAGCGACCGCCAGGCGCCGGGGATCCCCGGCAAGCCCTGGCACCACGACCGCGAGCCCAACGACCGCTCCGACCCGTCGCTGCTGATGGTCCACGCGCTGCACTACCTCGGCGGGCTGGACGAGAAGGTCGGCAGTCTGGCGGTGCTGCCCGGCTCGCACCGCCGCGTCGTCGGCAAGGCGTCCTTCGCCCACCACGGCACCCGCGAACTGGCCGGGGAGGTGGTCATCGACCGGCTGCCCGCGGGCTCCACCGTGCTGCTCGACTCGGCCCTGCTCCACACCCGCAGACCGGCGCCCGACGGCCCTGGCAGTCCCCGCTACTTCATCGACGCGTCCTACTGCCAGGTCGGCGCGCGCTGGCGCCCGGTGAAGCCGTACTGGCGCCAGATGCTCGCCCGGGCCCGCGAACTGGGGCTGGCGGGCGCCCAGTGGCCGGAGCTGTTCGCGGAACGGCACTTCACCGAGTACACCGGAACCGTCTGAGGAGGACCGCGTGGAGATCGTCACCGCCGTCGCCTACCCCGAGGTCCACGACGCCTACCTGCGGGACCACCCGGTGGAGCGCGCCCACGAGGCCAACAGCAACCCGGCCGGCGAGGAGAACCTCGAACGCGCCGACCGGATCCCCGGCGGCTGGTGGCGCGTCCGGCTCTCGCGGGCGGACGTCCTCGGCGTCGTCCTGCCCTGGCACCTGAGCGAGGGCGGCGAGCGCGAACTCGTCCCCCGCTCCGGCCTGACGGTGGGCGAGGCGGCCGAGCGGATCCGCGCCGGCGGGGCCGACTGGTCCGGGGCGAACCCGGTCTGCGCGGCCAAGCTGCGGCTGCTCCGGTGGTCCCCGTTCACTCCGGTCTACCTCAGCACCGGCCCGGTCGACCACACCGACTACACGGACCTGCTGGTCCGGGAGGGACTGATCCACATCGACGGCCTGCACCGCATGCTGGCCTGGGAGCTGGCCGGGCGACTGCCCGGCCGGGCCCGGCTGGACGGGTACCTCGCGGGGGACCCCCTGCTCGTGGCGCCGGAGGCCCGGACACCCCGGGCGGCCCGGGCCGCGCGGACGGGGGACGAGTCGGCGTGACCTCCGCGACGCAGCACGTCCGGCCGGCGCGGCCCCCGCGGGCCGCCCGGTCGCTGTCCGAGCTCCTGTCGCACCACGCCCGGGTCCACCCGGTGCGGACCGCCCTCACCGACGGCGTCCGCGCCCTCGACTACCGCACCCTCGACGCCGCGGCGGGCCGGATCGCCGCCCGGCTGACCGCCTCCGGCACCGGGCCGGGGGACCGGATCGCCCTGCTCGGGCCCCGGGACGCCCGGATGCTGGTGCTGCTGTACGGCGTGCTGCGCTCGGGCGCGGCCGCGGTGCCCGTCGACCCGCAGTGGTCGGCGGCCGACCTCGCCCGACGGCTGGCGGCCGTCCGGGTCACCCGGGTGCTCGGCACCGAGCCGGACGCCCGCTGCGGGGCGGAGCGGCCGGTGGAGGTGCTGGACGCGGAAGGGCCGCCCGGCGCACGGGCGGCCGCCGCCGAAGCCGCCGCGGGCCCCGGTACCGGTACCGGCCCCGCTGCCTCCGGACCCGCCGGGCAGGGCGACGACCCGGCGTACCTCTCCTTCACCTCCGGGTCGAGCGGCGAGCCCAAGGCCGTGGCCGTCACCCACGGCAACGCCGTCCACTACGCGCAGGCGCTGGCCGGGCGGCTCGGCTACACCGAGGCCGACGCCCCGTGCACCGCGCACGTCACCACCCTCGCCGCCGACCTGGGCCACACCGCCTGGCTGCTCGCGCTGGCCATCGGCGGCTCGGTGCACGTCGTGCCGGACGCCGAGGTGCGCGACCCCGAGGCCTGTTGGGCGTCCCTGCACCGCGCCGGGGTGACCGTGCTGAAGACCACGCCCTCGCACCTGACCGCGCTGCTGGAGGGCCGCCCGGCCGACGCCCCGCCGCTGCACACCGTGCTGCTCGGCGGGGAGGCGCTGCCGCGCCCGCTGGCCGCCGCCCTGCTCGACACCGGCGCCACCGCGCGGCTGGCCAACCACTACGGGCCGACCGAGACGACCGTCGGAGCCACCTGCCTCCTGGCCACCGAGGCCCGCCAGCTGCCCGCCGACGAGCCGACCGTCCCGATCGGCACCGCGATCGGCGAGGTGCTGCTCACCCTGCTGGACGGCGACGGGCGGCCGGTGGCCGACGGCGGGGTGGGGGAGCTGCTGATCGGCGGACGCGGCGTCAGCGCCGGGTACTTCGGCCGGCCCGCCGAGACGGCGCGCAGCTTCGTCTGGCACGGCGGTGAGCTCCGCTACCGCACCGGCGACCTGTGCCGGCGCCGCCCGGACGGCAGCCTGGTCTTCGTCGGCCGGGTGGACCGCCAGGTGAAGGTCCGCGGCTACCGGGTCGACCTCGCCGAGGTCGAACGGGCCATGGACGGGTTCCCCGGGGTGGCCCGGTCGGCCGCGCTGGTCCGGGAGACCGTGCTCGGGAACCAACTCGTCGGCGCGGTGAGCCTGTCGGGGCGCGGCCCCGGCCCGGAGGGGCTGGACGCCCACCTGCGCGACCGGCTGCCCGGCTACTCGGTGCCCCGGCCGATCCTGGTGCTGCCCGCGTTCCCGCTCGGGCCGAACGGCAAGCTCGACCGGGCCCGCCTGGCCGAGCTGGTGGGCGAACTGGTCGGCCGGCGCGCCGAGTCGGGGACCACCACGGGAGAGGACGACGGCCTGGCCCGCTCGATCGCCGCCTTCTGGGCGGGCGCGCTGGGCCTGCCCGCGGTCGGGCCGCACAGCGACGTGCGGGGCCTCGGCGGGGACTCCATCCTCGCCATGCGCACCGTCGCCCTGCTGCGCCGCCGGGGCCTGCGGGTGCACTACGAGGACTTCTACCGGCACCCGACGGCGCACGGCCTGGCGGCGGTCGCCGCGGCCGCACCGCCGGCTCCGGCCGCACCACCGACCCCGGGCACGCCGGCGACCCCGGTCACGCCGCCGGACGCGGGCGCCGCGCCGCCCGGCGACCGGGGGGCCCGACTCGCCCCGGCCCAGCGGTGGTTGTACCGCCAGAGTGCCGTCGACGACCTGCGGCACTGGAACCAGTCCGTCCTGCTGCGCTGCCGGAAGGCCGTCGACCCGCGCGCGCTGTCGGCGGCCCTCGGGGCGGTCCTGGAACGGCACCCGGCGCTGCGCCGGCCGGTCGGCCCGCAGGGCTACGGCGAGCCCCGGCCGGTGGCCGACCTCGACCCGCTCACCTTCTCCCGGCTCCCGGGCCCGCCGGGCCCGGTCGACGGGCCTACCGCCGACCCCCTCGCCGGGACCCTCGCGGGAACCATCGCCGGGGTCTGCACCGAACTCCACCGCGGCATCGACCCCGCGGCCGGCCGGCTGCTGCGCGCCCACCTGTTCACCGGCCCGCCCGGCACCGACGACCGGCTCGCCCTGATCGCGCACCACCTGGTGGTGGACGGCCTCTCCTGGCGGATCCTGCTGGACGACCTCGCCCACGCCTACCGGGCGGCGCTCGACGGTGAGCCGACCGCCCTGCCGCCGGCCCCGGACTTCTACCGGTGGGCCGCCGCCGTGCCCGCCCCGGCGGACGAACCGCCTTCCGGCGCCCCGCCCGTCCGGCGCCCGCCCGCCCGGCCCCCGTCCCCGGCCGCCCCGGTCCGCGCGCGGCCGGCGGCCGTCGGCTGGGCGCTCGACGAGGCGGGCACCGCCCGGCTGGTCGCCCGGCACGGCGGGGGCGCCGGACTGGAAGCCCTCCTGCTGACCGCCTTCGCCGCGGCCGTCCCGGGCCGCGGTGCGCGGTCACGGCTCGCCGTCGAGGTGGAGACGCACGGCCGCGACACCGCCGGGGACCAGGGCGAGTTCCTGGACACCGTGGGCTGGTTCACCGCCGTCAAACGGCTGGAGGTGGACCCGTCGGCGGGCCCGGCGGCGGTGGCCGAGCGGCTGCGCCGGGCACCCGTGCGGCCCATGGACGCGCCCGGCGACCGCCCGGCCGCCGGGTTCAACTTCCTCGGTACCTTCCGGCTGCCCGACGAGCCGGCGCTGGACTGGACCGTCGCCGACGAGCAGGCCGGGGTGGCGCGCTGCACCGGTGGTGACCCGCTCTACGAACTGCGGCTCACCGCACGGGTGGTGGAGCGCCGGCTGGTCGCCGACCTGGTGTACGGGTGGCCCGCGCTGCCGCACCCGGAGGCGGAGCGGATCGTCGCGGGGTTCGCCGCCGCCGTGGCCACCGAGGCCGGGGCGCGGCCCGCACCGCCGGTGCGGTGCCCGCTGTCGACCTCCGGCCAACCGCTCCACGCGGGCGCCCCGGTGGCCCCGCCCGCCCGGCCCGCGGCGCCCGGCCCGTTGGTGGTCCGCGAGCCCGTCCGGGTGCTGCTCACCGGCGCCACCGGCTACCTGGGGCGGCACCTGGTGGACGCCCTGCACCACCGCGGTGCCCAGGTCACCTGCCTGGTGCGGGCCGCCGACGACGCCGACGCCGCGCGCCGGCTGGGCGGCCTGCCGGATGCCGTCCGGGCCGTCGCCGGGGACATCGACGGGGAAGGGCTGGGACTGTCCCCGGCCGGGCTGGCGCGGGCGCGGCGGGCGCAGGTCGTGGTGCACGCGGCCGCCGACGTCCGGCTGGTCGCCTCGCCCGACGAGCTGGAGCGGACCAACCACACGGCGGTGCGCCGACTGCTCGACTGGGTCGACGAGCACGCCCCGACGGCCCGGCTGCACCACGTCTCCACGCTGGCCGTCGCGGGCGGCGTGGACGGCCCGCCGCGCCGGTTCAGCGAGGCGGACCTGCGGATCGGCCAGCACTTCCGCACCCCCTACGAGCGGAGCAAGTTCGCCGCGGAGCAGACCGTCCGGGCCTGGGCGGCCGGCGGCCGGTCCGCCTACCTGTACCGCAGCGGGCACATCGCGGCGCACAGCGGCACCGGCGCCTTCCAGGCCAACGTCGGCGACAACCGGATCTACCAGCTCGTCCGCGGCTACCTGCTGGCCGGGGTCGCCCCGCGCCGGCCGCACACCGCCTTCGGGTTCTCGTACGTGGACACCGTGGCTGCCGGGATCGCCGCGATCGCGCTGGACCCGTCCGCGCCGCCCGGCGCCTACCACGTGGAGACGCCGCACGAGACGCCGCACGACGACCTCGTCCGCTGGCTCGCCGCCCACGGCCACGCCGTCCGGCTCGCCGACGACGCGACCTTCGCGGCGGCGATCGCCCGCGCCGAGCGCGACCACCCGACGGCCGCCGGACTGGCCGCCGCGTGGGCGCTGCAGGAGGAGCGCAACGTCCTGGTGGACAGCGCGTACACCACCTCGGTGCTGGCGCGGTTGGGAGTCCGGTTCGCGGCGCCGACCC
The DNA here is from genome assembly GCF_044453265.1 of Kitasatospora sp. NPDC051705. NCBI lineage: Bacteria > Bacillati > Actinomycetota > Actinomycetes > Kitasatosporales > Streptomycetaceae > Kitasatospora > Kitasatospora sp. NPDC051705. Next base: position 28,203 of record NZ_JBITCO010000020.1, on the reverse strand, counting down.
CGCAGTGGTGGTCGGCCGCGCTCACCTGGGCGGCCGGCGCCGGCTACCTGCCGCCCGCCCCCGCGCGCCACTGACCGCCCCGCGCCACCGACCCGCTCCCGCGCCCACCGCCCGCCCCGCGTCACCGACCCGCTCCCGCGCCCACCGCCCGCTCCGCGCACGCACCCGACGTATGCACCCCGCGGACCATCCGCGACCGACCGAGACCCACCCCCCGACCACGGAAGGCGGACCGCGTGTCCCAGCTCTCCCCGGTGCTCAAGCAAGCCACCCCCGTCGTCGCGACCCGCGGCGAGGGCCTCCACCTCTTCGACGCGGACGGCCGCCGCTACCTCGACTTCACCTCCGGCGTGGGGGTGACCAGCACCGGCCACTGCCACCCGCGGGTGGTCGAGGCGGTCCGCGAGCAGGCCGGCCGGCTGATCCACGGCCAGTACACCACCGTGCTGCACGACCCCCTGCTCGCCCTCACCGGCCGGCTGGGCGAGGTGCTGCCGCCCGGTCTGGACGCGCTGTTCTACGCCACGGCCGGCACCGAGGCGGTGGAGGCCGCGCTGCGGCTCGCCCGGCACGCCACCGGGCGGCAGAACGTGATCGTCTTCGAGGGCTCCTTCCACGGCCGGACGATGGGCGCGGCGGCGCTCAGCACGGCCGGCACCCGCTTCCGCGCGGGCATCGGCCCGGTGATGCCCGGTGTCGCGGTGGCGCCCTTCCCGAACGCCTTCCGCCTCCGGCTGGACCTCGGCCTGGGCGAGGAGGAGGCGGTGGCCCACGCCCTGCGCGGGCTGGACCAGGTGCTCGCCACCGTCTCCGACCCGGACGAGACGGCGGCGATGTTCGTCGAGCCGGTGCTGGGGGAGGGCGGCTACGTGCCCGCGCCGGCCGGGTTCCTGGCGGGGCTGCGCGAGCGTGCCGACCGGCACGGCATCCTGCTCGTGGTGGACGAGATCCAGACCGGCTTCGGCCGCACCGGCCGGTTCTGGGCCCACCTGCACCACGAGGGCGTGGTGCCGGACGTCCTGATCACCGCCAAGGGCCTGGCCAGCGGCTTCCCGCTGTCGGCGGTCGCCGCGTCGACCGCGCTGATGCGCCGGGCCCGGCCGGGCTCGCAGGGCGGCACGTACGGCGGGAACCCGGTGGCCTGCGCCGCCGCGCTCGCCACGCTGGACGTCATCCGGGACGAGCGCCTCGTCGACAACGCCGCCGAGCTCGGCCCGCGTCTGCTCGACGGCCTGCGGGCGGTCGCCGCCGGAGCCCCGGCCGTCGCCGACGTCCGGGGGCTGGGGCTGATGGCCGGCAGCGAGTTCTGCCACCCGGACGGCTCGCCGGACCCGGACACCGCGCGGCGGGCCCAGCAGGCGGCGGCCGACCTCGGCCTGCTGCTGCTGACCTGCGGCGTCCACCTCAACGTGGTGCGGATGGTGCCGGCGCTGGTGGTCACGGCCGATCAGATCGACGAGGCGCTGGCGCTGTGGTCCAAGGCGGTCGCGGTGGCGGACGCCCGGTAGCGGAGGGACGGTGTGCACATGGACCACGACGACACGACGCCGGACGCCGGCACGGTGGCCGGGGCCGGCCGGGTGGCCGAGATCGGTTGGGAGAGTGCCGAGTTGGATGCCCGGCGGGTGCTCTGGTCGCTCGCGCCGGACGACCGGGAACGGCGGTTGCTCCGGGCCGACGCGCGGGCCCGCCGCTGGGGCCCGGCGGAGCCCGTCCGGGCCCGGCTGCGCGCCTTCGTCGACGGCGCCACCCGCTCCGTCGGCCTCGCCCACGTCCGCGGGCTGTTGGACCCGGAGGAGCCGGAGGCGGAGGTCACGGCCGCACTGTCCTTCCTGCTGAGCGACTTCGGCGAGATCGTCCCGCAGAACGGCCGCGGCGACCTCACCCAGGTGCTGAGCGACCAGGACGGCGACGGGAACACCGAGCTCGGCTTCCACTGCGACACCTGCGACCTGCTCGTCCTGTTCTGCCTCCGACCCGCCTTCCACGGCGGGGGGGCGACCAAGCTGGCGAGCGCGCGGCACGTCCACGACCTGATCGCGCGGGAGCGGCCGGACGCCCTCGCCACCCTCGCCGAGGACTGGACCTTCGACCGGACCGGGCGGGCGGGCCCCCAGGTCGTGGTCTCCCCGATCCTCTTCGCGCAGAAGGACGGCACCGTCGGCTGCTACTACCAGACCCGCACCGTCCGCTCCTCGCCGGACCGCGGCGGACCACCGCTGACGGACCGTCAGTGGGAGGCGCTCGGCGTGCTGGACGAGGTGCTCTACCGCCCGGAGATCGCCTTCGGCCTGCCGATGGCCGCGGGCGACCTGCTGATCATCCGCAACAGCCGCGTGCTGCACGGCCGTTCACCCTACGTGGACGAGCCGGGACCGAACGCCCGGCGGATGCTGCGGATCTGGATGAACACGGAGGCGTCATGACCGCCGCACGGACACCGGACGGCCGGATCGCCATCGTCACCGGCGGCGGCAGCGGGCTCGGCCGGGCCGCCGCGCTGGCCCTGCTCGGCGCCGGCTGGTCGGTGGCGGTGGCCGGCCGGCGCAAGGACGCGCTCGAGGAGACCGCAGCCCTCGCACCGGTCGACCCGGGCCGGGTGCTGGCCTTCCCGACCGACGTCCGCAACCCGCAGGAGGTCGCCGCCCTGTTCGACGCCGTCCGCGAGCGGTTCGGCCGGCTCGACCTGCTGTTCAACAACGCCGGCGCCGCGGCTCCGCGCCGGCCCGTCACCGAGACCCCGCTCGCCGACTGGAACAGGGTGCTGGACACCATCGTCACCGGCGGCTTCCTCTGCGCCCGCGAGGCCTTCCGGGTGATGAGCACCCAGACCCCGCAGGGCGGGCGGATCATCAACAACGGCGCGCCCTCCGCGCACGTGCCCCGCCCCCACTCGGCCGCCTACACGGCCGCCAAGCACGCCCTCCTGGGCCTCACCCGGGTGCTGTCGCTGGACGGCCGGGCCCACGACATCGCCGTCGGCCAGATCGACGTCGGCAACGTCGCCCCGTTCGACGGCGGACCCCAGCCGGCCGCCCTGCAGGCCGACGGGCGGACGGCGGTGGAGCCGACCATCCCGGTGGAGCGGTTCACCGAGGCGGTGCTGCTGATGGCCTCGATGCCCCTGGACACCAACGTCCACTCCCTGACCGTCCTGCCCACCACCATGCCGTACGTCGGAAGGGGCTGAACCGTGCTGGTCAGCGCACGCTCCTTCGCCGAGTACCGGGCGATGTTCGGGCTCACCGCCCGGGACCTCGGCGGGAGCGTCCTGGACTGCCCGGGCGGTGCCGGGAGCTTCGTCGCCGAGGCCGGCGGGCGCGGCGTCGACGCGGTGGCCGTCGACCGCGAGTACGCCCGCCACCGGGCCGAACTCGGCGCCCTCGTCGAGCGGGAGACCCGTCACAAGCACCCGGCGCTGCTGCGGGAGGCGGCGGCGTTCGTCTGGAGCTGGTACGGCCACCCCGACCGCCTGACCGAGCAGTGGATCGGCAACGCCCGCGCCTTCCGGGCCGACATCGCCGCCCGCCCGGAGCGCTACGTCGCCGGATCGCTGCCCGACCTGCCCTTCGCCGACGACTCCTTCGACCTCGTGCTCAGCTCGCACCTGCTCTTCTCGTACGGCAACCGGCTGGACGAGGCGTTCCACCTGGCGTCCCTGCTGGAGCTGGCCCGGGTCGCCCGCCGCGAGGTCCGGCTCTTCCCGGTCATGGTGTACGACACCGGCCGCCGCTACGGTCCGCTGGAGCGGCTGCGCTCGCAGCTCGCCGACGCCGGGATCCCGAGCCGCCTGGAACGGACGGCCTACGAGTTCCAGCCCGGGGACAACGAGCGGCTGGTCCTCTCCTGCGGCGGGTACCGGCCCCCGGTCCGAGCGGCCAGGCCCTCCGCGCCCGTCGACCCGGTCCGCTGGCGCCACCGGGAGGCCGCGCCGGGTCCCGGCCCCTGAGCGGGCGCGGCCCGCGGCCGCTCAGGGGCCGGGGCTGCGTCCCCCCGGCGCGGGGACCGGAGCGGCCGGTTCCCGCGCCGGGGCGTCAGGCCGGGAGCGGCCGCCGGTCGACCACCGTGCGCAGCTTGCCGCTGGTGGGCGTCCGCTCGAAGCCGGCGGCGCCGGTCGTCTCGACCGTGCACTCCAGCAGCCCCTCGGCCACGGCCGAGCCGAGCTCGGGGACGGCGGCCAGGAAGGCGGCGCGGGCGGTCGCCCGGTCCGGGGCGTACCGCTCGTCGAGCCGGACGACGGCCCGCTCGCAGTCGGCACCGGCGTCCAGGAGCAGCTGCAGCTCGCCCCGGTAGCCGAGTTCCTCCTCCGCCACCGCGACGAGGCGCCGGACGTTGAGGAAGTAGGTCCCGACCCGCACCACGTCGCCGTACCGGCCGAGGAGTTCGATCCGGGGGGTGTGGCTCCCGCACGGGCAGACGCCCTCGACCGTGCGGCCGAGGTCGCCGATCTGGTACCGCTCCAGGCGCTGCCCGGCCCGGGTGCGGCTGGTGAAGACCAGCCGGCCCGGCTGCCCGGCCGCCACCGGGCGGTCGGCCCCGGGGGCCAGGACCTCCAGGGTGTGCAGGTCGGTCAGGACGTGGTGGACCGAGCCCTCGGCGTGGCCGCACTGGTAGCCGAGCGGCCCCAGGTCGGTGCTGCCGTACGCCGCCGACCGGATCAGCTCGACGCCGAACTCCTCGGTGAGCACCCGGCGTTGCTCTGCGGTGAAGTGCTCGCCGCCGTAGAACACCTTGCGGATCCCGCCGTACCCGCGCAGCACGGCGGCCTCGGCGTGGAACAGCTGCCAGAGGTAGGAGGGCATGCCGAACACCGTGTCCGCCCGGTACGTCACCAGCGCCTCCGCGGTGGCGGCGTGGTCGGGGCCGGCGGCGATCGGGAACTGGGTGGCGTTGAGGCGCTCCAGGATCGAGAAGAAGCTGATGAAGCTGCCGTACATGCCGCCGCAGTAGAACAGGTTGGCGGCGCGGTCGCGGGCCGGGTCGAACCCGGCCGCGAGCAGGCCGTCCGCGGCGGCCCGCATCTGGGTGTCGTAGTCGGCGTTGGTGAACACCGACAGCGCCGGGGCGCCGCTGCTGCCACCGCTGCGGAAGTGGAGGTGGGCGTGCTCCGGCGCGAGCGTGCCCAGCTGCTCCTGCACCCCGGCCTTGTCCAGCAGCGGGCCGTTCGGCGCGGCGGGGACGGCGGCGGGGGCCGCCAGGTCGTCCAGGCAGGCGGTGGTGGTGAAGGCGGCGTCCGCCCGGACGCTGACCCGGCGGCTGTAGCGCTGGAGCGCGTACACGCCGTCGTGGGGCTCGCCGTGGTAGCCGTCGAGCATCCCGCCGACCGGGGTGACCCGCAGCACGCCGGCGGCGAGCACGGCCCGGGAGAGCCGGGCGACGTCGGCGCGGCTGCCCGCGATCGCGGCGGTCTGCAGGTACCGGCGCATCGGGCGCAGCACGGCCATGGCGCGGGTACGCGGCAGCGGCTTGACCCAGACGCTGCGGTGGAGCGGCGAGGCGGCCAGTGCCGAGCGGGTGTCGGCGAGGACGCGCCAGGAGCCGTCCGGCGCGGCGACGACCCGGGTGAGGCCGAGGTGCTCCTCCAGCCGGGCGAGCAGTTCGGTGGTGGTGATCTCGGCGTGCTCGGCCGGTTCGAGCTCGGGGCGGGGGATCGGGTCCGAGGCCGCGGCGAGGTGGGCCGCGAAGCGGTCGGCGAAGGCGAAGACCTCGCCGTCGTCCTCGGTGTCGAGGTAGACCACCTGGGGGCTGGAGCAGGCCTGCTGCTCCAGGCGGCAGACGTCGGCGGCGAGCGCGTCCAGCGTCGTCCCGTCCGACCAGGCGTCCCGGGTCAGGTACGCGAAGGAGATCCGGTGCCCCCACTCGACCAGGCGGCAGCCGGGCGGGACCAGTTCCGAGACCGAGCGGACGGCGTCCTCGCCGCCCCAGACCGCCACCGCGTCGGCGGGCTCGCACAGCAGCCGGAGCCACCCGGTGCGGGTGGAGGGGAAGCGCAGCGCGACGATCCGGCGGGCCAGGGCGCCGGTCGGGTCGGCGGCGGCCAGCTCGGCGAGCAGGTGCTGGGCGAGCAGGGTGTCGGCGCTGCTGGTCTTCAGCACGTTGAGGTTGCCGGTGAGCAGGCCCTCGACGACGCTCAGCGGGGCCACCGCGGCGCCGTTGCCGGGGGCGATGTGGACCAGGAGCCCGACCGGCGCCCACGCCTCGAAGGTGGTCTCCCGCGCGTCGGGCCGGGTGAGCCGTTCGGGGCGCAGCCCGCCGAGCTCGCGGCGGAGCTTGCGTTCCAGGGCCGCCCGGGTGATCGCGTCGGCGATCTCGGCGAGGGTCTGCGCCGCCTCGTCCGGGGCGACGCCTCCGCGGGTGAGCTCGTCGAGCAGGCGGGTGCGGACCGGGCCGCCGGCGGTGCCGAGGGCGTCGGCGAGGCGCTGGCAGGCGTCCAGCACCAGTTCGGTGGGCAGGGGGTCGGCCAGGACGCGGGCGGCGAGCCCGGGCAGGTCGGCCAGCCGCTGGGCGGCCTCGTCGTCGTCGATGAACGAGCCCTGCCAGAAGTGCGTCCCGGCGGGCGTCACCGGTCCGGTGGCCGCGGGCCCGGTCGCCGCGGGGTCGGTGGTCGCGGTTTCGGTGGTCGCGGTTTCGGTGGTCACGGGTTCGGTGGTCACGACATTCCCTTCAGGAGTTCGGCGGCCGCCGCCGCGCAGTTGCGGTTCCGGCTGACCCCGGCGCGGCCGTGGACGGTGAACCACGGAGTGGGCAGCGGGCAGGGGCATTCCTGCGGGGCGTGCAGCGAGGCGAGGTCCCCCATGACGACGCTCTGCGCCGGCACCGAGGTGATGTAGGGGGAGACCAGGTGGAGGAAGCCGCGCTCCCCGTACGGCAGCGGCTCCAAGGTGCGGGTGTCGCGCACGGCGGCCCGCGACCAGACCGGGACGTGCAGGCGGTGGTGGCCGCACTCGACGTACGGCACGCAGTGCTCGACCGAGCCGAAGGTGTCGCGGATCCGCTCCGGGGGGACGCCCAGCTGCGCGGTGACGTCCGCGTAGAACTCCTCCTTGCCGATCTGCCGGTCGGTGTGCCCCTTCCACCCGCCGCCGAGCAGCACCAGCGAGCCGGCCGGCAGCTGGACCGGCGGCAGGCCGAGGGCGCGCATCCGCTCCAGGGTGAAGTGCAGGAACGCGGGGAAGCCCAGGATCCGCACCGGCAGGCCGTCCCCGGCGTACCGCCGCAGCGCCTCGATGCAGCCGTGGACGTCGAACTCGTGGCCGCTCCCGGTGTGCCGCAGCGCGTGCGTGGTGTGGTTGGCCGGGGCGAAGTCGCACAGGTAGTTGTCGGTGAACGAGGTGCCGAGCTTCAGCTGCGGCGCCGGCTCGTAGCTGTACAGCAGGTAGTTGACGGGCTGGTCGGGGGTGATCCAGCCGTAGTGGTCGAAGATCCGGGCCACCATGCGCTGCGCGGAGCGGATCGTCCAGGTGTCGAAGAACATCTGGGACTTCTGGCCCGTGGTGCCGGAGGAGGTGAGGTGGAGGTGCACCTCCTCCCGGGGGATGGAGAGCACCTCGTGCCGCTTGAAGAAGTTGGCGTGCACCAGGGGCGTGCGGACGCCGGTGCCGACGCTCGGCGCCGGGGTCTCGGCGGGGCCGTCCAGCAGCGAGCGGAGGAAGGGGGAGCGCTGTGCGTGCCACGCGTTGGCCTCGGCCATCGCGGCGGCGAACAGGGCGTCCGGCTCCGGCCCGGCCGCGTAGGGGGAGGCCAGGTCGCACAGCTGCTGGACGTGCGGGAGCGCGGCGGGGTCGGGGACGCCGACCGGCGCGAGATGGGGGTTCACGGGACGGACGGTCACGGGGCAACCTCGGAAAGGGGTAGGTAGGTCGAGGTCCAGGCGGTCAGGTAGGCCAGCAGGTAGGGCTGGAGCGGCTCGCTGACGGCCGTGGTCCTGAAGTCGATCTGACGGCTGGTGCGGGACAGCACCACGTAGTCGTGGAACCGGTCGCCGATCCGGCGCATCGCCGGGTAGACGGCGCTGGGGACGAACCCGGCCGCCAGGAAGGCGTCGAGCCCGGCCGTGTCGGCCAGCGGCAGCAGGGTCTCGACGTAGTCGGCGCCGGCGCGGGTGACGGCCGCCATCAGCGGTTCGAGCGCTCCGGCGACGGCCGCCGGGGACGGGTGCACCGCGACCAGCGAGCAGCTCGCCGCGGACCGGTCCAGATCGGCGTACGCCTCGAACGCGCCGTCCGGCGGGGTGAGCACGGTGTTCGGGAGGTGCAGCGGGAAGAACCGCTCGCCCGGGTCGGGGAAGTGCTCCAGGAACCGGCGGCGGACGAAGCCAGGCGCGTTGATGAGCTCCATCGGCGCGGTCACCGGCGCGCTCCGCGCGACGGGCCGGGCGGGCCCCTCGGCGGCGCGCGGCCGGCCGTACCCGACGCCGGTGCTGCGCCGGGCCGCCTCCAGGAGGGGGAGCAGCGCTCCGGGCACCTGGTCGACGCCCTGGCGCCGGGTCAGGACGCCGTCGGCGTGGCGGGCGAACAGTGCGAGGCTCTCGCACCCGGCCACCTCGACGGCGTTCGGCAGCAACCCGAGGGCCTGGAACCCGTTGCGGGCGAAGACCTGCTGCGGACCGGGAGTGACCACCCGGACGGTCGCGTAGACCGAGTCCACGGTGCCGGCGGCGAAGGCGTCGGCGCAGACCGCCGCGGTCAGGCGGCCGGCCAGTCCGCCGCCCCGCTGTTCGGGGTGGACCGCCAGGCCCACCAGCTTGCCGATCCGGCCGCCGGGGTCGGTCTGCACCGCCACCGAACCGGCCAACTGGTCGGCGCCGTCGTGCCGGGCGGTCAGCCAGTGGGTGTGCGGGTCGTCGATCCGGCGGCGCATCTCCTCGGGATCGCTGCCGAGCGCGACCGGGTAGCCGTGGCCGTAGACGTCGAAGTAGAGCTGGCGCAGCTGTGCGACGTCCTGCGGGGCGGCGGGCGCGATGGTCATCGTCACGGTCATCGCCCGCCCCCGATCGGCTCCGCGGACACCGCGGTGGCAGCGGCCGTGACCGTGGTTGTGGCCGCGTCGGCGTCTGCGTCGGCGTCCGTGGCCGGTGTGTGCCGGCGGCCGGTCCACCACAGCGCGGCCGCGACGGGCAGCACGCCGACGGCCTGGACCAGGCACAGCGTCCGCGCCGGGAGGTGGTCGCCGAGCAGGCCGAAGACCAGGGACGACACCGGGAAGGTCGCCCCCAGCAGCGCCTGCATCACGGCGAAGAAGCCGGGCCGGTCCTCGGCCGGGACCATCCGCTGGAACAGCGCCACGAACCGCACGCCGATCACGCCCACGCACCAGCCGGCGAGCGCCATCGACCCCACGGCCGTGGCCTGGCCGGCCCGGTCGCCGACCAGACCGGGCAGCCCGAGGGCGGCGGCCATCAGGGCCAGGCACCCGGCGCCGACCGCGGTCGGCGCGCCCGGGAGGCGGCCTCCGGTGAACGAGCCCACCAGCGTGCCGGCGCCGAGCGCCGCCTCCAGGGCGGCGACGGTCGACCCGTCGGCGTGCAGCACCGTGCGGGTGTACAGCGGCATCACCACGAACACCGCGGTGGTGAAGACGTTCGCCGCGGTGAAGCAGAGCAGCACGCGCCGGATGAACGGCAGTTCGGCCAGGATCCGGCGCAGCGGCCGCCCGGCGGCGGGCGCCGCGTCGGCGGTCGGTGCGTCGGCGGTGGCCGCCGCTGCGGGGGTGGCCGGGAACCGGGTCACGCCGATCACGGCGGCCGCCAGCAGGTAGGCGCCCGCGCACCCGGCGACGACGCCCGCCAGGCCGGTGGCGTCGACCACCAGCGGGCCCAGCAGACCCCCGGCGAGCCCGGCCAGCGACTGGGTGGCGAGCTCGAAACCGGTCGCGGCCTCGATGTCGGCGTCCTCGACGAGTTCGGGGACGGCGGTGGTGAGGCAGGGGTCGAAGACCGCCTGGCAGCCGGCCAGGACCAGCGCGGCGCCGTAGGTGACGAGCGCCGGCGGCGTCGTGGCGGACGTCCAGGCGGCCGTGCCGAGGGCGACCAGACCGGCGACGGCGGCCGAGACGCCCAGGACGGCGCGGTGCGGGCGGCGGGCGATGAGCCCGGCCACCAGCGGCGCCAGGACGACCGCGGGCAGGGTGCTGACGGCGAGGAAGGCGCCGGAGGCGAGGCCGCGGTCGGAGCCGGCGGCGTGGGCGATCAGCCACCACACCGCGCCGACCTGGAACATCCGGCCGGCGGCCTGGGTGAGCACCTGCGCGGCCCAGACGGCGCCGAACCGCCGGTTGCGCAGGACGAGCGGGGTGCGCCGGGCGGGTGCGCCGGCCGCCCCGGTGGCGGTCACGCGTTCGGCCGTTCGTCGAGGACGCGGATCAGCTTGCCGGTCCGCGCGTTGACGGCGAGCTCGGCCCGGCGCACCCACTGGACGGAGAGCGGGTGCACGTGACCGGCGGCGACGGCCTCCGGGTACAGCGGCCGTGCCGCGTGGAGCCCGGAGGTCACGGCGTCGGCCAGCTCGGCGAGCCCGTCGGGGTTCCCGTCGTGGGCCAGGCGCAGCAGCAGCCCGTCGCGGGCCTCCCAGCGGCGCACCACCAGCTGGACGCCGTTCACCCGCTCGGCCGGGTCGGCCGCGCGGACGAGGTCGAGCACGTCCTGGGTGTACAGCGAGACCGGGCCCACCCGGACGCCCTCCTGGGCGCGGCCGAGGATGCGGAACCGTCCGGCGGCGGCGTCGGTCCACTCCGCGCGGTCCCCGACGGGGTAGCGCAGTACGGGCATCAGCCGTCGCCGCAGGTCGGTCACCACGACCCGGCCGGGCACCCCGGCGGCGGTGATCGGTTCGCCGGTGTGGTCGTCGAGGATCTCCACCACCGTCTCCGGGGCGAAGACCCGGTGCACCCGGGTGTCCGGGCCCGGCACGGGCCGGCCGAGCAGCCCGGCGTCGACGGCGGCGTAGCCGATCGAGGAGACCCTCGCGTTGGGGAACACGGCGCGCAGCAGGGGCAGTTGGTCCTGGTAGAGGCCTTCGCCGCCGAACAGCAGCAGCTCCACGCGGGGGAGCGCGCGGCCGGAGGCCAGCAGGTGGTCGGCGAGCGCGCAGAGCGTGGTCGGGGTGCCGGCCACGACCTCGACCTCGAACTGCTCCAGGGTCTGCGCGGTGGACTCCAGCGGTGCGGCCCCGCCGATCGGCAGCCGGACGTTGGAGACGGGCGAGCGGTGCAGCGAGTCGAGGATGAAGGTGTAGCTGGCGTAGAGGTCGCCCGCGTAGAAGAGGTCGGCGACCCGGTGGCCCGGGCGCAGTCCGGCGTCGACCAGTCCGGCGCCGAAGGAGGTGGTGAACTCCCGCCACTCCTCCCGGCTGTAGAAGGAGAACTTCGGCGAGCCGGTGGTACCGCCGCTCTTGAAGACGACGGCTTCTTCCAGCGGCCCGGTCAGCAGCCGGTTGTGGCGGGGCGTGTTGGCCTGCCAGTACTCGGCCTGCGGGACGACCGGGAGGTCGGTGAGGGCCGTGGTGCGGTCGGGCAGGCCGGCGTACAGGTCGGCGTAGAAGGGCGAATTGCGGCGTGCGAAGCGTATGAGCTCCGCCAGGGGTTGAACGGGCATCAGTTCCTGCTTTTAGGCATGCGAGGGCCGGGCGAGGCCGAGTGGTGCACGGCTGCGCCCGATGGGTCGGAGGCGATGGTCGGGCCCGCGGTCGGCGGAATTCGATTCCGCCGGGACCGGGCGGGCCACGGGGGGCGGGAAACGGGCCGGGCGTGCGTACCGGTGGTCCGGTGGGCGCGTGGACGGTCCGTCAGCTGATGCGAAATCGGGAGTGTTGGGGCCTCTCGCTCGCAGAAACCAAGGCTAGCATCCGAATGTTCCTTGGATTGCAGCATGATCCTGCATCAGAACGGTGCGGATACGACCTGAGCTCCCGTCAGCAGGGGGTTTCCGGCGAAAGGGTCGCGAAAGCTCGGCGAAAGGGTGAGCTGGATCTCACGGCCGCGCCGGCTCGGCGGGGAATCCGCAGGCGGGAGGCGGATTCCCCATTTCTGTAGTTGAATTAACGACATTTCATGTGGCGCCGCCTGATTGCGGCGCGGATGCCGGAATTGCCACCCGCCGTTCAGGGGGTGTCCGCCTCCGCCGTTCGGCGGGCGGTGGGCAGTGGGCGGCTGGCGGCGACGGCTGGCGGCGACGGCGCACCGGGCGACACGGCGCCCCGGGGCGCCGTGCCGGGTGTGCCCTACGCCCGCTCGTGCCGGACGGCCGCGGTGTCGTCCGCGCGCAGCGGGTGCCGGTCCCGGTCGGACAGCGCGCGGTCCACCAGGGCCCCGGCGACGCCGGTGTAGCCGGCCGGGTCGAGCAGGCCCGCCAGCTCGGCGGTCGTCAGCACGCCCGCCAGTTGCGGGAGCCCGGCCAGCACCTCGGTCAGCGGGCGGGCGCTCTCGGCGGCCCGGAGCGAGGCCAGGGTCAGCAGGTCCTTGGCCGCGGCCTTCCCGAGCAGGGGGGCCAGCACGGCCGAGACCCGCTCGGAGACGATCTGGCCCCCCGTGACCCCGAGGTTGGTCCGCATCCGCTCCGGGTCGACGGTGAGGCCCCGGGCCAGTTCGGCGGCGGTGTGCGCGGCCCCGCCGACCAGCCGGAGGCACTCGCGCAGCGGCTGCCACTCGGCGTGCCAGACGCCCGCCGAGCGCTCGTCCTCGGTCGCCAGGCACTGGACCAGGACCGACGCCAGCGCGGGGACCTGCAGCGCGGCCGAGCGGATCAGCGTCGCGAGCACCGGGTTGCGCTTGTGCGGCATCGCCGAGGACACGCCCCGGCCGGCGGCGGTGGGTTCGGCGGCCTCGCCGACCTCGGTGCGGGCCAGCACCAGCACGTCCGCCGCGATCTTGCCCAGGGCGCCGGCGGTGTGGGCGAGCGCCGCGCCCAGGTCGGCGATCGGCGTGCGCAGCGCGTGCCAGGGCAGCACCGGCACGGCCAGACCGGTCTCCTCGGCGAAGGCGGTGACCAGGCCGTCGAGGACGGCGGCCGGGTCGGCCCCCTCGCCGGCGTACTGGAGGTAGCCCGCCAGGGTGCCGGCCGCGCCGCCGAGGGCGACCGGGAGCCCGCCCCCGGCGACCCGGTCCAGGCGCTCGGCCGCCTCCAGGGCCAGCTGCCGCCAGCCGGCCGCCTTCAGGCCGAAGGTGGTGGGCACGGCGTGCAGGGCGAGCGTCCGGCCGGCCATCGCGGTGTCCCGGTGCCCGGCCGCCAGATCGCCGAAGGCCTCGGCGACGGCCCGCAGGTCGGCCGTGATCAGGGCCAGGGCCCGGGCCGCGACCAGCATCGCGCCGGTGTCGAAGACGTCCTGGCTGGTCGAGCCGCGGTGGACGTACTCGGCGGCCCCGGGCGACTCGGCGGCGACCCGGGCGGTCAGTGCCCCGACCAGGCCGACCACCGGGTTGGCGGTCTCGCGCGCGGCCAGGGCGAGGGCGCGCACGTCCAGGTGCTCGGCCCGCGCCGCCCGGGTGATCGCCGCGGCCGCCGCGGCGGGCACGGTGCCGCAGCGGGCCTGGGCGCGGACCAGCGCGGCCTCGGCGTCGAGCATCGCCTGCAGCCAGGCGGTGTCGCCGACCGCGGCCTCGACGGGGGACCCGACCCGGACGGGGGAGAGCAGGCCGGCGTCGAGGTGGGCGTCGGTGCGGTGGTCCGTCATGCCCCGGCCCGCGCCTTCTCGTCGGCCGCCCGGAACTCCCCGTCCGACAGGGGGGCCGGGAGCTCGGGCAGGGCCAGCAGGGCGGCGGCGATCGCGTCGGAGTCCTCCAGGGTGACCGAGCCGACGCCGGGGCGGATCCCCGCGGCGGTGACCCAGTGCACGGACTCGGTGGGCACGCCGTAGGCGAAGCGCCGCGGGTGCGGCACGCCCTGGGCGTCCAGCACCCGGTAGGGCCGCCCGGAGACCGCGAGGCCGCCGGTCTCGTAGTCCTCGCCGACGCTCGCGGGGATGCGGTACGGGCGGCACCGGCCGGTGCGCAGCAGGTGGAGCATCAGCGGGTCCTCGGTGCGGCGCAGGTCGATCTCGGGCAGCCGGCCCTCGATCAGCACGGTGGCGCGGACCGCCAGGTCGGCGAGGTCGCCGGTGGCGGTGAAGGCGGGGCCCCGGGGGTCGTCGGCGTCGGTGCCGACGCGGATCCCGGGGCCGGTCAGCTCCAGGACGCCCGCGTCGATCAGCGCGGCCATCTCCTCGATCCGGGCGGCGGGCGGGCCGATCGACAGGAAGGCGTTGAGCGGGGTGTACCACCGGTCGAGCTCGTCGCGGTGGGAGTCGGCGTCCAGCCCGGCGTGGTCGACGGCGAGGCGCAGCTCGTTGCGCAGGTCGCGCAGCACGTCCAGGGCCGCGGTGAACGGGCCGCTGACGTTGCCCTGCAGGGCGAGGCGGACGTCCTCGTCGAGGTGGTTCCGCAGCCAGGCGCGGAAGTCGGCGGTGTCCGCGAAGACGCGCTCGCCCCAGGGGCGGGAGATCCGTTCCCAGTCCCAGCGCTCCCCGGCGGCTATCCGGTACTCGGCGAGCAGCCCGTCCTCGGCCTCGCCGGGCTCGGCCGCCAGGTAGCGGTCGGCGAACTCGGCGGCGAGCGCCGGGGTGCCGCGGGCGGCGAGCAGCGCCCGGTAGTAGACGGTCTGCACCTCCTTGGCGACCAGCGGCCACAGCTCGGTGCCGAACCGGATCCGCCGGCCGCCCGCGCGCAGCCGCGCGACGTGCTCGGCCGTCAGCAGGCGGGGGAGGTGGCGGCCGTGGGCGCCCTTCTCGTTGCGGCCGCGCGCGTGGTACGGCACGCCGCGGCGCGAGCCCGCGTACAGGTGCGGTTCGCGGCCGGACGGGCGGTAGACCAGCCGGCCGTCGACGCGCTCGAAGACCCCGCCGCGGGCGTGCGAGAACAGCGCCATGTAGTCGAAGAAGTTGAGGCCGAGACCGCGGATCAGGACGGCCTCGCCCGGGGCGACGGAGGAGAGGTCCACGTCGGCCGGATTGGCCGGGGGGACGTAGGCCAGGCCGTGGCGCTCGGCGAATCCGGCCAGCTCGCGCTCGGCGGCGGAGAGGACCGCGGGGACGTGCCCCTGGGCCAGCACCACCGCCGAGAGCCCGGCCAGCCGGGTGCCGTCCGCCAGCACCAGGGTCTGGCTTGCGCCGTCGTACCCGGGGTCGGCGTCCTCCAGGGCGACGGCCCGTTCGGCGTGCACCCGGACCGAGACGTGCGCCGGCGCGGTCGCGGTGACCTGCCGGAACACCCAGGTCAGGTAGTGGCCGTAGAGGGCGCGGGTCGGGTAGGTGTCCGGGCCGAGGTCGCGGGCCTCGGCGAGGGTCTCGTCGTCGTAGACCGCCCCGGAACCGGGGGTGAGCGCGCTCGGGCCGAGCGCCTTCGCCCACTGGTACAGGCTCGGGCCCTCCTCCAGCGGCCCCTCGATGCTGAGGCTCGCGTCGGTGTAGACGGTGACCTGCGAGGCGACGGTGTTCATCAGCAGCTGCCGGGACTGCGTGGGCCGCCAGACCCGGCCGGAGCCCGCCGGGTCCGGGTCCACGACGTGCACCGTGATCCGCCCCCAGCGGGGGCGCCTCCGCTCGTGCGCACAGATCCGTTCGAGGACGGACAGGCCGCGCGGACCGGCGCCGACCAGGCACAGTTCCAAACGTCCGCTGCTCACTACGCCAACTCCGTTCAGCAGATGGGCAAGGGGGATCCCGGTGCGGTCGGCCCGGGCGGCCGGGCGGAACGGAGCGTCCGCCGTCCCCGCAGCGCCTCCTTCCATCCGCAACCGTCGGCCGTGGCGGTCGACCCGGGCTCGGATCGGGCTGGAGCGCCGCCCGGTTCGCCGCGGCGGCGGTGACGGTGCCCGGGCTCGGGGCGTGGAACGGCCACGGCCCCACCGCGTGCGCGGTGGGGCCGTGGCCTCGGTGTCCTCTTCCCGCGGCTCCGGGGCCGCGGGCCTGCCTCAGGGGAGGTGGATCAGGAAGTCCCACACCTGCTGCTGGTCGTGGGCGTCCAGCGGCCGCAGGGCGATCCGCTGCGGGGCGATGTCCAGGACGCTGAGGTCGAGGGTCAGCTCCACCCCGCCGACCGGGCCGCCGGGGACCACCACGTGGTAGCGGGAGTCGTCCGGGTGCGACACCGGGCGGAGCCGCCACTCCCGGGGCTCGTAGGAACCGACGACCTCGGCGTTCTCCCGGGGATCGCCGTCGTAGCCGGCGAAGGTGCGGTGTCGCTCGTTGCGGAGCAGGACGTTGCCGTTGTCGAGCTCCTCCACCTCCCACGACTGGGCCTCCAGTTCGCCTTCGGTGCCCGGGAGGAGGACCACGTGCTCCTTGGGCCCGAGCAGACTGAGCAGCCGCTCGTCGGACTTGCTGATGCCGTAGATCAGGCTCGGTACGCGTGCCACCGGTCGGGCTCCCTCGCTCGCGCGGCACCGGGTGGCGCCGCTGGTCGACGAACGGGTCGATTCAACCGGCCGGGGGTCGGTCGTGCACGGATCAACACGGGTGTCCCGCGAACCCGGCTGCTGCACGCCTCCCTGTCCGGCCGCCCGCCCACCTGGGCCGGACCGGCGCCGTGGAGTGGGAAGTCGGCCGGGCCGACTTCCCGCTCCACGCCTGCTCGCCGCCGCGGGCTACCCGGCCGCCGTCGGCTGGCGCAGCGGGGCGGCCGGGGCCTGCGGGGCGCGCTCGTCGAGCGCCCGCAGGATCGCCTCGACGCTCTGCTTGGCGTCCCCGAACAGCATGCTGCTGTTCTCGCGGAAGAACAGCGGGTTCTGCACGCCCGCGTAGCCGGAGGCCATCGAGCGCTTGAACACGACCACCTGCTCCGCCTCCCACACCCGCAGCACCGGCATGCCGGCGATCGGGCTGGCCGGGTCGTCCATGGCGGCGGGGTTGACGGTGTCGTTGGCGCCGATGACCAGGACGACCGAGGTCACGGCGAAGTCGTCGTTGATCTCGTCCATCTCCAGGACGACGTCGTACGGCACCTTCGCCTCGGCCAGCAGGACGTTCATGTGGCCGGGAAGGCGCCCGGCCACGGGGTGCACGCCGAACCGGACCTCGACGCCGCGCTCGCGCAGCCGGCGGGTCAGCTCGGCGACCGGGTGCTGGGCCTGGGCCACGGCCATCCCGTAGCCGGGGGTGATGATCACGGAGCCGGCCCGGGCGAGCTGTTCGGCGGTCTCGTCCGCGGTGATCTCGCGGTGCTCCCCGTCCTCCTCGGCGCCGCCCGTCGGGGCCTCGATGCCGAACCCGCCGGCGATGACCGAGAGGAACGAGCGGTTCATCGCCCGGCACATGATGTACGACAGGTAGGCGCCGGAGGACCCGACCAGCGCCCCGGTGACGATGAGCAGGTTGTTGTCGAGCAGGAACCCGGCGGCGGCCGCGGCCCAGCCCGAGTAGCTGTTGAGCATCGAGACGACGACTGGCATGTCGCCGCCGCCGATCGAGGCGACCAGGTGCCAGCCCAGGGCGAGCGCGAGCACGGTGACCGCGATCATCGGGCCGGGGTCCGGGCTGACGGTGAACCAGACCGTCAGCCCGGCGAAGGCGGCCAGCGCGCCCAGGTTGAGGAGGTTCTTGCCGGGCAGCGTCAGCGGTCGCGAGGCGATCCGGGCGGACAGCTTCAGGAAGGCCACCAGCGAGCCGGTGAAGGTGACCGCGCCGATGAAGACGCCGATGAAGACCTCGGCGTGGTGGATGCCCAGCAGCTCGCCGGGGACCCGGGTCTGGGCCGACCCGTGCGCCTCGACCTCCAGGTAGCCGTTCCAGCCGACCAGGACGGCGGCGAGCCCGACGAAGCTGTGCAGCACGGCGATGAGTTCGGGCATCTGCGTCATCTCGACCCGGCGCGCCCGCCACAGGCCCGCCGCGCCGCCGAGCGCCATCGCGAGGACGATCAGCGCGATGGCGCCGGCGCTGATGCTCCGGGCCGCCACCACCACGGTCGCGACCAGGGCGAGGGCCATGCCGGCGATGCCGTAGACGACGCCGGCGCGGGAGGTCCGGTGCTGGGACAGTCCGGCCAGGCTGAGGATGAATAGCAGGGCGGCGACGAGGTCCGCGGCGTGCGAGGCCGTCGTGGCGGTCATCGGGCTCGCCTTTCGGGTGAGGTGGACCGGGCGCCGGCCGGCCCGGGGGAGGCCTGCGCTGGGGAGGCCGGCCCGGGGGAGGCGGAGAACATCGACAGCATGCGGCGGGTGACGGCGAAGCCGCCGAACACGTTGACGCTGGTCAGCAGCACCGCCACGAACGACAGCGCGGTCACGACCCGGCTCTCGTGCCCGATCTGCCACAGGGCGCCGATCACCACGATCCCCGAGATCGCGTTCGTCACCGACATCAGTGGGGTGTGCAGGGCGTGGTGGACCTTGCCGATCACGTAGTACCCGATGACCACCGCCAGCGCGAACACCGTGAGGTTCTCGGCCAGCCGGGCCGGCGCGGCGGCGATCGCGAGGAAGGCCGCCAGCATGCCCAGGCCGATCAGGCCGAACCGCACGGCCGGGGTGAGCCGGGGCCGCCCGGCCTGCGGCGCGGCGGGTGCGGTCGCGGCGGCCGGTGCGGCGGCGGGGGCGGCCGACACGGCCACCGGCGGCGGTGGCCAGGTGATCTCGCCCGCCCGGACCACCGTCACGGCCCGCTGGACGGCGTCGTCGAGGTCGAGGACCAGCAGCCCGTCCTTCCCCGGGGTCAGCAGCTTGAGCAGGTTCACCAGGTTGGTGCCGAACAACTGCGAGGCCTGGGCGGGCAGTCGGGCGGCCAGGTCGGTGTAGCCGATGATGGTGACGCCGTTGTCGGTGACGATCGTGCGGCCCGCCACGGTGCCCTCGACGTTGCCGCCCTGCGCGGCGGCCATGTCGACGATGACGCTGCCCGGCCGCATCGCCGCGACGTCCGCCGCGGTGATCAGCCGCGGGGCGGGGCGGCCCGGGATCAGCGCGGTCGTGATGACGATGTCCACGTCCCCGGCCTGCTCGTGGTAGAGCGCGGCGGCGGCGCGGTCGTAGTCGGCGGAGGTCGCCTTGGCGTAGCCGTCGGTGCTCGCCTCCTGGGCGACGTCCACGGCGAGGTACTCGCCGCCCAGCGACCTGACCTGGTCCGCGACTTCGGGCCGCGGATCGGTCGCGCGGACGATCGCGCCCAGGCTGGACGCGGCCCCGATGGCGGCGAGCCCGGCCACGCCGGCGCCCGCCACCAGGACCTTCGCCGGTGGCACCTTGCCCGCGGCGGTGACCTGGCCGGTGAAGAACCGCCCGAACACGTGGGCCGCCTCGATCACCGCCCGGTACCCGGCGATGTTCGCCATCGAGCTGAGCACGTCCATCGACTGCGCCCGGGAGATCCGGGGTACGGCGTCCAGCGCGAGCGCCGTCACCCGGCGCGCGGACAGCGCCTTGAGCAGCTCCGGGCTCTGCGCCGGTGCGATCAGGCCGACGAGGACGGCGTCCTCGGCCAGCCGGCCGATCTCGTCGGAGGAGGGGGCGTTGACCTTCAGCACCACCTCCGCCGCCCAGGCGTCGCCGATGCCCGCGCCGGCTTCGCGGTAGGCCGCGTCGGTGAAGCCGGAGGCGCTGCCGGCCCCCGATTCGACGACGACCCGGTAACCGAGTCCGAGCAGGGTGCGCACCGTCGCGGGGGTCGCCGCGACGCGGGTCTCCCCGTGGGCCGACTCGGCGACCACGCCGATGCGCTGGGGTGGGTGGTGGTGCGGGACCTGTGCAGCCATTGTCCGGTGTCTCTCCTTCATCGGAGGGCAACGCTGACGGGGCGTCTGCGATCGGGGCGGATACCCCGCCCGTCGGTCGCTGGAACGTACACCTACCCAGCCTGCGCGCCGAGGCGTCGAAGCAGTGACGAGCCTCACGGCCCCGTCCGCGCCTGCCTCGTGCGCCCCCGCACCGCGGGCCCGGGTTGCTCCATCAGGGGGGCGCGGCGCCGCCGGACCACGCCCCCGGAAGGGACGGCCGCCCCTTCCCGCCGGGGATCCGCCGCGCGGTCCGGCCGGCCCCGGACCGCCCACCGGACCGGCCGTCGTGTCGGCCCCGCGCCGGGTGCCCGCCGCCGGTAACGTCCCTGCCCGGGGCCCCCTTTGAACCGGAAGGCGACGACGTGTCGGACTCGGCGAAGCAGTACATCTTCGGGATGCTGGACGCGGACGGCGACGGGGTGATCTCCCACGGCGAGTACCTCGCGCGGGTCGACCGCGCGGCCGCGGCCACCGGACGGGACCCGCAGCACCCCCTGGTCGCCGCGGCCCGGGAAGCCCACCAGGAGGTGTTCCGGCAGATGGACGCCGACGCCGACGGGCGCGTCACCTTCGAGGAGTACCGGTCCTGGGCGGGCCACGAGGCGTTCGAGCGGTCCTGCCGCCCCGCGCTCGGCTCCCTGTTCGACCTCGCCGACGCGGACGGCGACGGCCGGCTGACCCGGCAGGAGTTCACCCGGCTGAGGGCGGCGACCGGCAACACCGAGGACGGTGCCGCCGCGGCCTTCGACGCCCTCGACGAGGACGGCGACGGCGCCGTGGACCGGGCCTCCTACCTGGCGGCGATCCACGACTTCCTCACCACCGGCGCCTCCCCGATGGCCGACGCCTACGGCGGCGCCCGCCCGGGGGCGCCGCAGCTGCCCGTCCGCTGACCGGCCGGCCGGGGTACGGCCCCGGCGTCGTGCGCGGAGCCGCGTCCGGCGGCCCGGACGGCCCGTCGCCGCCCCTACGGCGCCCGCTCGGCCGCCCGACCGGCCGCCCGGCCGGTCGCCGTAGGGTGGTGGGCCTCGGCGACGGAGGGGTTGGCGTGGTGGGGACGATCATCGGGACCGCGGGCGGGTGGGCGCCGCTGGCCGCACTGCGCGCGCGGCTGCTGGCGGAGATCAACGCGACGGTGCACGGGCAGGACCTGCACCTGGAACGGTACGACCGGCCGGCCGGGGACCCGGGCCTCTTCGGGCCGGCGAGCGTCGTGTGGCGGGTGCACGGGCACCCGGCCGGGATGCTGGTGGGCGGGTTCGCCGCGCTGCTGCTGCAGTCCCTGCACCCGCTGGCGATGGCCGCCGTCGACGCGCACTCCGACTTCCGGGTCGATCCGACCGGGCGGCTCCACCGGACGGCCCGCTTCGTCACCACCACCACGCTGGGCTCGACGGCGGCGGCCGAGGCGGCGATCGCGGCGGTGCGGCGGATCCACCCGCGGATCCGCGGGACGGCGGCGGACGGCCGCGCCTACCGCGCCGACGATCCGGAGCTGCTGACCTGGGTGCACACCGCCGAGGTGCTCTGCTTCCTGGCCGGGCACCAGGCCTTCGCCGCCACCGCGTTGTCCGCGGCCGAGTGCGACGGCTACCTCGCCGAGGCGTCCCTGGTGGCCGAGCGGCTGGGCGCCACCGCGATACCCCGCTCCCGGTCCGAGGCGACGGCCTACCTGGCCCGGATCCGGCCGGAGTTGACGGTCACCCCGGCCGCCCTGGAGGTGCTCCGGCTGCTGCGCGGGTTCGGCCGCAGCCGCCGCGAGCGCGCCGCCGTCCGGCTGCTGACGAACGCCTCGATCGGGCTGCTGCCCGGCTGGGCGAGGGACGAACTCGGCGTGCGGCGGCCCCGGTTGGTCCGCTCCGGGTGGGACCGTCCGCTGGCGCGGACCGGCGGGCGGGTGATGGTCTGGGCCTGCGGGCCCTCGCAGATCCGGGCCGCCGCGCACGCGCGCGCCACCGCGCGGCCGGAGGGCGCCCCCCGCGGCGCCGTACCACCGGCGGCCGCACCCGCCGCACCCGCCGCACCCGCCGCACCCGCCGTCGTGCCGCCCGCGGACCGGCCGGCCGCGGGCGGGTCCGTGGTGGGCTGAGCCGCCGGGCCGCCGGAATTCCGATTTTCTGACGCACGGTCAATTCCGGAAATGCCCGGTGGGGAATTCTGCGCCCGGATGATCATTCCGCCGGGATGGTCGCCGTACGCAAGCGCGGCGTCACCGGAATCGCGGAAATAACGATTGGATCCGGGGGGTGTCCGGAATTCCGGACGGGGCCTAGGCTGCGGCGCGTGTCGATCCTTCGAAGATTTCGCGCTTCCGGTCCGCGTCTGCGTCCGGAACTCGACGACGTCAAACTGGGCCGCGTGCGGCGGCAGCTGAAATCCTCCGGCATGCCCGGCCAGGACGCCATTCAGGTCGACCAGGTCGAGCGGCTCCTCCAGGAGACCGGTAAGGACTGGGACCGCCGGACGCACCGCATGGTCGTGCTGGCCGAGGTCGCCGCGCCGTCCGCGCTGGCCCGGACCTGGCGACTGCGGCGCCCGGCCGGCGCCGACCCGCTGGTCTTCGAGGCGTGGGTCGAGCTGGTCCGCGGCCGGCACGCGGGCCGGATGGAGGACGCCAGGGCCGCCGCCGAGAACTGCTACCGCGCCTCCGACCTCGCGCCGGACGACCCGACCCCGTGGGTCGTGCTGCTCGGCATCCTGCGCCTGATGCGCGCCGACTCGCGCGAGCTGTTCGCCGTCTGGCACGAGGTGACCACCCGCGACAGCTGGAACCGCGAGGCGCACCTGGAGATGCTGCGGTACCTCTCGCCGGAGGAGTGCGGGTCGCGCAGCAGCCAGATGGACTTCGTGGAGTCCGTCCGGGCCGCGGTGCCGGCGAACGCGCCGGCCGTCGGCGTGGAGCTCACCGCGGTCGTCGACGAGCACACCCGCACCACCGCCAAGGGCGGCGTGGAGGCGCTGCTCGCCCGCCGACAGTGGACCGGGGTGCGCGCCGCCCGGGTGCTCGACGGCGCCCTGGCGACCTGGACCCGCCCCGGATACCTGCAGCACGCGGCCGCGCAGGCCGACCTGAACCTGCTCGCGTTCGCCCTGGTGCAGGCCGGCCGGGGGCGCGAGTGCACGGGCGCGTTCCAGTTGCTCGGCGACACGGTGACCGACTGGCCGTGGGTGCTGGACGGTGACCCGCTGGAGCAGTTCCGGTACTGGCAGGCCAAGTCGCTGGCCTGACACCGGCCGATCGGCCCGGTGCCGTCCGCCCCGGTGCCGTCCGCCCCGGCGCGCCCCGGCCGGCGACCGTGCCGCCCGGACGACGACGGCGTCGCCTCGCCCGACCGCTGTTACCGGCCAGTAATTTGGCTGATCGACAACTCCTCTGAGCAATCGTCAGATCGCTAGGCTCCCGGCAGCCCAGTGGTTCGGACGAGCACAGACGGAGCAACGATGGAACGATCCCACCCAGGCCGCGCACGCCGGACCGTGAGCGCCGTCCTCACGGCGGCGCTCGCCCTCGGCGGGGCCGCCGTCGCCGGGCCCGCCGGTGCGGCCGCTCCGCCGGCCACCACCCCGGCCGCGTCCGGGGCCCCGTCCCCGGCCGTGTCGGGCGTCGACTCCTTCCGGCTCGCCGACATCCCGGCGCGGGACGGCGTCGTCCTCAAGGCGGACGTGTTCACCCCGGCCCCCGGCGGCGCGGGCACCGACGCCCGGGGCCGCCACCCGCTGGTGGTGCAGCCGGCCAGCTGGGGGCAGCACGACCTGGAGTACGTCGCGCAGGGCCGGGCGCTCGCCGCCCGGGGGTACGTCGTCGTCACCTACACGGTGCGGGGCTTCTGGGGCTCCGGCGGCCAGGTCGACGTCGCCGGGCCCGAGGACGTCGCCGACGTCTCCACGGTGATCGACTGGGCGCTCGCGCACACCCCGGCCGACCGCGAGCGGGTCGGCATGGTCGGCCTCTCGCTCGGCGGCGGCCTTACCCTGCTCGGCGCCGCCTTCGACCCGCGGATCAAGGCCGTCGCCTCGCTGAGCGGCTGGGCCGACCTGACCGACTCGCTGTACAGCGGGCGGACCCGCCACCTCCAGGCCGCCGCCGTGCTCGCCGGAATCCAGGCCCCGACCGGCCGGCCGGGCCCCGGGTTCACCCGGGTCCTGGACGACCTCTTCGCCGACCGGGACCTACCCGACGTGGTCCGCTGGGCGGACACCCGGTCCCCGGCCCGCTACCTGGACCGGATCAACGCGAACGGCACCGCCGTCCTGCTGGCCAACGCCTGGGGCGACAGCTTCTTCAACCCCGGCCAGATCACCGACTTCTACCAGGGGCTGACCGGGCCCAAGCGACTCGAACTGCGCCCCGGGGACCACGCGAGCCAGGAGTTCACCGGTCTGCTCGGACTGGACAACGCCACCTGGGACAGCGCCCGTGCCTGGCTCGACCAGTACGTCATGGGCGCACCGGCCGCCCCCGACCGGTCCGGCCGGGTCGAGCTGGAGGTCCGGCCCACCGGCGCGCACGAGACCCACCCCGACTGGCGGTCCGTCAGCTCCCGCACCGACCGGCTCCCGCTCGGCGCAGACTCCCTCGGCGCCGACACCCCCGGCGGCCCGGCCGACGCCCCCGAGTGGCGGACGACCGTGCTCGGCGACACCGCGTCCGGCGCCGGCGGCGGCGTCGCCCTGCTGTCCGGGCTGCTCGACCAGCGGGTGCACCAGCCGCCGACGGTGCTCCTCCCGCTGCTCGACCGCTCCGCCGCCGTCGTCCGGCAGTCCCCGCCCTACCCGCAGGGCCTGGAGGTGCGCGGCGCCGCCCGGGTGCACACCACCGTCACCGCCTCCAGCCCGCGGGGGACGGTCGTCGCCTACCTCTACGACGTGGGCGCGCTCGGCGTCGGCCGGCTGATCTCGCACGCGCCGCAGAGCTGGTCCGGCCGGGTGCCCGGGCAGCCGTTCCCCCTGGACGTCACGCTCTTCCCGACGGCCTACGACCTGCCGGCGGGCCACCGGCTCGCCGTGGTGCTGGGCACCCGGGACGCCCTGTACGGGGGCGACACCCCGCCGGGCGGCACGGTGACCTTCGGGTCCACGGCCGCCGACCCGTCCGCACTGCTGCTCCCGCTGCGCTGACCGCGGGAGCGGTCCCCGGCCGCGCCTCCGCGCCTCCGCGCCTCCGGACGGGACGGCCCGGCGACGCGGCCGGTCAGTGCTCAGGGGCGAGGTAGCGGCGCCCCGCTATCTGTTCGAAGATCAGGTTGGTCCTGGTCTGGGCGACGGCCGGGTGGGTGGTCAGGTTGTCCACGACGAAGTCGCGCAGGGACTCCGGGCCGGCGACACCGACGTGCAGCAGGTAGTCGTCGGAGCCGGCCATGTGGAACACCGCCAGCACCCCGGGCAGGTCGGGCGCGGTGCTGCGGAAGCTCTCGTTCTGCTCGCGGGTGTGGGCCCGCAGCCGCACCGAGATCATCGCCTGCAGGGGCAGCCCGATCGCCGCGGGGTCGACGTCGGCCCGGAACCCGCGGATGATGCCGCGCTCCTGGAGGGTGCGGACCCTGGCCAGACAGGTGGACGGGGCGATGCCCACCGCCTCGGCGAGCGCGTTGTTCGGCATCCGGGCGTTGTCGGCGAGCGTGCGGATGATCGCCCGGTCCACGTCGTCGACCGGGCCCCTGCGGCCCTGCGGATTATTCGGCATGGCGCCCAGGATCCCAGGTGATTCCGCCGATCCGCAAACCACGACGGCCGTCCACCGAATCTTCTTCGGGAGATCTTCCGCACCGGGCCGGAAAGTTCCATCCTGGCCGCGAGCGGCGAACGCCCCTCCGCCGTTCCCCGCGCCGTGGACCGGCCGGCCAGCGATCCTGGAGTGCCCTGCCCATGAGCCCGACCGCCACCTTCGCCGCCGCGCCCGCCGTCGACCCGGGCCCGGAGCTGGACGGACGCGAGTTCGTGCTCCCCACCGGCGGTCTGGACGACGACCAGCGCCTGCGGGCCCTCGACACGGTCGACGAGTACCTGTCGCGCAAGCGCGAGCACCTGGTCGGCTACCAGGCCACCCAGGACATGCAGGGCTGCGCCCTGGACCTGGCCCGGTTCATGCCGAACAACATCAACAACCTCGGGGACCCGTTCCAGAGCGGCGGCTACAAGCCGAACACCAAGGTCCTGGAGCGCGCGGTCCTCGACTACTACGCGGCCCTGTGGAACGCCGAGCGGCCGCACGACCCGGCCGACCCCGAGTCCTACTGGGGCTACATGCTCTCCATGGGCTCCACCGAGGGCAACATGTACGCCCTCTGGAACGCCCGCGACTACCTCAGCGGCAAGGCCCTGATCCAGCCGCCGACCGCACCGTTCGACGCGCTGCGCTACGTGCAGGCCGCGCCGGACCGGCACAACCCCAACGCCCACCGCCCGGTCGCGTTCTACTCTGAGGACACCCACTACTCCTTCGCCAAGGCCGTCCGGGTGCTCGGCGTCGAGACCTTCCACGCCGTCGGCCTGGAGAAGTACGCGGACGAGTGCCCGCTGGTCGACCCCGCCACCGGCCGCCGCGAGTGGCCCACCGAGGTGCCCTCCGCCCCCGGCCCCTCGGGCGGCTCCTGGGACGGCCCCGGCGAGATCGACGTCGACGCCCTCGCGGTGCTCGTCGAGTTCTTCGCCGCCAAGGGCCACCCGGTCTTCGTCAACCTCAACCTCGGCAGCACCTTCAAGGGCGCGCACGACGACGTCAAGGCGGTCTGCGAGCGCCTGCTGCCGATCTTCGAGCGGCACGGCCTGGTCCGCCGCGAGGTGGTCTACGGCACCGACCCGCGCACCGGCGAGCCGCTCGTCGACCTCCGCCGGGGCTTCTGGATCCACGTCGACGGCGCCCTCGGCGCCGGCTACGCGCCCTTCATGCGGATGGCCGCCGAGGACCCGGCGTACGGCTGGACCCCCGAGACGCGGCTGCCGCAGTTCGACTTCGGCCTCCGGCTGCCGACCGCCGGGCACGGCGAGGTGGACATGGTCTCCTCGATAGCCATGAGCGGCCACAAGTGGCCGGGCGCGCCCTGGCCGTGCGGCATCTACATGACGAAGGTGAAGTACCAGATCTCGCCCCCGTCCCAGCCCGACTACATCGGCGCGCCGGACACCACCTTCGCCGGCTCCCGCAACGGCTTCTCCCCGCTGGTCCTCTGGGACCACCTGTCCCGGCACTCCTACCAGGACCAGGTCGACCGGATCCGCCGCGCCCAGGAGCTCGCCGACTACCTGGAGCGCCGCCTGGTCGCCATGGAGTCCGAGCTCGGCGTCGAGCTCTGGCCGGCCCGCACCCCGGGCGCCGTCACGGTGCGGTTCCGCAAGCCCAGTGCGGAGCTGGTCGCGAAGTGGTCGCTGTCCTCCCAGGACGTGCTGATGGTCCCGGGTGACGAGTCCACCCGCCGCAGCTACGTGCACGTCTTCGTGATGCCGTCGGTCGACCGGGCGAAGCTCGACGCCCTGCTGGCCGAACTCGCCGAGGACCCGGCCATCCTGGGGCTGCCCACCCGTCAGGTCTGACGGCTCGGGGGCGCGGTGCCCGGCGGCTCACGGGCCGTCGGCCGCCGCACCCGCTCAGATGCGTTCGGCCGACCAGTGGGGATCGCGGCCGGTGAGGGCCAGCAGCTCCTCCTGGGCGTCCGCCCCCGGCGGGGCGACCCGCGGAGGATCGAACATCCCGGTGCCGGCCAGGTTGCGGTAGCCCTGGAACTCCGCCAGCGCGTACGGCGCGGCGCCGCGCGGCATCCGCCCGCTCTCACCCAGCGCCCGCGCCAGGTCCCAGGCGTGCACGACGGTCTCCGCGGTCAGCTCCCGGGCGTACCCGCCGGCGTCGCGCACCCCGTACGGCAGGTGCACCAGCAGGTCCGGGGCGCCCGGCCGGTACAGCGCACGCATCGCGCTGCTCACCGCCATCTCCCACACACCGGCCGCGTTGAGCCCGAGCACGTCGCCCTCGAAGCGGTGGCCGATCTCCTTGGGGGTGTAACCGGCCACGGCCTGGCAGACCCACAGGTGCTGCGCGGCGAGGTGGTTGACGAGCCCGCGTACGTCCCAGTCCTGGCAGGGCGTGGGCGCCGTCCATCGATCGTCGGGAACCGCTCGTACCAGCCTGGCCACCTCGGCCCCCGCCGCGGCGTACTGCGAGCGGACCTCGGCGTGGAACCCGGATGGGTGTGGACATTCCATCGCCGGGCCTCCTTTTCCTGCCCTGATCACTCCCAGTAAACAACTACCGGGCGTGACTCGCCAGGCCTGCGGGCCCCAGTTCGTCCGACGACGCCCGCCCCCGGACGCGTGGTCACCCAGAGTGCCCGGCCGCCCCCGAACCGCCATTTGTCCTGGGCGCCGGGGAGGAGTAGTGTTACCAAGTCGCTCGGCAGGGAGCACCGGACACGCATCGGCGCGGACGGTCCCGGGGCGGCCAATCCTTCGAAACACCACTTCCCGGCTCGGGCTGGGTCG